>CAZMSN010000015.1:0-16859 GCA_964569015.1 uncultured Acidimicrobiaceae bacterium | reverse complement strand
CCTGGGCCGCCGCCTCCTTCTTCGCTCTCCTCCGTTGCCGCGCCGCCTCTTTCTCGGCCGCCGCGATGGCTGCGTCGAGGTCACCGTCCTCTACGACGATCACCCCGGAGATCGGTGGCTCGACCGCCGCCGCCGTCTCCTGGGCGGCATCCTGTGGGGCGATCGCCTCCGGCGCCGCCTCCGCGGCCGCCACCGGCTCATCGACGGGAGCACTCGTCTCGGTTGCCGCGGGAGGTGGTTCCTCGACAGCGGTCTCGTCACTCGCCGCCGGCGGCGTGCCCTGCGCTCCTGGTTCAATGTCCTCGGAGTCGGGAGATCGCAGCACCGCATAGACGGCTTCTACGGAGGAATCGCTGTCGCCGCCCGGCTCAGTGTCGTCGCGGGCGAAGCTGCGCTTGAGGCGGGAGAGCCAGCCCGACTGCTCGGAGCTCTCCTGCTCGGATTCCGGTCCTGTTCCGGGCTCTGCGGCCGCCTCGAGGTCGGCGTCGTCTTCGAGCGACCAATCGGGATGCCACGGGTCACCGGGCTGTGGGTCGAACCTCCCGGAGTCTCCTCGACGGCTCAACCGCCCTCCTCCCGCGTGCTGCTCTTGCGGTCAGACCTCGAGCAGCTCTTCTTCCTTGTGGACCAGGAGCTCATCGATTCGGTGGGTGTGATCGTCGGTGAGATCCTGCAGTTCCTTCTCGGCACGCCGTATGTCATCCTCCGACACCTCGCCCTCCAGCGATTCGATGCCGTCCTTGATGTGCCTGCGAACGTTGCGGATGGCCACCCGTCCCTCCTCAGCGACGTGGCGCACCATCTTGATCAGGTCCTTGCGGCGCTCCTCGGTGAGCGTTGGGAACGCCAGGCGTATGACGTTGCCGTCGTTGGACGGGTTGAGGCCGAGGTCGGCTTCCTGGATGGCCCGCTCCACGGCGTGCATCGACGACCTGTCGTACGGCTGCACTACCAGCATGCGGGCGTCAGGGACGCTGAAGCCGGCGATCTGCTGGAGCGGGGTGGGGGTGCCGTAGTAGTCGACCATGACGCGGTGCAGCAGGCCGGGATTGGCGCGTCCGGTGCGGACCATCGAGAACTCCTGAGCGGTGTGCGTTACTGCCTGATCCATCTTGGCGATTGCTTCGTCCAGCAGTTCGTTGATCATGGCGCCACCTCAGTGCACTAGCGTCCCAATCGGCTCCCCCCGCACAGCGGCGGCGATGTTGCCCGGCTCGACCATGCTGAAAACCCGGATCGGGAGGTCGTTGTCCATACACATCGTAATGGCCGTGGTATCCATGACCTTGAGCTGCCGTGAGATCACGTCCATGTAGGTGATGTCGTGGAGCTCCTCCGCCGTGGGATCGGTGACCGGGTCGGCCGTGTACACGCCGTCGACCTTGGTGGCCTTGAGCACCACGTCGGCGCCGATCTCGGCTCCTCGCAGCGCCGCCGTCGTGTCGGTCGTGAAGAACGGATTCCCGGTGCCCCCGGCGAAGACCACCACCCTGCCCTTCTCCAGGTGGCGGATGGCACGCAGCCGGATGTAGGGCTCGGCCACCTCTCGGATCGTGATGGCGGTGAGCACCCGGGCGGTGGCGCCTGCCCGTTCGAGACCGTCGCGCAGCGCCAGGCCGTTGATCACCGTCGCCAGCATCCCCATGTAGTCGGCGTTGGCACGTTCCATGCCCGCCGCGGCGGAGCTGAGGCCGCGGAAGATGTTGCCGCCACCGACCACAATCGCCACCTGATGCCCCTCGGCGGACACCAGGGCGATCTCTTCGGCGACCCTGCTGACCATCTTCGGGTCGATGCCGTATTGGAGTTGGGGATCGGCGAAGGCCTCACCGGAGAGCTTGAGGACGACTCTGTTGGCCACTGCTACTCGACACCTTCGCCGACCTGGAGCCGACTGAAACGTGCGATGGAGATGTTCTCGCCCATCGTGACCGCCAGGTTCTTCACCATGTCGCCCACGGTGCCGTCGAACTGCTCGGTGCGCACGAACCTCTGGTCGTACAGCACGTTGTCCTCGTAGAAGGCCCGGAGCCGTCCCTCGACGATCTTGTCGATGAGCTTGTCGGGCTTGCCTTCGTTGCGGGCCTGGGCCGCGATCAACTCCTTCTCCTTGCCGATCACGTCTGAGGGAACGTCCTCACGCCGTAGCCAGCTCGGCCGACCGGCGGCGATGTGCAGCGCCAGGTCGTTGGCTGCCGCTTGGAATGCTTCGCTCTTGGCCACGAAGTCGGTCTCGGCCGCCAGCTCGACGATGACGCCGATCACCGGCCGGCCGGCTTGGAAGTGCAGGTACGAGCCGATGGTGCCCTCGGTCTGGACCCGATCGGTGCGCTTGGCGGCCGCCGCCAGCCCGCGTTCACGCAGGAGGTCTTTGGCCTTGTCCATGTCACCGCCTGCGTCCTGCAGCGCCCGCTTGGCGTCCATCATGCCGGCCCCGGTCTCTTTGCGGAGCGCCTGGATGTCCTGGGTGCCGATGGTCATGATGCCCCCTCGGCGGTCTCGGGCACCGACTCGGGTGCGGTGTCGGCCGGCGCGGCGGCCTTGCCGCCTCCTGCCTCGCTGAGGAGGCGGCCCTCCCTGGCGGCGTCGGCGATGAGGAACGTGACGAGCTGCGACGCCCGGATGGCGTCGTCGTTGCCGGGGATCACCAGGTCGATGTTGTCGGGGTCGCAGTTGGTGTCCACCAGCGCCATCACCGTGATGCCGAGCCGGGCGGCCTCGGTGACCGCGATCTGCTCGCTCTTGACGTCGACGATGTACACCGCGTCGGGCTGGCGGTGCATGGTGCGCACCCCGCCGAGCACCGCCTGGAGCTTCTCCAGCTCTCGGCGCAGCTTGAGGCGCTCCTTCTTGGGCAGAGCGTCCATCTCGCCGGAGCTCTCCATGCGCTCGAGTTCGAGCATGTACCGGATGCGCTTGTGGATGGTCTGGAAGTTGGTGAGCATGCCACCGAGCCACCGATGGTTGACGTAGGGCATGCCGGCCCGTTCGGCGGCCTCCTTGATGGCGCCCTGAGCCTGCTTCTTGGTGCCGACGAAGAGCACCGTGCCGCCGGCGGCGGCGGTGTCCCTGGCGACCTTGGCGGCGCGCTCGATCTGTTCGAGGGTTTGCCGGAGATCGATGATGTGGATCCCGTTGCGCTCACCGAAGATGTAGGGGCGCATCTTGGGATTCCACCGGCGCGTCTGGTGGCCGAAGTGAACACCGGCCTCCAGTAGCTGCCGCATGGTGACGACTGCCACGTGGTTTCCTCCTGAGATTGTGGGTTGTTCCTCCGCCCACCCTTTGAGCCTCCTCGAAGCACCAGGGCTCCGACCCGCGGAGATTGCGGTGGACGTGCGGTTTCGGAGCGGGAGTGTACCGCGGGCCCCAAGTGGAGACCAGCCCGCGGATCAGCACCGCGTGTAGGGCGGCTCCATGAGACGGTTGCGCAGGCTCATCACGGCCTTGGTGTGGATCTGACACACCCGGGACTCGGTGACGCTGAGGACCTTCCCGATCTCGGCGAGGGTGAGCCCTTCGTAGTAGTAGAGGGTGACCACGAGCCGTTCCCGATCGGGGAGACGATTCACCGAGTCGACCAGGAGATACCGTGTCTCCTCCTGCTCGAAGGCACCGCTCCCCTCCGCCGCTCGAGGGTCGGCCATCAAGTCCCCCACCGCGGCCGAGTCTCGCTCGTCAGGGTTGAGCAGCTCATCGAGAGCGACGAAGCCAAGCGTCGAGATCTCCCCGAGGTGGTCCCGCAGGGCGTCGACCGGCATGTCCATGTGGTCGGCGAGCTCCTGGTCGGTGGCGGTGCGCTTGAGGCTGTGCTCCAGCTCGGCGAGGCTGCGCTGGATCTCGCGTGCCCGGGCCCGTACCGAGCGGGGCACCCAATCGAGGGCCCGCAGCTCGTCGAGGATGGCGCCCTTGATGCGGTTGACCGCGTAGGTCTCGAACTTGTAGCCGCGCCCCGGATCGAACTTGTCGATGGCGTCGATGAGCCCGAAGGTGCCGTAGGAGATCAGATCCTGCGGATCGACGTTGCGGGGAAGCCCGGCGCGGAGACGGCCGGCCACGAATTTCACCAGGGCCGAGTAGTGGAGGATGAGGCCCTCGCGCGCCAGCGGATCTCCCCGATCCTTGAATCGGGCCCAGAGCTCGTCGAGCTCGCGATCGCCGTGGTCAGGCACGGGGGTGGCTGCGTTCATAGGTAGCCCTGAGATGTCGGCGGGTGACGGAAGTGTAAATCTGGGTAGTAGCTAGTTCAATGTGACCCAGCAACTCCTGCACGCTACGAAGGTCGGCGCCGCCTTCCAGCAGATGAGTGGCGAAGGAATGGCGGAGGGCGTGAGGGAAGGTCCCGAGCCGTCGCCGCACCACCCGGCGCACGCCGCGGGCGTCGAGCGGGCCACCCCGGGCTCCCACCCACAGGGAGTCTCCGGCCTCGGGGCCGGCGAGTTCCGAGCGTGCTTCGGCCAGGTAGGCGTCGATGGCGTCGCGGGCCCGCCGGTTGAGCAGGACCACCCGTTCGTGTCCGCCCTTGCCGACGACTCGCACGTACTCGTCGTGCTCGACGTCGCCGATCCGCAGGCCGGCCAGCTCCGACACTCGCAGCCCGGTGGCGTAGAGCATCTCGAGCATCGCCCTGTCCCGCAGATCCAGCGGCTCGTCGCCCACGATGGCGTCGAGCATGCCCCCGAGCGTCCCGGCCGGGATCGCCTTGGGGACGGTGCTGGGCCGCTTGGGCTGGTGTACGCCCGCGGCCGGGCTGGCGGGCACCAGGCCGCGGCGGGCGGCATCGGTGAAGAAGGCCCGCACCGCCGACGTCTTGCGGGCCACCGAACGGCGGGAGTAGCCCCGAGTGGAGAGGTTCGCCATGAAGCGGCGAATGACACGGCGGCTCACGTCCTCCGGTCCGTCGAGACCCATGCGGCCGCAGAACTCGGTGAACTGGCCGAGGTCACGCCGGTACGCAGTGATCGTGTTTGGCGACAGTCCCCGTTCGTTCTCGAGCCGGTCCAGATAGGCGTTGATGGCACCCAAAAGGCCGGTGGACATCGGGGAAGGAACGATCACAAGGCCGCATCGTCGCCGCCGAGGTGCCCCGCGTCAACGACCCTCGCCTTTCAGCGGGCTCTCACCACGGTGGCGGCCTCCCGCTGGAGGGCGCCGGAGGCCTCCAGTCGCCCTACCCCGGCCAGCACAGCAGCGGGGTCCCACCCCAGCAGCTCCACGAGACGGTCGAGGGAGCCGACGCCGTCGTCGACGAGGCGAAGGAGCTCGGCATCGTCACCCTTGACATTTGACGGCGCCGGAGCCGCCATCACGCGGCCCGGCGGTGGTCCCAGCACCAGGCTCAGTGCCTCGACCAGGTCGGTGGGCCCCAGCACCGGGTGGGCGCCGTCGCGGATCAGCAGGTTGCAGCCCTCCGAGCTGCGGCGCTCCACGTCGCCGGGGACCGCGAACACGGCGATTCCCTGCTCGAGGGCGGCCCGGGCGGTGATGAGCGCCCCTCCGGTGACGGCCGCTTCGACCACCACCACCGCCCGGGAGAGGCCGGCGATGATCCGGTTACGCGGGGGGAACCTCCAGCCTTCCGGGGGTGTGCCCGGCGGCGATTCGGCGACGACGGCGCCGCCGAGGCGGATAAGGTCCTCCCCGAGGTCGTTGTGCTCCGGTGGATAGGCAACGTCGACGCCGCAACCGAGCACGGCGACCCCGATACCACCACCTTCCACCGTTCCGCGATGGGCGGCGCCGTCGATGCCGCGGGCCAGCCCGCTGACGAGCGGCCAGCCTGCAACAGCCACCGCCTTCCCGTAGCGGCGGGCGAGGCGCCGCCCGTAGCTGGTGCAGCGCCGGGTCCCCACGATCGCCACCCCCGGCTCTGCGGGCAGCGTGCCCCGCACGAACAGCAGGTCGGGGGCGTCCGGCAGCTCCGCCAGGTGTGCCGGATACCCCGGCCCGCCCCGCAGCACCACCTCGATCCCGGCGGCCTGTAACTGCTTCCTGCGCGCGGCAGCCGGAACCGCCACCTCGCCCCGGATCCGCGACGTCGTCTTCACCGCCCCCCGCTCGATGGCGGCCACAGCGCCCGACGGCCCGTGGAGGTCGAGGAGACACCGGATCCGTTCCGGGTGCAGGCCCCCAAACGCCAGCCGAAGCCGGGCGTCACTCACTCGGCGCCCCGGTAGGCGAGGGCTTCGGCGGCGTGTGCCTCGGTGACGACTTCGGAGCCGGCGAGGTCGGCGATGGTGGCCGCTACCCGGCGCACCCGATCCCATCCCCGGGCACTGAGGGCCGAGGAGCGCACCGACTGCTCCAACATCTCGACCGCCCCCGGCCCCCAGGCGAGGGCGTCGAGGGCCTCCCGCCCCAGCTCCCGGTTGAGACGGCCCCGCTCCGCCTGACGCAGGCGAGCGGCCGCCACCCGCTCCCGCACCCGGGCGCTCGGCTCCCCGGGCGGGCCGGTCATGTCACCGGCGTCGAGGCGAGAGACCCGCACCCGCAGGTCGAAACGATCGAGCAACGGGCCCGAGAGCCGCCGCCGGTAGCGGTCGATGAGCCGCGGCGTGCAGCGGCAGCTCACCAGCCGGTCCCCGGCATAGCCGCAGGGACAGGGGTTGCTGGCAGCGATGAGCTGAAACCGGGTGGGGAACGTGACCGAGGCACCCTTGCGGGCCACCACCACCTCCCCCTCCTCCATCGGCTGCCGCAGGGCATCGAGCAGGTGAGGCGGGAACTCCCCCAGCTCGTCGAGGAACAGCACCCCACGATGGGCGAGGGTGGCCTCGCCCGGAACAGGAACGCCCGACCCGCCGCCGATGAGGGCCGCCGTGGTCGCCGAGTGGTGCGGGGCCCGGAACGGTGGCTGATCGGGTACGGCCCTGGGCAGGCCCGCCGCGGCCCAGGCGATGGCCACCTCGAACCGCTCCGCCGGGTCGAGTGGAGGCAGGATCCCCGGGAAGCAGCGGGCCAGCAGGGTCTTTCCGGCCCCGGGCGGGCCGTCCATGAAGAGGTGATGGCCCCCGGCGGCGGCGATCTCGAGGGCGCGGCGGGCCACCGGCTGACCCCGCACCCGGCTCAGATCGAGCAGCGGGGTGGCGGCCACCGCCAGGGCGGGTAGGGCGGCACCGTCATGCCCGCCCACCGCCACTCCGATCGCCTCCTCCAGCGAGCCGACGGCATGGATCGAGCCCAGCTCCATCGAGGCCGCCTCGGCGGCCGAAGCCGGCGGCAACAGACACCGTCGCCCCAGGTCAGCGGCAACAGATGCCGCTCCCAGGCCACCGCGGACCGGGCGCACCGCACCGTCGAGGGCCAGCTCACCGAGCGCCACGACCCCCTCGACGTCGCGGGGGATCTCCCCGGCGGCGGCAAGCACCCCGAGGGCGATCGGAAGGTCGTAAGCGGAGCCCCCCTTTGGCAGGTCGGCCGGGGCGAGGTTCACGATCACCCGCCGGCCCGGAAACGACCGCCCGGTGCACTGGATCGCCGCCCGCACGCGCTCCTTGGCCTCACGCACGGCAGCGTCGGGCAGGCCCACGAGATGGAATGCCGGGGTTCCTCCCCCGATGTGCACCTCGACCCGCACCGGACGCGGCTCGACACCCACCAAGGCCACTGAAGTCACTGAAGCGAACATGGCTCGACCGTATGCCGCCGGTGTGACACGAGCGAAGCCGCCTGGGACGGAACCGGCTACTCGGCCGGGAGCTCGCCGGTCCGCAGGAGAGTGTGGACGCCGCCGATGGTGAGGGCGTCGTAGTCCCGGTCCTTCTCGACGTTGAAGCCTCGCTCCATGTTGCGCACCACCGCCGCGATGAAGTCCTCCGCCCCGTGGTCCCGGAGGTAGAGGGCGAACGCCTTCACCTTCGGTGAGAGCTGCGGGGCGTAGATGCCCTTGTCGCAGGTGGCGAGATCCGGACACTCCCAGCAGCCGTCGATGCCGCGCTCCAGAGAGCACTCCCGCTGCGGGCAACCCTCGTCGGACAGGTTGCGATCGCAGAGGTTCCGATCCGAGCGACATCCGTCACAGAGGTCGGCCCGGAAACAGAGCCGGCAGATGAGCCCGCAGGGGGCGATGCTGGCGACGAGGGCCTGGTGATCCATGCGGCGTCCTCCCGACGCCCGGTCGCCGGGAGCCTCGGGAAGGCGTCCGCCGTGGCGACACTACGTACTCACCGGAGCGTAACGCGCCGGGATGACACGAAACGTGCCGCCTGCCCGGATTCCGCCTCCGCCCCTCCTACCATGCCGGCCCATGGGACTCGACCCCTTCCGCAAGCAGCGCAGCACCGCGACCGACGTCGGCCTCGTGGTCGGCTTCGCCGCCGTCACGCCGGTCCCCGCGCCGTGGAGGTCACCCCGATGAGCCTTCGCGACGACCCGGTGGTCGTCTACGCCATCCAGCCGTACCAGGCCCGCAAGCAGTACCTCTGCCCCGGATGTGCGGGTGACATCGAACCGGGGACCGGACACCTGGTGGTGATCCCGGAGCTGGCACCCGACCTACGGCGCCACTGGCACCGTGGCTGCTGGTACAAGGAGATGCGACGCCGCGGCGGGCTGCTCTCAGTCGACGCCCGGTAGCCAGCGCACCCGCACGCCGCCGTCGACGACCCGCACACCCACGAAGTCGACCCGTGTCGCCGGCGGGCGGAGGCGGTGGGCGAGGCGCTGCACCGTGGCCGCCTTGGGACGGTCGTACTGGTCGACCGGCTCGCCGCTCCGGCCCGGCCCCACCGTCTTCACCTCGACGGCGACGCGCCGGCCGTGCATGCGAACCACCAGATCGATCTCGCCACGTCCCACCCGCACGTTGCGGCCCACCACGGCAGCACCACGGGCTTGCAGGAATCGGGCGGCGACGTCCTCGCCGAAGCGTGCCAGCCGCTGCCGGCTCACAGCGACGTGCTCGGCTCCAGCTCCTCGATGTTCACGTCGCGGAACGTCACGACCTTCACCCGCTTGACGAAGCGGGCCGGGCGGTACATGTCCCACACCCATGCGTCGTTCAGCTCCAGCTCGAAGTACACGGCTCCGTCGGCCCGCCGGGTGTTCAACTCGACGTCGTTGGCGAGGTAGAAACGGCGCTCGGTCTCGATGACGTAGCGGAACATCGGAAGCACATCGCGGTACTCCTTGTAGATCTTCAGCTCAACGTCGGTCTCGTAACGCTCGAGATCTTCCTCGCCCATCACCTCTCCCGGGTTTGACGGCCCCCTCAAGGAACCGGGCCGCATCATAGGGCGCGCCGGTGGGCAACGAAGGCTCTTCTGTCACTTCTACCTGCTGGCACCGACAGATTCCGCCGCCGTCTCAGAGACTGCCAATCCGGCGCGGCGGCCACATGAGCACGAACGCCTTGCCCACCACGTCGTCGAGCGGGATCGCCCCGAAGAACCGGCTGTCCCTGCTGCTGTTGCGGTTGTCGCCCATCACGAACACCGAGCCGGCCGGGACCGCCACCGGACCGAAGTCGGGCATCTCGACGGAAGGCTCCAAGTAGGGCTCGTCGATCACCGTCCCGTCGACCAGCACCCGATTGTCGATGATCTCGAGCGTCTCCCCGGGAAGGGCGACGACCCTCTTGATGAACTCGGTCTTCGGGGCCGAGAGCCCCACCGACTCGGTGAGGTTCCGCCACGCCGACGCGAGCAGCGACTCGCCGTCACTCTCCGGCCCGCTCGGGTCGTCAAAGACGATCACGTCGCCGCGGGCGACGTCGCCGAGCCGGTAAGCGAGCTTGCTCACCATGACACGATCGTTCACCTCGAGGGTTCCCGCCATCGACCGCGAGGGAATCCAGAACGCCTGGAACGCGAAGGTCTTGATGATCACGGCGAGCACCAGGGCGATGAGGACCAGCAGCGGCAACTCCCGCCAGAACGGGCGACGGGCCTGGCGCAGCTCCTCCGGCTCGGCGAGATCGGTGAGAGCCGTCGCCGCGGGGTCGTCGACGAGCGCAGATCCGGCGTCGCCGCCCGCGCCGTCGCCACCCGGCTGGTGATCGACCTTCATGGCGGGGACGTTACCGCATCGGGCGGGCTGTTCCCGGCGCCGGTCAGAGCCCTCCCCAGCGGGCCGGAGGCCACACGATCGCCACCGCCTTGCCGATGATGCGATCACGCTCGATCGTGCCGAGACCGAAGCGGCTGTCACGGCTCGAGCCACGGTTGTCGCCCATCACGAAGTAGTGGTCGGGAGGAACCGTCTCGGGCCCGAAGTCCTCCGACACGGTTCCCGGCCGCAGATAGGGCTCGTCGATGACCTCCCCGTCGATGAGCACCTGGTTGTCGCGGATCGTGATCGTCTCGCCGGGGAGACCGATGACCCGCTTGATGAGGTCCGACTTCGGGGTGCGCAGGCCCACGGATTCGGCGAGATTGCGCACGATCTTGCCGGGTACCGACTCGCGCTCGCGGTCGGCCGGCTCGAAGACGATGACGTCGCCGCGGCTCACCTCACCGAAGCGGTAGGCGAGCTTGTTGACGATCACCCGGTCGCTCTCGATCAGGGTGTCTTCCATCGAGCCGGAGGGAATCCAGAAGATCTGGAAGAGGAACGACTTGATGAACACGGCGAGCAGCAGGGCGCCGATGATCAGGAACGGCAGCTCCCGCAGGAACGAGCCTTTCACCTCTTCCTTGGCGGCGAGCTCTTCGTCGACTTCGTCGCCGGCCTCGATCTCGAGATCAGGAGATTCGGGCTCGACGGGAGCGAAAGGATCGGCCGGCAAGCCCTCGTCGTAGGGGTACTCGGGAAGACCGCGGTCCTCGTCGCTCATCGGCCGGCTCGCTGCGGCGACACGCCGGCTACTCGCGCTTCTCCTTGATGCGGCCCGCCTTGCCGACACGGTCGCGCAGGTAGTAGAGCTTGGCGCGGCGCACCGCACCGCGGCGCAGCACCTCGATCGACTGCAGGATCGGGGCATGGATGGGAAAGATGCGCTCCACCCCGACACCGAAGCTGAGCTTGCGAACGGTGACCGTCTCGCGGGCCCCGGAACCGCTGCGGCCGATCACCACACCCTCGTAGGCCTGCACACGCTCCCGGCCGCCCTCGATGACGCGGACGTTGACACGCACCGTGTCGCCGGGGGCGAATTCGGGCACGTCGTCGCGCAAGTAGGCGGCCTCGATCTGATCGAGCGTATTCACGGGATCCTCCGGCGGAACAATGGAGAGGCGAATTCGAGGCCGGGATTCTAACCCTCCTCCCCCTTTTCCGCTAGCCGGGGCTTCAGATCCGGGCGCCGTTGCTGCGTCCTCAGCTCTCGCTGTTGCTGCCGCCACTGCGCGATCCTGCCGTGATCGCCCGACAGCAGCACCTCCGGCACCCTCCACCCCCGATACTCGGCGGGTCGGGTGTACTGAGGCTCCTCCAGCAGCCCGTCGCGGAAGCTCTCGGTCGCCACCGACTCGGGGTTGCCCACCACGCCCGGCAGGAGCCGGGTGACACCCTCGATCACCAGCGCCGCCGCCACCTCACCGCCGAGCAACACGTAGTCCCCGATCGAGACCTCCTCGTCAACGAGGTGCTCGGCGACCCGCTCGTCGACGCCCTCGTAGCGTCCACACACCAGCGTGAGGTGATCCAACGTAGCCCAGCGGTCGAGGGTCGCTTGGTTCAGCGGATACCCGGCGGCGCTGAGCAGGACCCGGTGGCTCCCCGCCAGCGGGCCGAGAGCCTGCTCCAGCGGCTCGATCATCATCACCATGCCGGCGCCGCCGCCGAACGGGGCATCGTCCACCTGCCGGTGCACGCCCCGGCCGAAAGCGCGCAGGTCGACCAGCTCGACATCGAGGATCCCGTCCCGGCGCGCCTTGCCGACGAGGCTCACCTCGAGCGGGGACTCGAAGAACTCGGGGAAAACGGTGACAACGGTGATCTTCACGCCCACAGGGTATCTTCGACCGCGGGCACCGAGTCCTGCATCTCGGCGATGTCGTACAGCGTGGTGCGGCGCGCCGGCACCCTGCCGACAGAACGGATGAGCCGCTCGAGATCAACCGCCCCGACCCCGGTGCCGTGGCGGGCGCCCGCCGAGCGGGAGATGGACTCGTCCATGAGCGTGCCGCCCAGGTCGTTGCACCCGGCGCCGAGCAGCCGACCGGCGGCGTCGAGGCCGAGCTTGACCCACGATGCCTGCACATTGGGCACCAAGCCATCGAAGGCGATCCGGGCCACAGCGTGCACCAGCACCACCTCGTCCCAGGTGGGCCCGGGCCGGCTCGCACCCCGCACGAAGATGGGGGCGCCCATGTGCACGAACGGCAGCGGCACGATCTCGGTGATGCCTCCGGTGCGGCGCTGAATGCGGCGCAGCACCTCGAAGTGATTCGCCCAGTGACGCGGCGTGTCGATGTGACCGAACATGATCGTCGCCGTGGACCGGAGCCCCAGCTCGTGGGCGGTGAGGACCACCTCGGCCCACTGCGAGGTGCGGATCTTGTCGGGGCAGAGGTGGAGACGCACCTCGTCGTCGAGGATCTCGGCGGCGGTCCCGGGGAGGGTCCCCAGCCCGGCGTCGCGGAGCCGAAGCAGGAAGTCCCTCACCGTCACCCCCAGCGTCTCGGCGCCCTGCCACACCTCCAGCGGCGTGAACCCGTGGATGTGCATTTCCGGCAGGTGCTCCTTGATGGCTTCCACCATGGCCACGTAGAAGTCGCCGGTGAACTCGGGATGGATGCCGCCCTGGAGGCACACCTCGGTGGCGCCCCTCTTCCATGCCTCCACTGCCCGCTCCACCACCTGCGGGATCGACATGAGGTAGGGCTCCTCGCGCAGGTTGAGTGACCGCGGACCCTTCGAGAAGGCACAGAAGCCGCAGCGGTAGGAGCACTGGTTGGTGTAGTTGATGTTGCGATTGACGACGTAGGTGACCACGTCGTGGTTGGCGCGCCGGCGCAGCTCGTCGGCGACTGCGGCCACCGCATCAACCTCATCTCCGCGGGCACCGAGCAGCAGCTCGATCTCGTCCCGAGTCGGGGGAATCCCGTCGAGAGAGCTGCCAAGTACCCGCGACAGGTCAGGGCGCAGCGCCGTCAGGTCGAGGTGGTAATCGACGTCGAGGAAGGCCCGATCGGCCCACTCCGCCGAGAAGCGCCGCTCCGGCACGGGAGCCGGCCGATCCATGCCGGGCGCCCAGTCGTGGCGGGGCCGGGCCGCTCCTGAGGCGTCGACCTGAGACAGGTAGGCGGCGAACAGGTCGTGGTCGAGTGCTCCCCTCGCCTCGTCGACGGAGACGCCGGGCGGGACCGCGGCGCGCTCGACGAGGCGGAACTCGTGAAGGCTCTCTCGCAGACTCCCGATGCTCTCGGTGGCCCATCCACGCAGCAGGAGGTCGCGGGCACCCGACGCAACCGCAGTGACGGCGTCGTCGATGGTGTCCACGAACACCGACACCCGGGCACTCAGGCCGGGAAGCGAGGCGATATTCGCCGCCTCGGCCACCTTGCTGCGACCGGTGCGCAGGAAAGCGGCGCCGGTGCGGGCCAAGGCGTTGAGAACCTGAGCCCGTTCTCCGGTGTCGACCACAGTGACGCGCCAGCCGGCTACGCCTTCGTCGAGAAGGCGGCCGGCGTCGTCGGGCGACACCACCCATGCCAGGGGAACGGTTGCGGCGAGACCGAGAGAGACCGGAACCAGGCGGCCCGCCATGATCGCGGCCCGTTGCGGCTCGTCGAGATCCCCGACCTCGACGGCGGTGGTGCCTTCGCGACGGCGGGTGGCGGCCCACAGATCACTCACCCGATCCGCTGGGCGCACTCGCAGGAAAGTGACCGTATCGGTCATGGGAGAGCCCCTTCCGACTGCGGTGTCAGAGCGTAGCCCTCGGCATCGACGGCGGACCGCACCTTGGAGAGAAGGCCGGGGTCGATCCACTCGGGGTCGATGAACTCGGGATACACCGGCAGGCGGGGCCTGAGCCGGAAACCCCGGTGCTCGGTCACGGCCCGCAGTGCGTCGAGAGCCGGCCACGGGGCCTCCGGGTTGACCCAGTCGATGGTGAGCGGCGACACCCCGCCCCAGTCGTTGACGCCGGCGTCGAGGTACACGCCGTAGTCGCCGGTGAGGTTGGGCGGCACCTGCAGGTTCATCTCGGGTCCCAGGATCCAGCGGGCGACCGCCACCACCGCGGCGAAGTACGGGACGGCGGGCTCGGCCTCGCGGCGCATCCGGGTGTCGGCTTTGGCCCGGAAGTTCTGCACGATGACCTCCTGGATCGAGTCCCAGTGGCGCTGGAGGTCAGCGAGGGCGAACAGGGAGTCGACGATCTCGCGGGGTGTTTCACCAATGCCGACCAGTATCCCCGTCGTGAACGGAACCCGCTGCCGGCCCGAGGCCTCGATGGTGGCGAGGCGCCGTGCCGGGTCCTTGTCGGGACACCCGTGGTGGGGCATCCCCGGCTCCATGAGGCGGGGAGAGATGTTCTCCAGCATCAAGCCCATCGACGGGTTGGAGGGTCGGAGCGCCGCCTGCTCTTCGTCATCCATCAGGCCCGGGTTGGCGTGCGGGAAGAGCGCCGTCTCGACGTTGACCCGCTCGGTCATCGCGCGGAGGTATTCGAGGGTCGTGCCGCATCCCTGCGATGCGAGGAAATCCCGGGCCTGGGGCCAGCGATCCTCGGGCCGGTCGCCGAGGGTGAACAGCGCTTCGGTGCAGTCGCGGGCCTCCCCGGCACGGGCGATCGCCATGACGTCGTCGGGGGTGAGATACCGGCCTCCACCACCCGGAGGCTTGGCGAAAGTGCAGTAGGCGCACGCGTCCCGGCACAGGGTGGTGAGCGGTATGAACACCTTCCGTGAGTAGGTGACGGTTCGGCCCTTCCCCTCGTCGCGGAGGCGGCGGGCCTCGGCGAGCAGCGGCGCCGGGTCGCGCCGGCCGGTGAGGTACGCCTCGGCCAGCGCCGGATCGGGAACCGGGAAGGTCATCGAGCAAAGCTATCACGCCTCCGACGAGACCGCCGACCGTGCGGTGGCCCACGGAAAGCCGGCGATCGGGTCCGGGTCGACGCCCCTCGAGGCGCGGGGCGGGTATATCCTCGCCCGGATGCGGTCCATTCGCTCCATCCTCGTTCTCGCCGTGCTCCTGACGGCGTGTACTGCGCAGGGGGCCACGACGACCACTGCCGCCACGACCACGACCACGACGGCCGCCGCCACGACCACGACGCCGCCTGCCGACCTTCCCATCTGCCTCGCCGGCGACCTGGAATTCGACAGCTCCGGAGTCGTGGCGGCGTTCGGAGAGGACTTGCACGATGCAGTGCAGATCGCCTCCATCCGTCACGAAAGCCACGAGGGCTGCGAGCGCCTCGTGGTCGGCTTCCTCACCGGCGACGGCGCCCCCGCCGCCATTCTCGGCCCGACCGCCACCGACTTCCGGCCCGAGACCGGCATCGTGCGGATCACGCTTCCGGAGGCGATCTCGGCCTCGGCCATCGTTGACACCACCCTCGACGGGGCCGCGATCCGGCAGGCCTTCGTCGTCCGGACGCGAGACGGCAATCTCGCCATCGACATCCACCTGGCCCCGGAGGCAACGGTGGCAGTTCGCAGCGAGGGAGCCCAATCCCCCGCCCAGGTCATCGTGGATGTCAAGCCCGACCCCGACGGAATCGCACGGCTCGTGACTCCCGCCGTCGCCGACAACATCGTCGTGCTCTCTCCGGGATCGGGTCCGATCACCTATCCCATCACAGTGACGGGTTACGCGCGGACTTTCGAAGCCACCGTCGTCGCCCGCCTGTGGGGAAGCGAGGGCATCGGGGCCGAGCAGATAACGACCGCCGCCGACTCGCTCGACGTGTGGGGCGAGTTCGCCCTCACCATCACCGACGGGCCGACCGGGACGGTCACGTTGTTCGTCGGCGAGGATTCCGCCCAAGACGGCACCGAGGTCGGGGTTCGGCTCGGCCTCGAGGTTCCCTAGGTGCCCCTCAGAAGAGCCCCTCGAGGGGATCGATGACCACGTAGCCGAGGGAGGGGTGCACCTCGCCGACGATGGCTTCCACAAAGGGGACCTCAACCGCCGTGCCGTCCTCGGTGGTCACCACGAGGCGATCCTGGGCGGTCCCGATCACGACACCGGTGACACGACCGAGGTGCTTCCCTGTGGGATCGATGGCCGCCAGCCCTTCGAGAGCGTCCGGCCAGTACTCGTTCTCGTCGAGGGAACGCCGGTCGGCGGCGGCGATGGCGAGGGTGACGCCGGGAAGCGCCTCGGCGGCGGTTCGGTCGAGAACCTCGACGAACGTCGCTAGCACGCCGTCGCGATGTTGCTGTGACTCGGCCACCGTCAGCAGACGCGGCGGTGTCTCGTCGGTGATGAGCACCTGGCCTGGAGAGAAACGATCGGGGTTGTCGGTCAGCGGGCGAATCACCACTGCGCCCCGTACCCCATGGGGCTTCCGTATGTATCCGACCGGAATCCGCTTGGCGGCGGTGGCCGGCATCGCAGCCGTCAGTCGAGGAACTCGACTTGGACGTCGAGCCCTTCCTCGTCCCCGGCGGCCTTGGCCACCGCACGAATGGCCCGAGCCACCCGTCCCCGGCGACCGATCACCCGGCCCATGTCGGATTTGGCGGTACGAACCTCGGCGACCACGGCGTCCTCGCCGTCGTCGACGACTTCGACGGTGACCGATTCCTTGTCGTCGACAATGTGCTCGGTGATGTACGTGACGACCCGGTTGACGATCTCACCTTTCATCGTCACTTGCCTCCTCAGCTGCGGACTCGGGCTCGGCGACCGCCGCCTCGGCGACGGCCTCTTCCTCAACGATCTCAGGCTCGGCGACCGCATCCTCGGCGACGGCCTCTTCCACAATGATCTCAGGCTCGCTGACCACTTCCTCGGCGATGGCCTCT
>CAZMSN010000014.1:0-36771 GCA_964569015.1 uncultured Acidimicrobiaceae bacterium | reverse complement strand
GCCTTCAGGAGAGGGCGAGGTCGACGGCCGCTTGGGCATGGAGTCGTGTGGTTGGGTACACCGGCACGGCGGCGGCATCGGCATCGACGAGAAGCTCGATCTCGGTGCATCCGAGGACGATGCCTTGGGCGCCGCGCCGAACGAGTCGGTCCATGACCGTGGCGTAGGCCTCGCGGCTCGCCGGCTCGACGATTCCGCGCACCAGCTCCTCGTAGATGACGTTGTGGACGATGGCACGGTCCTCTGATGAGGGGATCAGCACGGAGAGGCCGTGGAGCCGCTGGAGGCGACCGCGGTAGAAGTCCTCCTCCATGGTGTACCGAGTTCCGAGGAGACCGACGGTGTCGAACCCGTCTCGCTGAATTGCAGACGCAACGGCGTCGGCGATGTGAACCAGGGGAATGGTCACCGCGTCTGCCACCTCGTCGGCCATGCGGTGCATGGTGTTGGTGCAGATGACGACCAGATCGGCGCCCCCGTGCTCGAGTGCGCGCGCCGCATCGATCATGCGGGTGGTTGCCGCTTCCCAGTCCCCGGCCTCCTGGAGTGTCTCGATCTCGGCAAAGTCGAAGCTGAAGAGCAGCGACGCAGCCGAGTGCGTACCGCCGAGACGGCGCCGCACCTCCTGGTTGATGATGCGGTAGTACTCGGCCGAGGATTCCCAGCTCATGCCTCCGATGAGGCCGATGGTGCGCATGTTCGCTTCCTCCCGTGGTTGCCGCACGACATCACGTCGTTCAGAGGCTAGAGCTTCGTCGCGACCGCCTAGCCTGCACCGATGGCCCGAGCTCGCCACTACCGCGTACTCATCGTTCTGACGTTCCTGTCGTTCGTCGCTCTGGGCCTACCGACGGGACTGCTCGGTACCGCCTGGCCTTCGCTGCGCACGAGTCTCGGCCGCCCCGTCTCGGATCTGGGAGGGCTGCTCGCGATTGGCACAGTCGGCTACGGCATGGCCACGTTCTTCTCGGGTCGAGTGGCGGCGCGCTTCGCGGTCGGTCCCATCTTGGTCACTGCCATGGGCACAGGCATCCTGTCGCTGAGCGCATACGCCATGGCGGGGGAGTGGTGGTTGATCCTGGTTGCAGCCATCGTGCTTGGGATCTCCGGCGGTCTGATCGATGCTGTGCTCAATTCCTACGTGGCGCTGCATCACGGCGTGCGCATGATGGGTTTGCTGCACGCCTGCTTCGGGCTCGGCGCCACTCTGGGCCCGCTGGTGATTACGGCCGTGCTTGCAACCGATCGCTCCTGGCGCCTCGGGTACTGGATCGTCGCCCTGTACGAGGTCATGCTCTTCGTGCTGCTGTGTTGGGTCCGCAAGGAGTGGCGTCGCGTTGAGGACAGCCTGAAGGACCCCGGCACAGGCCCGACCCGCTGGTGGGTGGTAGGGGGCCTGATGGCGTTGTTCTTCGTGTACACCGGGCTCGAAATCGGCACCGGCCAATGGGCGTACTCGTTCCTGACCGAAGGCCGCAATGTCTCAGAGGTGGCTGCGGGCGTTTGGGTAGCGCTCTAC
Organism: uncultured Acidimicrobiaceae bacterium; assembly: GCA_964569015.1. Taxonomy (GTDB): domain Bacteria; phylum Actinomycetota; class Acidimicrobiia; order Spongiisociales; family UBA5794; genus CAYQEC01. The sequence continues at coordinate 35,252 of CAZMSN010000014.1, read as the reverse complement.
TGGGGCGGGCTCACCGGGGGCCGCCTCATGCTGGGCGCGGTTGGGCACCGGATCTCTACCCGTGCCGTGCTGGGCGTCAGCACCGTCGGGACGGTGTTCGGCTTGGGGTGGCTGTGGTGGGACCCGGCGAGTCTGGGAGTGGTCGGGCTTCTCGTGGCGGGGGCGAGCCTGGCGAGTGTCTTCCCGACGTTGGTGGCCCTGACGCCCGAGAAGGTGGGCGCCGTCAGAGCGCCTCACATCATCGGTTATGAGATCACGGCGGCCGGCGTGGGAGCAGCCTTCATCCCGTGGTTGGCCGGCGAACTCGTGAAAGGGAACACCCTTGGCGTCCTGGGACCCTACTTCACGGCCACCGCTGTCGTGCTGGCGATACTCCATTTCGTCATAGAGCGAGCAAGCGGACCCCGAACGGTCGACTGACGGGCGGTGCAGGCCCACGACCGTGTGTGGCAACATTGGCCCATTCCCCGCGGCGAGGTCGATCATGCCGGCGAACCTGACACCTGCCTACAAAACGGCGGAGAAGGCGTATCGACGGGCCCACCAGCCTGAGGAGCAACTCGAGTGCCTTCGTGAGATGCTGCGGGCCATCCCCAAGCACAAGGGAACCGATCACCTCCAAGCCGACATCAAGACGCGAATCAAGGAGTTGACTCGGGAGCTGACGGCCCCGCGCAAGACCACGGGAGGGGGAGGCCCTCCGACGGTCTTTCACCCGGAGGGCGCGGGGCAGCTGGCCCTGGTCGGGCCTCCCAACACCGGCAAGTCCTCTCTCCATGCCCGGCTCACCGGGTCCCACGCTCAGGTGGGGCCATACCCGTTCACCACCCAGCACCCACAGCCGGGGATGATGCCCTTCGAGGACATCGCCTTCCAGCTCATCGATCTTCCGCCTCTCTCGCCGGAGCATCTGATCCCTTGGATCACAGATGCCCTCCGGCCAGCCGACGGAGCCCTTGTCGTCGTCGACATCTCGCAGCCGGAATGTGTAGAAGCCGTCGCGTTGGTCGTCGGGCTCTTGACAGAACGCCACATCACCCTCACGCCGTCTTGGCCCGCGGACCTCGTGGATCTGGACGAGGACATGGAATCGCTCGGGCTCTTCGACCTGTGCCTGCCAGCGCTGATGATCGTCAACAAGAGCGACGAGATCGGGGACCCGGAAGAGGAGGCGGAGACGTTCCGCGAGTTGACCGGACTCGATCTGCCGGCTCTGGTCGTCTCGGCCCAGACCGGGTCAGGGCTCGAGGCGGTGGGGGATTGGCTGTTCCGGCGGCTGGAAGTGGTCCGGGTCTACACGAAGTTACCGGGCTGTGCGCCGGATCTGGGAAGGCCGTTCTGTCTGAGAAGGGGCGAGACCGTACACGACGTCGCTCTGATGGTTCACAAAGAGGTGGCGGCGTCGCTGAAGTACGCACGGCTGTGGGGCGGTGGCGATTTCGAGGGTCAGCAGGTGGGCCCCGATCACGTGTTGCGTGACGGCGATGTGTTGGAGATGCACACTTGAGCGTCGTAGTGGCATAGCCGTCAGCGGGCCGTACGCTGAGGGTGTCGTGGTTCTCAGTCATGCCACCGTCCGCCTCTATGGCGACCTCGCCGCGTTCTTGCCGCAACACGAGCGTTCGACGGAGATCATCTTCGGTGTTCCGGGCTCGATCAAGGACGCCGTAGAAGCGCTCGGCGTTCCGCACACAGAGGTGGACGTCGTGCTCCTCGATGGCGAGCCGGTGGGATGGGAGGCCCGCCTCCGTCCCGGAGCGCGCATCGCGGTGTATCCCTGGTTCCATCGTTTCGACGTTGCCGGCAGCTCGCCGGTACACGTGCCCATTCCCGATCCGGCCCGGTTCGTGGCCGACGTACACCTGGCCCGTATGGCGCGCTACCTACGGCTTGCCGGCTGCGACGTTCTCCACAGCAATGACTACGACGACACGGAGATCGTCGACATCGCCCTCGCCGAGGAGCGCATCGTGGTGACGCGGGACGTGGGCTTGCTGAAACGGGCCGCGGTGCGCAACGGCTACTTCGTGCGCGCTGTCGCCGCGCTGGCTCAGGCAAGCGAGGTGGTGAGGCGGTTCGGTCTCGCCGCCAGCCTCCGACCGTTCACGCGGTGCATGGCATGCAACGGGGTGCTCGAAATGGCTACTGAGAAGCAGCTGGGTGACCAGATCCCGGCGGCTGCCGCGGCGAGCCACTCCGAGTTTCATCGCTGCCCGCAGTGCGGCCGGGCGTACTGGAAGGGCAGCCATCACAGGCGATTGCGCGAGATTGTCGATGCTCTCCGCCTCGCATGATTCAGGACGCGGGGAAGTCCCCAAACGCGATGGTGATCCACGTGGCGAGCGCGACGGCGCGGAGATCACCGGCTTCGGTGTAGAGGGCCGAGCTGCCGATTCGCTTTCGGCCGTCCGCCGAGACGCGACGCGCCACGACCACGTGCCGCTCGCCCCCGTGAACATCATCGAAAAGGGCGGCCGTCATCCTCCCCAACAGGGCAATCGTGCCGGGTTCGGTTGCCGCGAAGAAGGTGGGGCAGTCCAGGGCCGCCCACACGATCTCTCTCGGAACCAGGCCGGATGGTTCCGTGACCGAATCGTCGGGGATCCACGGCGCAGCTACCAGGTCACGTCCGGGCACGGGCCCGGCGAAGATCCGCAAGCCATCCTCTCGTGCCGTGCCGCACACGAAGCACCATGGGTACGTCCCGCCCGGCTCCAGGCCTCGATAGCGGGTCGCCGCCACCTCGGCAGCGGCGACGTCGACCGGCGGAGGCGGGGCGATGTCGAGGCTCACGGTCGCCCCTTCGGCCACGAGTTCCGTCCCGTCGAAGAGCTGTACCTGACCGTCGCCGGGCCGCACCACGGTCAGGTGCGTGTCGAGAGGAGGCGGACGGCGCAGCGTTGCCTCAATCGTGCCGGCGCCCAGCAGGCTCGCCACTATTCCGCAGGCGTAGCCACCATTCGCCGATCCCGGTGGTCCGCTGAAACGGGGCGCGATGACAACGTGCTCGGCCACGGAACGACTCTACCGACCCGGGAGAGGGACCTGGGCGACACGTCCCCGGGTCGTTGGCGGTAGGGTGCGGATCGTGTGGGAGGGCGTGAGATCCATGAGCGACCCGAAGGCCGAACGCTACAGAAAACGATTGGGGGAGTACCAGACCGCGCTTGCGGCCATGGGTATCACGAGCGGAGTGGACGACGTTCGCATCGAGCACCACTTCGAGTGCCTGGCGGATTGGTCGCTGGTCCTGACGCTCGAAGAAATGATCGATTGGTTCGAGGAGCGCCGGCATTGCCCGCCGATGACGGTCTCCCCAATCCCCCTGAACCAGGTACGAGGCTGGAATGCCGATCCCGAGACCGGCGACATCCACCATGAGAGCGGCGAGTTCTTCATCGTGCGGGGGGTGCGTGTCAGCGAGTCGACGACCCGTGAGGTAGGGGAGTCGGGATGGGATCAGCCCATCCTGGAACAGGTCGGTCTCGACGGCGGCCTACTGGGCCTCGTGCGGCAGCGCATCGAAGGCGTGCCCCACTACCTGGTCGAGGCCAAGGCCGAGCCCGGCAACTACCGGGTTGTCCAGCTCAGCCCCACTCTTCAGGCGACGTTCAGCAATCTCAAGCGGGCTCACAAAGGACGAAAGCCCCTTTTCGCCGAGATCTTCGAGGCGCCCCATGAAAACGGTGCCACCGTCCTGTACGACCGGTGGCTCTCCGAAGATGGGGGCCGGCTCTACCTCAAGCGCAACAAGGGAATGCTGGTCGAGGTCCCAGAGGGCACGATCGGTGAGGTACCCGCGGGCTTCATCTGGATGAGCATGTTCCAGATCAAGGCGTGCCTGCAATTGGACGCCTGGGTGAATCCCCACATTCGCGGCATCATCGCTCACCTATGACTTCGCGGCGCGCTCCCGTTCGTGTCGGACTTTGGGGCATTGGTGAGCATGCCCGCCGCAACCTGCTTCCCGCCTTCGAGAAGGCCGACGGTGTGCATGTGAGCGCGGTTCACACGCGCCGTGAGGAGGTACGCGCTGCCGCGGTAGCCCAACTCGGCGCCGTCGACTGCCGGACTCCCGAGTCTCTGCTCGACACAGATGTCGAGGCGGTCTACCTGGCGGTACCGCCGGGACTTCACGCTGAGTTCGGCTTGCGAGTGCTCGAGTCGGGGAAGCATCTGTGGTGCGAGAAGCCCCTCGCCTGCGAACTCGCCCAGGCTGAGGCGCTCATTGCATACGGCGAGAGGGCAGGCCTCGCCGTGTTCGAGGCCTTCATGTTCCAATTCCACCCCCAATTCGTGCGAGTGAAAGAGCTGGCGCGACAAGGGCGCCTCGGCGACATCGTTGAAGTCGCGGCCCGCTTCGGTTTCCCTCACCGAGATTCATCGGATTTCCGGTACGACCCTGCGCTCGGTGGTGGTGCTTTCCTGGACGCCGGTAGCTATCCCATCTGCGCGGCTCGGCTGTTGCTGGCCGATCCGGTGTGTATTGGCGGGTCGATCGAACGTGAGGCAGGTTTCGCAGTCGACACAGGCGGAGCCGCACTGTTGAGGAACGGGGCCGGGGCGACAGCGGCCCTTTCGTGGGGATTTGGGCGAGCGTATCGGAACGAGCTGGAGGTTTGGGGCAGAGAGGGCGTGGCCTTTGTGCCCCGCGCCTTCTCCAAACCGGCGGATCTCGCCACGACGATCGTCATCCGTCGCAGTGACGGGATGAGCGAGGAAGTGATAGTTCCGGGCGCCGACCACTTCGCTCTCATGCTCGAGGCTTTCGCGGGTGCGGTCCGGAATGACAGCCTTGACACACTACGCACCGCGGCGCGGGAACAAGGCACCTTGATGGACGCGGTACGTGGCGTGGCCCTCGGACGCTGACTGCGGACTGACGATCGGGAACCGGATCACACTCCAGCGTGATTCTCAGGCGACGATCCCGAGTCGATGGTCTGTCGCACCACGAAGGGAGGCCGGTCCATGCTGGAGAAGTGGATGCGCGCCAGATATTCGCCGATGATGCCGAGGGCGAGGAGCTGGGCTCCCGAGAAGATGGCGATCGACGACGCGAGGAACGTGAACCCGGGAACGTCTCTGCCTCCGATCGCGAACTGGATCAACACGAAGGCGATTATTCCTACTCCAAAGAGTGTGAAGACGAAGCCGATGAGGCTTGCGATCTGAAGGGGAAGCACGCTGAAACCGGTGACCATGTTGAGGGCATGCGTGATGAGCTTTCCGAGGGTGTAGCCGGACTCTCCCTGGCGGCGGGGCTCATGGCGCGTGACGACCGACGTGAAGCGAGTGGTGGTCCAGGTGAGCAACACATCAATCGAGACGAAGGGGCCTGAATAGTCGCAGAACCCCTCGCGCAGGTCGCGGCGGAAGGCCCGAAACGAGGTGATCTTGGACGCGACCTCGGCACCCATCGACTTCTGGAGGACCAGCTTGGTCAGACGTGCCGCAAAGTTCCTGAGGAGACTGTGGCCCTCACGGTCCCTGACGCCGTACACCACATCCTGGTCGTCGGTGAGGGCACTGAGCAGTACCGGGATCTCCTCCGGAGGTATCTGGAGGTCGTCGTCCATCGTGATGATGACTTCGTTGCGGGCCTCGCGGATGCCACACAGGAGTGCATTGTGCTGGCCGAAGTTGCGGGAGAGATCAAATGCCCGTATCCAGTCGTATCGCCTCGTGAGGTCCTCGATCCCTGGCCAGCTCGAATCGGTGCTGCAATCGTTCACGAGAACGAGCTCGTAGGACGTCGCGGCCTCCGCGAGCACGACGGCCAGACGTTCGACCAACTGCGGGAGCGTCGATTCGCTGTTGTAGACGGGGATGACGACCGACAGCGAGCACCGGCGGGGAAGCGGGGAGGAGGAAGGCAACTGGTAGAGTCCTCTCGTTCCGGTCATCTTGGAGCGCTTGCCGCGCTTGAGTGTGGAGCGACCACGGTAGTCAAGGCGCCTCCGACACCCAACCGGACCGCCGCCACGCAGGGAGGCCCCGATGGCCATACTCGTGACTGGATCGGCCGGATTCATCGGCTCGAATCTGGTGCGTCACCTGCGTCGCCGGTGGCCCGATACGGATCTCATCTCGCTCGACGCGCTCACCTACGCCGGTCATCTGGCGAGTCTCCGAGAACTGGAGGATGATCCGGGCCACCTCTTCGTCCGGGGTGACATCACGGACCGTGATCTCGTTCGCTCCCTCTTCGAGCAGCACGACATCACCGGCGTCATGCACCTGGCAGCCGAGAGCCACGTCGACCGTTCGATCGTAGAGCCTTTGCGTTTCGTGCAAACCAATGTCGTCGGAACGATGGTTCTCCTCGACGAGGCCCAGCGAGCATGGGAACGCCGCGACGGCGTTCGGTTCCACCATGTGTCCACCGATGAGGTTTTTGGCGACCTCGGGCCCGACGGCCTTTTCTCCGAATCCACCCCGTATCGGCCCCACAGCCCGTATGCGGCCTCGAAGGCTTCGAGCGATCACTTCGTGCGGAGCTGGTATCACACATACGGCTTCCCGACGGTGATCACGAACTGCACAAACAACTACGGCCCGTTCCAGTATCCCGAGAAGCTGATTCCCCTCACAATCGCCCGGGCCCTCGCCATGAGACCCGTTCCCCTCTACGGCGAGGGCCTCAACGTACGGGATTGGCTCTACGTCGAGGACCACTGCGATGCCATCGCCCGCGTCTTCGAGCAGGGCAAACTCGGCGAGACCTACTGCGTCGGGGGTCAGTCGGAGACGAAGAACGTCGACCTGGTCGGCATGGTGCTGGATGAGGTTGATCGGATGACAGGCCGAGACATAGGTACCGGTCGCGGGCTCGTCCAGTTCGTCGCAGACCGCCCCGGCCATGACCGACGGTACGCGATGGACATCTCACGCATCGACTCCGAACTCGGTTGGCAGCCGTCGGTTCCGCTGCCGGAAGGCCTCCGGAGAACGGTGGAGTGGTACATCGCAAACCAGGATTGGTGCGCCGAGGTGACCAACGAGGAGCACCTCCGGTTCGAAGCCGGCTGGTACAGCGATCGTGGTGGTGCATGAGGATGAGGAGAAGGGAAGCTCTGCCATGAAAGGAATCCTGCTCGCCGGCGGTCACGGAACCCGCCTCTACCCGCTGACCGCGGTTTCGAGTAAGCAGCTCGTGGCGATCTATGACAAGCCGATGGTCTACTACTCGCTGACGACGGTCATGCTCGCCGGGGTGAGGGAAGTCCTCGTGGTATCCACGCCCGAGGATGTGTCACGATTCGAGGCACTGTTGGGAGACGGCTCCCAGTGGGGGATATCGCTGTCCTATGGCGTCCAGGACGAGCCACGGGGTATTGCCGAGGCTTTGCTCATAGGAGCCGACTATCTGGGCGACGAGCCGGCGCTGCTCATGCTCGGCGACAACCTGCTGTACGGCCGACTCGATTTCCTGAGGGCGGCCGTGTCCGAGCGCAAGGCCGGCGACGCTGTCATCTTCGCCTATCAAGTCAGCAATCCGAGTGACTACGGCGTGGTCGAGTTCGACCGCGCGGGCAGGGCAGTGCGGCTCGAGGAGAAGCCACAGAAACCCACTTCCCGGTGGGCCGTCCCCGGCATCTACCTCTATCCGAAGGGCGTTGCAGCCGAAGCGGCCGCCCTGGCACCCTCACCGCGGGGTGAGCTGGAGATCACGGACCTCAATCGCCGATATCTCGACGCAGGAAGACTGCACGTCCGGATCATGGGACGCGGGATCGCCTGGCTGGACACCGGCACCCCGCGGAGTTTGCTTAACGCCGCCAACTTCATCGAAGCCATCGAGACCCGCCAGGGCCTCATCATCGGGTCTCCTGAGGAGGCTGGGTTCCGTATGGGGTACATCGATGCCTCCCAACTCATCTCCCAAGTAGAAACGCTCCCGGCATCGGAGTACCGGTCGTATCTCCAAGGCCTGCCCAATGAGATCTCGACATATGACACCGGGGTGGAGGCGGCTTTTGTTCCGGGGGATCACGAGGAACTGGTTGGCAACGGTACGGAGACGAGCTGAATCGTCTCCAACGTCTGGCCGGTGCGAGGTCGACCCTGGATTGCGGCCGAGCCAGCGGTAGCGGCGGCGACTACGCTTCACTCGACATGTAGCGACCTCAGCCTTCCGTCCCACGTTTGCAGGCCCTACCGGCTCGGAGGTTCGCCATGTCATCGCACACCCCTGTTCTCGCTTCCCTTGATCTGTCGACTCACGTTGCGCTCGTCACGGGCGCAAATCACGGCATCGGGTCTGCCACCGCACGGCGGCTCGCTGCTTGTGGGGCTTCGGTTCTCCTCACGTACCTGCGTCTGGACGATCTGCCGGATGCCGGCATCCCGGACGCCTACCGGCGTGATCGGGCCCAAGATGCCGGTCAGGTGATGGAAGGGATCGTTGACGCCGGCGGCCGAGCCTTGGCCGTCGAGGCCGATCTCGCCGATGCCGCAACGCCGATGCTTCTCTTCGACGCGGCGGAAGAAGCCTTCGGGCCGGTCGACATCCTCGTGAACAACGCCTCCGGCTGGGTCGCCGACACATTCACGGCGGACGTCACAGACCCTTTCGGAAGAGATCTCAAGCGGGTGTCGTCTGAGACGTTCGACCAACAGTTCGCGGTCGATGCCAGGGCTGCTGCTCTACTGATCTCCGAGTTCGCCGCCCGGCATCTGCGCCACGGCCTCACCTGGGGCCGGATCATCGGCCTCACGTCGGGAGGTCCACTCGGGTTCCCGGGGGAGGTCTCCTACGGGGCGGCCAAGGCGGCGCAGGAGAACTTCACGATGTCGGCCGCATTCGAACTCGCAGACCGGGGTGTCACCGCCAACATCGTGTACCCGCCGGTCACCGACAGCGGCTGGGTCACCGATGAGGTGAGGCGGGCTGTGGATGAGAGCGACACGGCCGTTCACGTCAGCGAGCCGGAGGAGGTGGCAGAGGTGATTGCCCATCTCGCCAGTGACCTCGCGAGACTGATCACCGGAAACGTCATCCATCTCCGCTGAGACAGGCGCCGCGGCGGCACACGATCAGTCGGACTGCGGCGACGGCTCCGGCTCCTCAGCCGGCTCGGGAGTGGCTTCGGGTTCGGTGGTCTTCTCGCGAAGCCGGCGCTGTTGCCACAGCAGGTAGAGCCCGCCGAGCACGAGGACCCACAGCAGGGGCACCAGCCATCCGGCCAGGAGCACGAACACGCCACCGATCCCCTTGAGCATGTTCCAGCTCGCCGAGAGCCCGTCCCGGAACCCAGGGAGGCCGCCCGGGTCCGTGGCGTTGATCGAGAAGGTCTGCGTGGTGACTGCGGTGCGGGCTTCCACCGGCTGGCCTTCCTGGTCTACCGGGGTGGCGCTCACCTTGGTGCGGGTGCGTAGATCCCGCTCCACGACGATCTCGGCTGCCAAGACGGTGTCCTGGCCCGGCTCGAGCGTGGCGTGGGGATCCCCGAAGACCACAACAAGGTCGCCGAGTTCGAGATCGAGCACCGAGTCGGTCACCTCGAGGTTCGTGAGCGGTGTGTCCCCGGTGTTGGTGATCTCGAAGCAGACGGTGACGTCCTCGCCCTCCTCGACCGAGAGGGGGCCGGTTTCCGGGCACGACGCCCCGCCGTCATGGCCGGGATAAGCGCTCATGGCGAGGGTGACGTCGGGACTGCTGAGCGCTTCGGTGAGGGTGAGCACGATGGTGGCGAGGTCGACCTGGTCGCGCACGGTTCGGAGCTGGCCCCGGAGCGTTTCCAGGGTGGTCTCGCGATCGAGGAGCTGGCTCTCCAGGGTGGCGATGTCGGTCATGTCGACGGCGCTCGCCAGGAGGGCCTGGAGCCGCTCCACGCTCGTCTCGGCCGTCGTGATGCGGCTCTCCAGATCGACGATCCTCTCCGTGACGTCATCGGCCGAGATGTCCTGGGTGCGAATCTCGCCGAGCTCGCCCAAGCGGGTGAGTGCCTCGTGGAAGTCCGCGGGGAGCACCTTGAAGGTGAGAACGCTGGCGGCGTCGGCGCCTCCGGTGGTCCGCTGGCCGTATAGCAGACCTCCCAGCGAGTCGATGGTGGTCATCGCCTCGGAGGTCGCCTCGGCCACGTTGGTGACCGCCACCGTCATCTCGGCGTGGTAGATGATCTCGCGGCCCAAATCAGCGGCGTGCAGCACCACCGCTGTTGCCTCGGCTACCCCTTCGCTCTCTCCGTCGAAGCCCGCCGGTTCTGGAGCGGAGCGTGCATTGTCGACATCGGGGAAAGCGGCGGTTGTGTTCTCCGTGGCCTGGTAGTCGTTGTCGAGTCCGACGGTGGTCTCGCTCTCGCTATCGCTGCCGCACCCTGGCACGAGCAGGAGCAGCACCGTCACCAGGATCAGCCACGCCGTCTTCGTTGTTCTGGTTCTCATGGGTTCTCCCGGACGGTCGCGTTTGAACTACGACGGCGCGGAGACACTCAGCGGTTCCCGGCCGGCTTTCATCATCGTGCATGCTCACGTCGCGGGTCAATCGGCTTCGCGTTGCTCGCGGGCGCGGAATGGCGGGAGGAATCGACGGTATGCTCGGGGGCCTTCCGCCCGTCGAGCACTGAGGACGACACCATCGATTCTCTTTCCCAGCTTGCCGTCACTCCTCCCATGGGCTGGAACTCGTGGAACGCTTTTGGTGATGCCGTCGACGAGAGGGTGGTCCGCGAGACGGGCGAGGCAATGGTCTCCAGCGGGCTCGCCTCCCTGGGATACGAGTACGTCGTCATCGATGACTGCTGGTCGGACCAGGCGGGTCGTGACGGAGACGGCCGTCTAGTGGCCGATCCCGTGCGGTTTCCCAACGGGTTGAAGAGCCTCGCCGATTCGATGCACGATCTCGGACTCAAGGTCGGAATCTACTCCGATGCCGCCGAGCACACCTGTGGCGGCTGTCCGGGGAGCTTGGGCTTCGAGACCGGAGACGCAGAGCTCTGGGCGAGCTGGGGAATCGATTACCTCAAGTACGACTACTGCGGGGCTCCCGGCGACCGCGCCGCGGCCGAGGAGCGCTACGGTCGTATGGGGGAGGCGTTGCGTGCCACAGGCCGTGATTTCCTCTACTCGATCTGCGAGTGGGGTGGGCGCGACCCCCATGCGTGGGGACCCGACGTGGGCGGCCACATGTGGCGGGTATCGGGCGATGTCTTTGATTCCTGGGTGGACGTGTGGGTCCCCGAGCACGAGACTTACGGCATCGGGGTCGACACCTCCATCGACATCGCTGCGGGTCTCCACGATCACGGCGGCCCGGGTGGATGGAACGACCTTGACATGCTCGTGGTCGGGCTCAGGGGAGCAGGGCGGATCCCGGGCCCGGGGTTGTCGTTCCTGGAGTATCAGACGCAGATGTCGATGTGGTGCATGGCCGCCTCGCCGCTCATGATCGGCTGTGACCTGCGAACGCTCGATGACGACACAGCGGCGCTGCTGACGAACCCAGAGGTGCTGGGCGTGAACCAGGACCGTTTCGGTCGCCCGGCATGGAGAGTCCGGCGTGGTGGGGGATGCGAAGTGTGGCGGAGGCCGCTTGCCGACGGTTCGGTAGCGATGGCACTGGTCAACCGAGGCTCCTCGGGCCGTGACGTCACCCTGCAAATCGCCGACACCGGCCTCTCGGGGGGACGCAAAGCGGTTCGCGATCTCTGGGCTGGCACGGAGGTCACCGAGTTCGTTTCCGAGAGCACCTTCCGGGTGCAGCCTCACCAAACGCTGATGTTCAAGATCAGCGACTGACGAAGACCGTCCGGCTGTCAGTCCGGATGGATACGGTGCTCGTAGTCGATGAGGCACCGCTCGTATCGTTCCGACATCAGGGGGGAGGAGACGAGGAAATCGGCCGTGGCGCGGTTGCACGCCATCGGGAGGTTGTACATCACCGCGATCCGTAACAGGGCCTTGATGTCGACGTCGTGGGGTTGCGTGAGCAGTGGATCCCAGAAGAAGATGACGACATCGAGGTCGCCTTCGGCGATGCGGGCGCCCATCTGCTGGTCGCCGCCGAGGGGGCCGCTTCTGAAACGTGTCACCTCGAGATGCAGGGCGTCGGCGATGAGCGCACCGGTGGTTCCGGTGGCAAACAGGCGGTGTTTGGCGAGGACTCCGCGATTGAACTTGGCCCATCCCAGGAGATCGCCTTTGCGGCTGTCGTGGGCGATGAGAGCGATGTTCTTGCGCTTCTCCATCGTCATCGCTGATCCGTAGTCGTCGTCGGGTACGGGGATCTCATTCAAAACCGTCACCGTGCACCTCCAGGTCGGCTCCCTGGCGTATGGTCTACCACACGACCGTCACGGCGCCGTGACACGGCCGTTGTGCTCGGACGAATTGTCGTGTGGTGAACCCGAGCCGACTCCATGCGATGCCGGTAGGCTACGGCGACTATCGACGAGAGGGGCGCGGAGGCTGAGATGGCTGAGTTCCGATGGCACTCGTTCCGGTCTGGGCCCATCGGGCCTCTCGCTTCTCTCGCCTTTGTCGCGTTGCTGGTAGGTGTCGGGGGCTGTGATGGGGAGACCGCACCCGATTTGTCTGCTGCCGATGGAGGGTCAATCACGGCAGTCGATGAGGTGGGCGACCTCTCCACGACCGGTCTTGACTCTCTTGGCAATGCGGCCGGCCCGGGCGTTGGTTGGCCGAATGTCATTCCTTCAGACATTCCCGCGTTGAGGAGCGGCATCAGTAGCGTGCTGGGAGGTTCTGGCATGGTGCGGATCTTCTACTCGGGGGTCACCGACGACGAGTTCATGGCATATCTCGAAGCCTTGGATGAGGCCGGGTTTGAGCTGGAGTACCTGGTGTACGCCTCCGATGCGAACCCGGAGCGGGCAGAGGAACGCGCCGCCGCTGGAGAGTGGGATGCCGTGCGGGCGAGGAGGGGCGACTTCACGGTGGGCGTTGCATTCGGGGCAGGAGAGGGGTCAATCGATGTGAGCGGACCGATCGAGGATGTCGGCTCCGACAGGTCGTGGCCGTCTGAGTGGGCCGCCATCCCGACGCCAGACGAGCTGGTCATCACCGAGGTACAACGCTTTTCGTCGGGCCCGATCGTGAACCTCGCGTACAGCGACGACACCGACATCGAGGGATACATCGACGAGCTCACCTCCGGCGGGTTCACCGTCACCGATCGCTCGTTCGACCAGGAGGACAGGATCATCAGCGTCACTGTCCGCGACCAAACCAACGAAGTGCAGGTCCGTTCGCTCGGCTTCGGTCGCCTCGAGATCACCGTCTCGCCGGCCGGTGATACCCCCACGATGCCGGTAGCATCCCGAGAGTTCCCCGAGTACCTGCCTGAGGTCCCCGGCGGCAAGATCCAGGTCGCCGTGGTCGACCCGCAGGGTGGCTTCTCTGCGGTCGTGACAATCGAGGAGGGCCACACGACCGAGGACTATCTGGCGGTGCTCAGCGCCGCCGGCTGGGAAGAGACCGGGGAAACGATGCTTGCCGGGTTCATCCTCACCGATGGGGAACATCGGCTGACGATCTTCGACAGCCCCTCCGGCTTTGCCCCGATCCAAATATCGATCCAGGTTGATCCGTAGAGTTCAGGGCCTGAGCAAGCAGGGTCAGGGCATCTCATGGATCCCCCGCGTTTGGCTGTCCCTAGGATGATGTCGGCAGGCGGGGTGGTTCCCGCTTGCCGCCGAAATGGTACCGGCGAGCTCCTCGTCTAGCCTGCCTCGAGATGTCGACCAGGGCAGAGACGGATCGTATGGACGCCGGTGAGGCCCGTGCCCTCTTCCAGAGCTACGTCGAGGGTTGGGTCCACGCCGACCCCGACGAGATCCTCGGGGTTCTCGATCCCGGATGTCTCGTGGTCGAGTCCCACGGTCCCACCTACCGTGGGCGGCGGACGGTCGAGCGATGGGTCGACGAGTGGTTCGGCGCCGGCGGCGTCGTGGAGTCGTGGGACGTCACGTCCTTCCACCTGGACGGAGCGGCCGCCTTCGTGGAATGGGACTTCATCTGTGTCTTCGCCGGCGAGCGGTCCCGCTTCGCAGGAGCCACCTCGTTGCGTTTCGCCGACGGGCACATCTCCGAGATCCGCGAGTACCGCATGACCTCCAGCCCCTTCGACTGGGCTCCCGACGAAGCAGGGGGAGAATGCTGATGTGAGCATTTGCGCTCGTGGCCGGCATCGCTGCCGCCGTCATCGACACCGCGACCATGATCCCTCTCGAGTTCGCAAGCACCCGAGAGAAGCGCCAGGCCATGACGGCGGCCTTCATCGATCGCTTCTTCCTTGGATTCATCGTCCTCGACATCCCAATACGTTGAACCCCCGCCCGCGAACACGCCGAGATCGGAGGTCGATTCAACGTGGTCGAGCCGCACTCACCAAGATCTCAATCCGCGACGCACCACCGGGTAGCCTGCGGGGGAGACATGTCGAAGCGGATTGCACTCCTCATGGTCGGCCTCGTGGCGGCGCTCGCTCTCGTACCGACGGGTGGCCTCGCCCAAGTTCCCGAGCTCCCACCCGGCGGCACCTTCATCGACGACGACCTGTCGGCGTACGAGCCCTATGTCGAGGCGATCGCAGCCGTGGGAATCACCAAGGGTTGTGGCCCGCTCGAGTTCTGCCCCAACGACCCCGTGAGCCGAGGGCAGATGGCGGCGTTCCTGGTGCGAGCGCTCAGTCTCACGGACCGCGATGTCCCCGGGTTTGTGGACGACGACGCGTCGATCTTCGAAGCCGACATCGAGAAGCTCGCCACCGCCGGGATCACGAAGGGCTGCAACCCGCCGCTCAACAACCGGTTCTGTCCCGACAGCGCCGTGACCCGCGGTGAGATGGCGGCCTTTCTCACTCGCGCCCTACACCTTCCGGCAACGTCCGACACGCCTTTCACCGATACCGAGGGGGTCTTCCTCGACGACATCAACCGCCTCGGAGCGGCCGGTATCACCAAGGGCTGCAACCCGCCCACCAACGACCACTACTGCCCGAACGCGCCCGTCACCCGTGAGCAAATGGCCGTGTTCCTCACACGCGGCCTCGGCCTCACCCCGATCACCCCGCCGGCCCGGACGGAACCGTCCTTCGGCAACCCGGACGCCAATGCGTCACCTCCCTCGGGCGCCCGCACCGAGGACACCTCCAACCCCGACGTCGTGATCGGCAACGGGACGCCGGAGAGCTGTACGTCCCAGGCCGTCGTTGATGCGGTCGCTCAGGGAGGGACCATCGTTTTCGACTGTGGCCCGGACCCGGTCACGATCGAGATGACGGAGACGGCGAAGGTCTTCAACGACACCGGGCCAGAGATCGTGATCGACGGTGGGGGTTTGGTGACCCTGAGCGGTGGTGGTGAGAGGCGCATCCTCTACATGAACACGTGCGATCGAGATCAGGTGTGGACGACCTCGCACTGCCAGGACCAGGATCATCCGCGGCTCACCGTGCAGAACATCACCTTCGTCAACGCCAATTCCGAGGGCAACGATCCCGATGGTGGTGGTGCCATCTGGGTGCGTGGTGGGCGCTTCAAGCTGGTGAACACCCGCTTCTTCAACAACGTCTGTGACGACACGGGCCCGGACGTCGGAGGCGCCGCGGTGCGGGTCTTCAGTCAGTATCACGGTCTGCCCGTCTACGTGGTCAACAGCACCTTCGGAGGCGGCGACGGGTACGGCAACGTCTGTTCCAACGGCGGCGGACTCAGCAGCATCGGCGTTTCCTACACCGTCATCAACAGCGTGTTCACGGACAACCTGGCGATCGGCAACGGCGCCAATCCTGCTCAGGGCGGCACTCCCGGCGGCGGGAGCGGCGGCGCCATCTACAACGACGGCAACACCTTCACGCTCACGGTTCTCGACACCCTCATCGAGAACAACCACGCCAACGAGGGTGGTGGCGCCATCTTCTTCGTCAGCAACGACCGCTCCGGCCACCTGGTCATCGACCACTCCGTGCTGCGCAACAATCCGAGCGACGGGTTCGAGACCAGCGGCTACCCGGGGATCTTCTACCTCGGCTCGGGCCCACCGCAGGTGAGCAGCTCGATCCTCGAGTAGGGCGCTGCCGTGACGTCCTCGGCCGGCTCTGTGGGGCTTCGCGTGCCCGTGTCGGGAAGAAACCGAGATTCGCGCTTGACCTAGAGCGCGCTCTAAGTTCGATACTGGGCCGCGGAGGTTCCCATGACCGTGATACATGAGGTCGACCACCTGACCCCGGCGGAGATGGCTCGACAGAGTGGCCTGAGCCTGGACACGCTGCGCTACTACGAGACACAGGGTCTGCTGGGCCCGATCGAGCGGCTCTCCAACGGGCACCGCCGATACTCGCCAACCGATGCCAGCCTGGTCGAGATGGTGCGGCGTCTGAGGGATACGGGAATGCCGATCCGCGACGTCCGCGAGTTCGCGCGGCTGTTTCGTGAGGACGATCCCAGCACCAACGCCGCCCGGGCGGAGCTGCTCGACGCTCACCGCAACGCGGTGATGGCCTCCCTCGCGGAGACGTGCTCAGCACTGGAGGTGATCGAGCGCAAGCGCAACCGCTATCTGCAATGCGTCGTGGGCAGTGAGCAGGCAAACAGGGAAGTAGACGAATCAACAACACGAGAGGAATCAGCACAGTGCAGCAAGTAACGCTTGGCAGCGCAGGGATCGAGGTCAGCAGGTTCTGCCTGGGGTGTATGTACTTCGGGACGACGATCGATCAGGAGACCTCCTTCCGGCTGCTGGACACGTTCTACGAGGCCGGGGGCCGGTTCCTCGATACCGCCAACGCCTACGCCTGGTGGGTCGATGGTGGTGACAACGGAATCAGCGAGGCATTGATCGGACGCTGGATGAAGGCCCGAGGCAATCGGGACGAGATCATCCTCGCCACCAAGGTCGGGGCGCAACCCCTCGGCACGCACGGAGACTGGCGCGACAACGTCGAAGGCCTCTCCGCCGCGGCGATCGAGCGCGGCGTGGAGCAGAGCCTCGAGCGCATACAGACCGACTTCGTCGATCTCTACTACGCCCACATCGACCACCGGCAAACGCCGCTCACCGAGACCCTCGGAGCACTCAACGAGGTCGTGCGCAGCGGCAAGGCTCGTTTCCTGGGATGCAGCAACATCCACGCCTGGCGCCTGGAGAGGGCTCGCAGCATCAGCCGCGCCAACGGCTGGGCCGAGTACTGCTGCCTCCAGCAGCGATTCACGTATCTGCGGCCGAAGCCGGGGGCGAGTTTCGCCCACGAGTACGGCATCAGCGTGACCGACGAGATGCTCGACTACCTGGAGGCAAACGACATGCCTCTGGTGGCATACCGGGCCCTGCTGCAGGGTGCCTACATTCGGCCCGACAGGCAGATCACGCCCGAGTACCAAGGTCCTGACGCCGTTGCCCGGCTGGAAGCCCTTCGCTCGGTGGCGGAGGAGATCGGTGCCACCACCAATCAGGTGCTGTACGCCTGGATGATGCGCCTTCCGGTGACCATCATCCCGCTGGTGACCGCCAGTCACGAGGCACACCTCACCGAGAATCTCGCGGCACTGGATGTCGAGCTGACGGCCGAGCACATGGCGCGTCTCAACGAGGCATCCGGGTAGTCGACCGGTCGCGGCGGGTTGTCGACAGAGCGGGATGGGCTCAGGCGCGGGCGTCAGAGACGCGGCGTGGCTCGGGGTCGAATCCACCCCACAACGTCTCTTCTTCGAGACCGGTGTGCTGGGGCGACTCGCCATTGGGATGGCCGCGCCGGCGGCTGCACTCGACGCACGTTCGGGTTGCCGGGAGAGCGCGAAGCCGCTGCAGCGGGATCCGGCCGCCACAGTCGGCGCAGTAGCCGTACCTGCCGGCAGCCACCCGGGCGAGAGCGTCCTCGATCTCCCGCAGCGCCCCATCGGCCCTGTCTGCGAGCATGAGGCAGCGCTCGGCGTCGGTGTCGGCGGCAGGCTCGTCGTCGTCGAGGAGATCGCTCACATCGCGCTGATCCATGGCGTCGGCGATCTCGACACGGAGGTCCTCGAGGCAGTGTGCAACCGCGGTACGCCGGGCCTCGAGCAGCTCGCTCAGGGTTCCCAGAGTCTTGGGAGCGAAGGGACCGAGCTTGGTAACCATCACGTCCTCCTGTCGACGAGAAGAGCCTTCCACAACCTATGGAGGTCTCTCCCGCCCGTGAGAGGGCCAGCGCCGCCGGGCCTCATTGTCGTCCTGACGACTGCGCTCGTTCAGGGATACTCCCCTGATGCGCGGAACATATCAGAGCCGCAGAATCGTGTACAGGGCCATCCCGCGAATGGGCCCGCCGGCGGCGGGGGGCAGTGATCGTCCGGTGGCGCGTCTCGCTGGACGCCGCCGTCACTCCCTGCAAGCCTATGGGACGGGTTGAACGTGCGAGAAGGGTGTTCCCGAGATGAATCCTCTTCCGAGACCCTCGACGAGCCCAGAATCGGCAGCCACCGCAGACGGCCGCTCCGAATCACGGCTCATGGGACAGAGAATCGCCATCGTCGGATCCGGGATCTCCGGTCTCGGTGCCGCGTGGGCGCTCCACCGAAACCACGAGGTCGTGGTCTTCGAGGCGGATGATCGAATCGGGGGCCATTCCCATACGGTCGACGTACAGGCTCCCAGCGCGGCCGTACCCGTCGACACCGGCTTCATCGTCTACAACGAGGTGACCTATCCCAACCTGACGCGCCTGTTCTCGGCTCTCGACGTGCCGACCGAACACAGCGACATGTCCTTCTCCTGCTCGGTCGGTGGAGAGTTCGAGTACGGAGCGAGCCTGCGCGGGGTGCTGGCGCAGCCCTCGAATCTGATGCGGTCGAGATTCCGGCGAATGTTGCTCGACATCAATCGGTTCCGTCGGATGGGCGGGACGCTGCGGCCGGGCGACAACGAGACCATCGAAGAGCTGCTGGTGCGCAATGGCTTCTCTCAGGGGTTCCTCGAGGATTACCTGCTCCCGATGACGGGGGCGATCTGGTCGGCGCGCCAGAGTCAGATGAAACGGTTTCCGGCAAGGGCGATTCTGCGTTTTCTCTCCAACCACGGCCTGGTCGAGATCGTTGGCCGACCGCGGTGGCGGACGGTGTCGGGAGGAAGCCGTAGCTACGTCACTCGCCTGGCGGCTCCATTCGCCGATCGCATCCGTCTCGAGACGCCGGTGACGCGCCTCGTGCGAAACGGCCACGAGGTCACCGTGGAGACACCCCAGAGCTGCGAGATGTACGACCATGTCGTCCTGGCCACCCATTCCGATCAGGCTCTGCGGATCCTGGGTGAGGACGCCACATCGGAGGAACGCTCGTGCCTAGGGGCGATCAGGTACGAGCCGAATGCAGCAGTGCTCCACAGCGACCCGGCACTCATGCCCCGGCGCAAGGCGGTCTGGTCGAGCTGGAACACGTTCCTCCAACGCGAGACGCGAGACGCGGAGGTGGCGTCCGTGACCTACTGGATGAACCGGCTCCAGAACCTGGACCCCGCATTCCCGCTGTTCATATCCCTGAATCCTCCCCGGGATCCGGACCCGGAGTTGGTTCACGGGCGTTTCGAGTACTCCCATCCCCAATTCAACAGCGACGCCATCTCAGCCCAGCAGGGACTCGCCGCCATCCAAGGCATCAATCGCACCTGGTTCGCCGGCGCCTACATGGGATACGGCTTCCACGAGGACGGGCTGCAGTCGGGCCTCAACGTCGCGGCAGCCTTGGGAAGCCCGTCGCCGTGGCATGGCACGTTCGAGCCGGTCAGCTCGGCACCCGAGCCTGCGTCCTCGGGAGGGGCGCTGTGACCACGCGAGCGTCGGCGCTCTATCGCGGCCGCATGCGGCATACCCGCCTCGAGCCCTTCCACCACCACTTCGAGTACCGCATCTACTACGGGCTGTTCGACATCGACGAGTTGGAGACCCTCGATCGGGACCTACGCCTGTTTTCGGTGGGACGCTTCAACCTCTTCGGCTTCGACATCGCCAAACACGGGCCGGCGGACGGCACCCCGCTGCGGCCGTGGGTCGACCAGGTCCTCAGCTCGGCCGGGGTCGACGCCGACGGCGGCCGAGTGCTGCTCCTCGCGTTCCCCAGAGTGCTCGGGTCCGTCTTCGATCCCATCAGCATCTGGTACTGCTACGGATCCGGCGGAGACCTCCGCGCGATTCTCCACGAGGTGAGGAACACCTTCGGCGATCGGCACACGTACGTCGTCCCGGTTGAAGCCGAAGGGCTCCGACACCGTTTCGCCAAGGCCATGCACGTCTCGCCGTTCAACGACCTCGACCAGACCTACCACTTCACGGTGACCGAGCCGGGGGAGCGGTTGGCCTTCGCCATCGAGCAGACCGACTCCTCAGGCACGGTGTTCTTCCGAGCCGGGGTGAGCCTCACCCGGCTGCCGTTCACCGATCGGGAGCTTCTGATGCTGTTCTTCACCCATCCCCTCCTGACGGTGAAGGTGGTCGGCGGAATCTATTGGCAGGCGCTTCGCTTGTGGCTCAAAGGCGCCAAATTCCACCATCGTCCCGAGCCGCCGGCGAGTAGCATTTCGGTAGTAGACGGCTGGAACAACCCGCGATGACCCTCATCGAACGAATCAGCCTTGGAATCTTCGGAGCACTCGCCCGCACCGGCACCCTGCAGGTGATACTCCCCGGCGGGCAGCAGCGGGCAATCGGGTCCGGTGAACCAGCGGCCCTGATCCAACTGAAGGACCACTCGGCGGTAGGCGACGTTCTTCGGGCCGGGGTGATGGGCTTCGCAGACGCCTACATGGACGAGCGGATCAAGACCCCAGACCTCCCAGCCCTGATGGAATGGAGCGTGGCCAATCGGAGTGCCTGGTTCGAGCATCCGCTGGCGCGGGCCACGACTCCTGCTCGCCGCCTGTGGCAACGCATCAGGCCCGAGCGGCGCCACCCCCGCGTCCGGACCATGGGGGACCACTACAACCTCGGCAACGACTTCTACCGGGCCTGGCTCGATGAGACCATGGCCTACTCCTCGGCCAGGTTTGCATATCCGGAGCAGAGCCTCGCCGACGCTCAGATCAACAAGTACCGCATCATCGCGGACCATGCCGGGCTCGAGCCGGGCATGCGGGTCCTCGAGATCGGATGTGGCTGGGGAGGATTCGCGGCATACGCTGCAGGGAATCGAGGCTGTGAAGTCGTCGGTATCACCCTCTCAGAGGAGCAGGCGCTGCTCGCCAAGCAGCGTCTCGCCGAGAAGGGGCTCGCCGACAGGGTTGATATCAGGCTCGAAGATTTCAGGGACGTCGACAGTGAATTCGATGCGATCGTCTCGATCGAGATGATCGAGTCCGTCGACGAGACCCACTGGCCGGCCCTCTTCACAACCATCACGCAGCACCTCAGGGCGGGGGGGAAAGCCGCGATGCAGACGATCACGATCGCCGACGACGCATGGGAGCGATACCGAACCCGGGCGGATTTCATCCAGCAGTACATCTTCCCGGGAGGCCAGCTCCCGGCCCCCAAGATCCTGACCCAGCTCGCCGCTCGCGCCGGCTTGATCGTGCAGCAAGTGGAGACCTTCGGGCTCGACTATGCCCGCACCCTCGCCACGTGGAGGGAACGCTTCGAGGCGGCCTGGACGAGCCTGAGACGAGACAACGGCCTCGATGCACGCTTCCACCGGATGTGGGATCTCTACCTCTCCTTGTGCGAGGCGGGATTCCGCATTGGACGTATCAACGTCGAGCAGTGGGTGTTCGCTCGCTGACGATTCCTTGATCTCAGACGCGGCCCCGCTCCGTAGAACAGACGAGCCCATCAACTCGAAGGAGATGCGATGACCAGGCTCCACGAAGAGATCATCACGGCGACTCCCGTTGAGGAGGCCTTCGCCTACACCGCCGATTTCAACAACATCCAGGACTGGGATCCCGGCGTTGCTGAGTCGCGGCAGATTGGCCAGGGTCCGGTGGGAAACGGAACCCGATTCGATCTGGTGGCGGTGTTCTCGAGCCGCAAGATCCCGATGGTGTACACCATCGTTGAGTTCGAACCGCCGCATCGGGTCGTTCTCGTTGGCGAGGGCTCTGCCCTGACCGCGGTGGACGAGATCACCTTCGCCAACGACAGCCGGGGGACTGTTGTGACATACACCGCCGATCTCACCTTCAAGGGTCTGCTCCGGTTCGTCGCACCGTTCATGGGACGGGCATTGGAGAAGGTGGGCCAGAGAGCCGTCGAGGGCCTCGCCCGAGAACTCGCCGAACGCGACGGCGCCTGACGATGCCCTCCTCCTGGTGGACCCGATTGGACGACGTCCTCGATCGCACGGTGGTGGGCAGTTTCACCAACGTTGGCTATGCGCTTCGGAGCAAGCGCTGGGACGGGGCTCTGGGCTCCTTGGACGGGAGAGTCGTGATCGTCACCGGCGCCACCTCGGGGCTGGGCCGGGTCACGGCCGAACGGCTCGCCGAGCTGGGCGCGAGCGTTCGGATGGTGGGCCGATCCCGCTCGAAGCTCGATACGGCTCGTGCCGAGATCGTAGATGCCACCGGGAACGGGGACATCGGCTCGTACGTGGCGGATCTCTCTGATACCGACCAAGTGAGGGGATTGGCAGATGCCCTACTGGCCGGCGAGGCTCAGATCCACGTCTTGATCAACAACGCCGGCGCCCTCATCACGGAACGCCTCGAGACTTCCGAGGGCAATGAACTGACGCTTGCAACCAATCTGCTCGGTCCTTTCCTGCTGACCAACCTGCTCATTCCTCGCCTGGAGGCATCGGCGCCGGCGCGCATCATCAACGTCTCGTCGGGCGGCATGTACACCCAGCGCATCCGGGTCGACGATCTCCAGAGCGAGAAGGATGAGTACAAAGGGTCGACGGCATACGCCAGGGCCAAACGCGGGTTGGTGATCCTCACCGAGATGTGGGCGGAGCAGCTCGCGGGCCGTGGCATCGTCGTACATGCCATGCACCCGGGATGGGTCGACACCCCCGGAATCGAGCGTTCGCTTCCCACGTTCCGCAGGCTCATCAAGCCTCTGCTGCGCACCCCGGAACAGGGCGCCGACACCGTCGTCTGGCTGGCTGCTTCTGACGAGGCTGCCACAGCCACGGGCCTCTTCTGGCTCGACCGCCGTCCCCGGCCGACCCATCGCCTCAAGCGGACCTTGGAGACCTCAGAGGAGCGGCGACAGCTGTGGAATGCCCTCGAGGATCTGGCCGGGATGGAGCACTGAACGCGGACCGCAGGGCACCGTCAAGCCCAGTACCAGTCGCGGTAGAGGAACGTATCAGTACGCCGGGCCCGGCTGTGTGATGACGCGGGGAACCAGGCGAGCTCGCGACCGGCGGGGGAGTGGGCCGACCGGCACCGGATTCCCCGCAGTCCTTCCCGCTTCACCTTCCCGCCGATGGGCTGGCAAACCTCGCGCGGGACCTCGTGGCCTCTGTCGTCGACGGGGTAGGAGGCAGGCAGCCCGACGGCGGCGACACCCGCGGGGGAGTGAACATCGGCGACACGCTGGCGGCGCGGCAGCGTTGCGGCCACCAACACCGGACCGTTGTCATTACGGAGATCCTCCGGCTCATAGGGCCAAGCGGCGATGAAAGCCCGCAGGTTGAGCCGAGCAGTGGCAACGTCCTCATTGAGGTACAGAGACTCGAAGCTCGCCGGTGGGTTCCAACGTCCGCCGCGTTCTCGGGCATACGTAGGATCGAGGGGATCAGCCCACGAGGGATCGGCGACGCGCAGCCACTCGTGGCCGTCCCGCAGCCATTCACTCCTCATCCAAGCGCCCGGCTGAAGTCGAACATGTCCCGGCAGGCATCGAGCACGTCACGGTGCTCGCCCCGGCCGAGGAGATCGAGCAGAGACGCTCCCCCGATGGCGGCGATCGGGCGGCGCACCACCGCGGGGATCCTGTCTCGCTTGAGGTAGTGGACCAGCACGTCGGTTGCCGCCGACAGGTCGGCCATGGCCTCCTCACGCTCGCTCGGAATGCCTTCGGCAACCCATTTGCTGACGGCTTGGCGACTGACGCCAAATCGGCGGCCGGCCTCCGACTGGCTGAGACCCCATACGGCCAGGATCCGCTCGACCGCCTTACCGCTGCGCCGGTGCTCGAGCGCATCGGTGAAGGCGTCGAGCCAGTCGGGATCTCCGGCCCGCTCGTTCAGCACGGTCTCGGCCGCCTTGACAGGCGGCATGGCCGGGATCGACGCTGCCATTGCCATTGGGTGCTCCTTCGTCCGATACCGCAACCATACGTCAACTGCAACTGATTGTCAAGACGGTGAGGAAACCGCGGAACCGCGCCACGGCGGGGGAGCGTGGTCTGGCAACGGCGATGGGAAGACGTTGCCCGAGCCTTCTCTCGTGCAGCGGAGGCAACCGTTCCCGCGGATCTTCTCACCGAGGCCACCGCACCCATGACGCCTCTCGCCGACCTCGAGCAGGAGTTCTGGGAGAGGCTCCGCTCGGTCGTCGGCTCGTGACGAAGCGGCAGGGAGGACCCGCCGCCTGTCACCGTGGCCGGGGGTTGTGTACGGCGGACAGGTCGAGTCACCGGTATCCTGCTCGAGGCCGTGTAGGAGCACCATGACAGATGACAAGACGGCCGGACGCATCGAGCGCAGTGCACGCCGTCCTCTCTACGTGGAGCGCGTCAATGCCGTCATCGACTACATCGAACAGCACCTGGCCGAGGAGCTGACGCTCGACGAGCTGGCCGAGGTCGCCCACTTCTCGCCCTATCACTTCCACCGGGTATTCGGGGTGCTCGTTGGAGAGACGCCGGGTCGATTCATCAACAGGCTCCGCGTCGAGCGAGCCGCAACGCAGCTGACACAGCATCCAAAACGAACGGTCACCAAGATCGCCCTCAAATGCGGCTTCTCGAGCTCCTCCTCTTTCGCTCGAGCGTTTCGGAATGCGTTCGGCATGACTGCCACAGAGTGGCGAAAAGGTGGCTATCAGGAACACGAGATGGCTTCCGGCGAGAGCGTCGAGGAAACGCCGGGGAATCTCGGATTGATCGGCGCCGACTACGGGATCCTGTCTTCCCCGGCGGAGCGGGGCGGCGACGGTCGCACCTGGATCATCGGAGCGGGAGGGCTGGGAACTGCCACCGTTACGGTCGAAGAGCTCCCTCCACTCGAGGTCGCCTATGTTCGCCACACCGGCCGCTACCAAGGGCTGGGCGAAGTGTTCTCGGACATCTTCGGCCGGCTCATGACCTGGGCTCAACCGCGCGGGCTGATGACTCCCGATGCGTGGGTGCTCGCTGTGTACCACGACGACCCGAGCATCACCGTCGACGACAAGCTTCGGGTGAGTGCCTGCCTCAGCGTCCCCGCGGACACTCCGGCGTCCGGTGACGTGGGCCGGATGCGGATCGATGGAGGCAGCTACGGCATCGGCCATTTCGACCTCGGCGAAGCCGACTACGGTGAGGCCTGGTATGCCCTCACTGCCGGATGGTTGCCCGACAGCGGCTACGAACCCGACGACCGCTACCCGTTCGAGCGGTATCACCTGGGCCGATCGACCGAGGCTCCCGGCAAGGAACCCGTCGACGTCTGCATGCCCGTACGGCCTCTCCGCCGCTACTGAGCGTTCTCGAAGACCGCTTCCCAATCGAAGGCGGCGGAATCCTCGTACCACTGTGGCCAACTCGCGCACCAATCCGGGCAACGGGGGTCGCGCACTCGATCCGTGCAGGGAAGATACGGCTTGAGGTCGAGGATCGGGCTGCCGTCCTCGGCATCGATGTATGCGATCGGCACCAGCCCCGTCGCCATGTCGACCGTGAGGATCGGCGCAGTCGTGAGCGCGATCGGATTTGGCCTCGCCGGCGAGCGGGTGGCGAAGATGCCGACCACCTCAGGGCCGTCTCTATAGGGCGTCTCGGCGACGGTCATGGCACGGAACTGGGCCTGGTCGACGTGGTGACACCACCACAGGACGTTGACATGACTGAAGCCGTCCAGCGCCCTCAACGCCGCCCGATAGGCCTGGTCGATCTCGAGGACGTAGTCGTCGCCGTTCACACGAACGTGGCCGATGGGATTCACGCTGAATGGGGGAGTGGACACTGCGAAACCTCCTGATCAGATGACTTGGGCTCTGTTCGACCACGGTATGGCCCAATGGGTCAGAGCGCTTCGCGAATCTTGCGAGATGCCTTGCGCTTCTTGCGCACCGGGGGCCGAACGAGGGGCTGCCCACGAGAGCTACTCGCCGATCAACCCCATCGATTCGCTCACGGCCGGAATCTCCTGAGCTGCCAATGGCGCCCAAGTCGGCGATCAAGCCGCCCCCAGTGGAGTATCGGGCGAAAGAACGCCGTCAGCTGCGACCAGATGAAGATCGACCAATGTCATACTCCGCGGTGTGAGACTCCCATCCCACCGCCACCTCGTGATGGTGATCCTCGCGCTCGGCCTGGCGCTGGCCGGCTGCGGGCGGAACGGCACGGCGTGGCCACCGAGGACCGGGACACCAACCTGATCTGGGAATTCCTCTCGCGCTTCAGCCGCTGAGCAGAGCCGCATTCACTCCGTTCCGGCGCCGCGCTCACGCTCCTCGGCCAGGTACTCCTGGCACTTGCCCTGCTCGACCCCCCGACCGTCGATGTAGTACGCCAGGATATGGAACGCAAGCCCGACCGCCCACACCGCAGTGATCCAGTAGGCCCACTGCAGGCCGTTCTCACCGACGGTGAGATCCAGGATCCAGAAGCAGGCGCTGATGATGATGAATGCGCCGACATGCCACAGCAGGCCGGAAAGGTACTTGGCCCGTCTCCGTGCCCGCGCCTCGGCGGTAGGTGCGTCCGATGCCGCCACGATGTCCTCCTACGGTTGTTCCCGTCCAATGTCGAGGCCGGCAATGGCACCCATCAAGGGTCCTTCGTCCCATCCCGAACAGGACGCCGAGCTGGCCTGCTCCCACGTTCCGGGGGAGCAGCCACAACCCTCGACCTACTCTCTACCATCCCCGCAGGGTTACATAACGTGGATTATAGGACAGAGGGGCAACCCTCAATCACCCGTGGCCGAAGGCTCGACCACTGCTTCAATGACCCCGCGGGCGACCGACGTCAACGCGTCGATGACATCGGAGAGGTCGGTTCTGGTCGGTGAAGCGTGCAGGTCGGTGTCGGCGTCTTCGCAAGCGGCCTCGAGGCGGTAGATCTCGTCACGGAGACGGTCGTAGTCGGTTCGGTTGACAATGGCTTCGTGATCCGCGAGACCACGATCAGCACCGCGCCGGCGCGCTTCGTAGTGGCGCTGGCGGTGACTGCGGCGGCAATACTTGCGGGGACGGCCCGTCCGCGAAGGGTCAGCGAACTCGGTACCGCACCACTCGCAGCGTCTCACGGCGGGTAGTTCCGTCACAGTGACGCAAGTCTAGCTGTACTGTCATCCGCAGCGAAGCATCCTGGAGATGCGGTCTCGAGCAATAGGTGGCGGGGACGTCACCAGATCGCCTCGGGCTCAGTGGACGTGGCCTACAGATCGGCAACGGTGGCAGCGAGCCGCCCGATCGCGGCGACGGCCTCCGCGGACGGAGGCTCGTTCGCAGGGATTCCCCGGGCGACGTCCTGGGTCGCGTTCTGCAGGTCGACCAGGGCGTCCCGCAACCGCTCCCACGTCTGTCGGCTCAGGAGCACCTCGTCCGTGCTCAGCCCGCGCCGCTGGGCAAACCGTCGGGCCTCGTAGGCACGCTGGCGGTGACTCGCTCTGCAGTAGCGTCGGGGGCGACCCCGTCCCTGGGAACGTGCGAACCCTCCCCCACACCACGCGCAATGCATCATCCTTTCCATCACAGTGATGAGAAACGTGAAATGCCAGCCCGGGAAGGACAGAAAGGAAGGAACTGACGTGGACGAGCTCTCCACCCAGCAGCTCGAGGACTTCATCGTCGCTGCCAAGGCCGCGACCTACGCTGGTGACGGCGCGCCCACCGCGTCCTGTCGCCCACACTCGCACGATCTCGAGTTCCGCGACGGTGAGCTCGCGTACCTCGACAGCTACTTCGGCGGGACGGACTTCATCGGCGAGGAGGCGGTGTACCACCGTGGCGAGCCGGTTTGGGCGATGAACTACTACGGAAGGATCCTCGAGCCAGAACTCATCGTTGCCGCCGAAGCGGGCAAAATCATCAAGGCCAGCCTCACAGCCATGTACCGAGAGGGTCGTTTCCTCGGTGGCCACGAATGGACCATCGGCGACGATGTCTACACCGACACCAGCGACGGCGACGTGACCTCGTTCACGGGGAAGGAGCAGATCACCCGCCGCGGCGTCGTGGTCTACGACCTCGTGTATCACGGCGGCCTCATCAAGGAGTGACGGGGGATCGCTCCCCCGCCACTCTCACTCACCTGGCCGAGACGGCTCGATGTCCTTCGACTCCCCCACTCCAAGTTGTGCCGCGTCCAGCAACCCCAGCGCAAATCCGACCAGGTCGCCGTCAGACGGTGCCACGTACGCCGTCGGTGCTGTGCGCCACCCCTGGAGCCGGGATACCGCCACCACGTCCTCACGTCCGCTGAGGCACTCGGCCAACTCGTCGCTCCATACCCAGGGCATCCCTACCTCCCTTCGTGCCGCCGACTCACCACGGTCAACGTACCGCCTCTGTCAAGCGGCCCTCACCAGGCGAAACACGCGGGTGTGGTTCCACCCGTCTCCGATGTCGGGCTCGCGAGATCTCCACAGTGAGTGACTGCTAGCGTCTCTCGACATGCCGCTCTTCGTTGGTTTGGTCGCGGGCCTCTCCATCGTGATACTCGCGGGCTGGCTGTCCTCGTCCGTCGTTTCTGCCGAATCCGCCCTCAACACAACGAAGCGTTGGCTCTCGCCGATTGGCGCCGTCGCTCTTTCCCTTGCCGCTGTCTCCGTTGCCGCGGCCTCGTCGGCCGCATGGTTGATGATGTTTGGCCTCGGGCTCCGCGCATCGGGAGTCACCGTCGCAGGTCTCGCAGCGATCGCGGCGGTAGTCGCCTGGCGGAGGAGATCGGCCGACAAGATCCTGGCTGCACTGGCGCAGCAGTGGCAAGAAGAGCGATGGCTCGTTGTCACCGTCGTTGTATTCAACGTGCTGGTCCTCTCCTATGTCGTGCTCACCCTGATGAGATTCGGCGACATGTCCTGGGACGCCTGGTGGTATCACAACGCCGCCGCCAACGGCATGATTCAGGCAGACGGTCTCTACGACATGCCGATGCTCGTTCCCTGGGTGCACTATGCGGGTCTGTCTGAGATGCAAGGGTCCTATCTGGGGTTGGCTCTGGGAGATGCACTCGGGTTCTCGCTCATACAGGCCCCGTATGCGCTCCTGTTCTTCACTGTGATCGGCACCGCAGCCGCCAAGAGGCACGGAGGCTGGGCTGGCGTCGTGATGGTCGCTACCTTGCTGGCTGTTCCGTCCGTGTGGCCTCAGTTGTTCACTGCGTACGTGGACGTCGCCGTCGCTGCCATGCTCGGGATGGCCGCCATCGCTCTCCTCGCGGCCTGGCAGGCGAGATCGCCCTGCCTGTTCTTCACCGCGGCGATCCTGCTCGGGGCGATTCCCGCTACAAAGCCGTTTGGCATCGCAGCGTCTGTGGCCGTGGTGGCTGCGTTGGTGGGCAGTCTCCGGTCCGGGCTCGGAGCGAAGCGAGTTGCCGTCGTTGTCTTGTTGATGGCGATTCCTGCGACGCCGTTCCTGACTCGGAACCTGATCGAGCATGAGAACCCGTTCTACCCAGTCGAGACCGCCTTGTGGGCTCCGGGTGATGGGCTCTCCACCGAGGAGATGCGCAGCTTTTCCGACCGTACTCAACGTCCTTTGGTGTGGCGGGACATGTCATCGGTGGAAGTCTTCGTGCAATCGATGCTGGTGTTCCCGACCATGGGCGAGGGCGGCCTTGAATACGATGCACGCTTCGGAGGTCTCGGCTTGATGTGGCTTGCCGTGGTCGGTCTGGGCCTGGTGACGATGGTGGTCGATCGGCGCCGCGTCGTGGCCCAACACCTCTCTCTCATCTGGCTCATCGCCCTTGCGTCGATCACCTGGGCGCTTCTCCCGGCAGCGTGGTGGCCGCGTTTCGCTGTCGCGCCTGGAGGTCTCGTGTTGTTCGGGTTCCTCCTGGTGATTCGGCCCCGGATCGTGCCCGTGCTGGCAGTGGCAGCTTTGACGATGAGCGCCTCGATGGTCTTCCTCGTCGAGTGGGACCCGAATCGGGCCAGCGTTGCCGAGACGGCGATCACCGCGACAATCGCATCGGGATACGAGACCGCGTTGACGAACGAGGCGGAGCGCCTGGTAGTGGTGGGAGGATCACCAGCTTCTCCGGGCATCCTGTGGGGCACTGAACCTGGCGCGCGGATAGTCGAGGAATCGGACGATTTGGTGGCTGTGCTCACCGAGAACTCCGATGCATTGGTCCTGGTGCGATCGGCGGCGCTCCAGCACATCGCTCCGGATTATCTCGTCGGGTACGAACGGGTCCAGTTCGTCGACCTTCCGACCAGCGAGCTGCTCGAATGGCTGATTCCCACCCACGAGTAGAGCATCGCCTGATTTCGGCCGACCATCGTTCTCTGCCGCCTCTGTCGTCAGGTGCCGCTACGATTGCCCGCCGCATGCAGATCGAAGTCGTACGCAGCGCCAGACGCCGCAAGACCGTGCAAGCTCGTCTCGTCGACGGCGTGCTCCGCATCGCTATCCCCGACAACCTGAGCCGGGACGAGGAGTCACACTGGGTCGAGACCATGCAGGAGCGTTTCACCCGCATGCGATGCACCGATGCGATCGATCTCGCCGCCAGGGCCCGCCGTCTCGCCGCCAAACACGATCTCCCCCGACCCACCGCCATCGTCTGGTCCGATCGCCTCAATACCCTCTGGGGTTCCTGCAGCATCGAGACCCGGCGGATCCGCATTGCCTCTCATCTCGCCGGCTATCCGAGCTGGGTGCTCGACTACGTGATCGTCCACGAACTGGCTCATCTGCTGGAAGCCGGCCATTCGACGACGTTCTGGAAACTCGTCAACCGGTATCCGATGGCAGAGCGAGCCCGCGGCTACCTCATCGCGCAAGGCGACGCGGAGAATTAGCGCGCACGGCTTGGCTGGTCCCACTGGCCCCGCTCGGGATCAGTCCACCAACGTGAGCCTGATCCGGCGAAAGCCCTTCCCCTTCGACTCGACCTTGCCAATCGTGACCGGGCCCACCTCGGATGTCGATTTCACATGGGTGCCACCGTCGGCCTGGCGATCGAGACCCACGATGTCCACCACCCGGACCGTCTTCAGGCTCGCCGGCAAGAGGCTCACTTTGGTACGGATCAGGCTCGGGTCCCGATCCGCCTCGGCCCGCGGTAGGAAGGTGATCTCGACAGGGAGCCCGGCCGCCAGGTACCGGTTCAGCTCGTCTTCGACCGAGGCCTTGTCCTCGGGATCCCAGTCGGGTAGCTCGAAGTCGAGTCTGCCTTCGCCGGGTTTCATGTTGCCGCCGGTGACCGGACTCCGGTACCGACTCCACACCACCCCACACAGGGCATGCATGGCAGTGTGAGTGCGCATGAGGGTGTAGCGGCGTTGCCAATCGATCGTAACCCGCATCTGGGATCCGCGTTTCGGCAGATCGCCTTCCAACCAGTGCCACACATCGGGGCCGTTCGAGGCGGCCCGTGTCACCTCGAAGGCATCGTTGCCGATCCACGCCGTACCCACATCGTGCGGCTGCCCTCCCCCACCGGGGTAGAAGACAGTGCGATCGAGCAACACCCGCCCGTCGGCTCGATCGACTTCGAGAATGGTGGCGTCCACCTCGCGCGCATAGGCGTCGGTCATGTAGATCCGCTCGGTCATCGCAGTCTCCCGGATTGGCTCCACTCGACATTAGAGGCTCACAGCCCAAGCCCCCGCCGATTCACCCGCCGTGGGCAATCCCACCCGCGCGGCGAGGATCCGCCGCCTCGAACAGCCCGGCACGAGGATCCCACAACACCGCCTGCACTCCCCCGAAGTACATGGAGAGGTCGGGGAACCGCCGCACCTGCACATCGTCGAAGGCCCGCGCCGGAATCCCCGGCTCGTAGGCGGCCGTGGGCATTCCCTCGAAGACCTCGGCGTGCACCCGAGGGTGGCTCACGGCATCGGAGAGCGCCATGCCGAGATGCATGAAATTGAGCAAGACGATGCTGATCGCCGTCGTGATTCGATCGGCCCCCGGAGACCCGATGGCGAGTACCGCGCCATTTCGGCTCCGGGCGACGGTCGGGGCCATGTTGGACACGAGGCGGGTTCCGGGCTCGAGAGCGTGAAGCCCCTGCAAATTCAGCTCGATCTCACCCAACGAGTTGTTGAGCCAGAATCCGATCCTCTCGACCAGGGCTCCCGATCCATAGCCGGCTGACACCGTGATCGAGCACGCGTTGCCGTCCGAATCGACCGTCGACGTGTGCGTGGTCGAGGGAGCCGAGATGATGCCATTCAGATCGCCCATCCCGGCCAGCTCCAGCAGACGGGCCGCCTCGGCCCCTCGATCATGATGATCGACGAGGAACTCGGTGCGGTACATCAGCACCGCCCGCTGCACCCGGATCAACGTCTCAATGTCCTCTGCCGACCACGACTCGAAGGCACCGCCGCCGAGAAGCATGAGCATGGCGGCCATACAGGCTCCCCCAACTGCGGGAGGCGGGTTGGTGGCTACCGCCCACTCGTCGATGTCGACCCGAATCGGCGCCCGGATCACGGCCTCGTACTCGGCGAGGTCTCGTCGTGTGAGGATCCCGCCGCCTGCTTGGACGGTCTCAACGATCGCCGCCCCGAGATCCCCCCGGTATAGCGCGTCGGTTCCCTCCGCGGCTAGCTGCCGAAGTGAGTCGGCGAGGTGGGGAACGTGGACCGTCTCTCCCGCCACCAGGTGTGTGCCGTCGGCGTGGTGGAGAACGTCATAGCTGCTCGGATCCCACCCGAAGACGAGCTCGTGGGAATGCGCGAAGTACTCCGCGGCCGCCGAGGACAGCGGAAACCCTGCATCGACGGTGTCGATCGCGGGCTCGAACAGCGTTTTCCACGGCACGCTGCCGTACCGTTCCCAAGCGGCGCGCAGCCCGGCGAATGCGCCCGGCGTGCCGATCGAGCCATGGCCCACGACGGTTCGAGTGCCACCGCCGTAGCCCATCTCGATCTCGTGCATGCCGCTGCCGAATCGCTCCCGCGGCAACCCTCGGCCCGGCATCTCGACGCTCCCGTCCACCACCACGGGATCGTCCGACTTCGGCCAGACTGCAATGAAGCCGCCGGAGCCCGGGGCGATGATGCCCGGCTCGGTGCACATCGACGTGATGACCCCTGCCACCGCCGCGTCGGTCGCGTTCCCGCCTTGATCGGCGATGTCAGCTCCAGCATCGGCGGCCATCTGGGAGCTGGAGGCAATGCTGATTCTGCGCATTGCGGCAATCTAGGCCGGCCGAGTTGCCGCTCCAACAGGCACGACTTCAGTCATCGGCCGAGACAACCTCCGGATCCTTCACTTCGACCTGGTGCGCCACCACCTCGAGACGACTACGCCGACCCTCCTCAGCGGCCCAGAACCGGCGCTGCACCATGCCGGTGACCCAGACGTGACGGCCGGGATCGGGCAGGTTGGCCGCCAGGTCCTCTGGGGGATCCCACAGAGTCACCGGGACGACGTCGACGCGACGCCGCGGCTCGTCGCTGCGGACGGTGACCAGGTAGCGGATGAGGCGCGAGCCGGATTCGTAGGTACGGAGCTCGGGCGCGGTGGCGAGCTTCCCGGAGAGAACGACGAGGTTGAGATCCATCGGGTGCACCTCCCGGTGCTATCAGGCGCGTGGGAAGTGCGGGTTCAATCACCGTATCCGGTCACAGCGACACGAACGCCGCGAGCCATGACACTTGCCGCGGATCTCTAACCTGCCTCGATGATCAGCTCCTCCAGCTCATCGATGCCGGGGAAACCCGGGTCGTTCTCCAGGATCTGATTGCGGAGGGTGCGGGCCCGCTCCCCGTCGCCGTCCAGCGCGGCGGCCCTCGCCGCCACGTACCAGAGCTTGAGGTCCTCGGGGAACGGCTCGTGGGTGAGTCGCTTCGGCCGGGTGAGCCTGCGGGCCTCGGCGATCTCTCCGATGTCGATGAGGAACGACGCATAGACCACGGCGCCTTCCTTGAGGACGGGCGGCTTGCCTCCCCGTTCCTGGAGGGCATTCCATGCCTTGCGCACGTCCTCGTTGCGACCCTGTGCCCGGAGCACGTCCATCTCCACCGGTAGGTGCGTTGTCTCCCCCGTGATCCGGCGGTACGTGCGCAGCTCACTGAGAGCGGTGCCCCAATCACCTACCCGGTACGCCGCCAGACCGAGTATCTCTCGCACAGTCGCATCGCGCGGCGCCAGGTCCTTGGCTCGCTGTGCCTTGTGGAGCGCCGCATGGTGCTTTCCCGCGACGAAAGCTTCTGACGCTTCGCCGAGTGCCTCGAGCGCGGCCGCCACCCGGTTCGCCGGCGTGACTCGCGCCAACTCCTCCGTCACCCAGTGGGGCAGATCGGCGGCAGCTCCCTTGAGGTCCCGCCTCGGTCTCGCGGTCTGCTCGCTGGGGGCCTTGCGGTCGCCGCTTCCAGATCGATCCGTCCTTCGCCCGCGGCCGTTCTCGGGAACCCGGCCCGACCGTTGCTGTTCTCGGCCCGCCGAGCGGGGCTCGCCGCGCTCGGCACCCTTCGCACGATGCGCCTTGTCCCGGCTCG
Source organism: uncultured Acidimicrobiaceae bacterium (assembly GCA_964569015.1). Classification (GTDB taxonomy): domain Bacteria; phylum Actinomycetota; class Acidimicrobiia; order Spongiisociales; family UBA5794; genus CAYQEC01. The sequence continues at coordinate 546 of CAZMSN010000014.1, read as the reverse complement.
GCTTGCTGCCTCTCGGGTTTCTGCGTTGCCGGTCATCTCGACTGCTGGCCATTCGGCTCCGCCTCTGGTCTCGGACGCGATTGAGGCCGCCCCACGCGGACGGCCCCAATCTACTAGTTGTTCGGCAGCGACCTACTCTCCCGGGGCCCTACGGCCCAAGTACCATCGGCGCTGGCAGGCTTAACTTCCGTGTTCGGAATGGGAACGGGTGGATCCCTGCCGCTATGGCCACCGAAACCCTGTCAGTGCTCATTGAGCACTCCATAGCGAGCACGATTGTCGCGGTATTCAAAATCAAGCCCTCGACCTATTAGTACCAGTCAGCTACACGCATCGCTGCGCTTCCACTTCTGGCCTATCGACCTGGTGTTCTGACCAGGGGTCTTATCCGGTTGCCCGGTGGGAGATCTCATCTTGGAGGCGGCTTCGCACTTAGATGCTTTCAGCGCTTATCCGTTCCGTACGTAGCAAACCAGCCGTGCCCTTGGCAAGACAACTGGCACACCAGAGGTACGTCCATCCCGGTCCTCTCGTACTAGGGACAGA
>CAZMSN010000013.1:0-37804 GCA_964569015.1 uncultured Acidimicrobiaceae bacterium | reverse complement strand
TCCAGTTCCTGCTGCTCAACGATGCCCGCGACCCCGAACTCGAGGCACGTCTCACATCTCGTTCGTATACCCGTCTTCTCACCCCGGGTCGCAATCTCGGTGTCGCCCGCGGCCGCAACGAGCTCATCGCGGCCGCCCTGGCATGGGGCGCCGACATCCTGCTCTCACTCGATGACGATCTGCTCGTTCCCGGTGGCTACGTGGAGCGGATGTGTCACTGGATCGTCGAACGCAGAGCCGCGGGGCATCGGGTTGGCATCGTGACTCCGGTCGTACTGAACTTCCACGAGGTCGCTCCGCTCGCCATGGATCGGGAAGACGTGCGAGCGGCCAAAGCAGGAACCCTCGAGTCGCCGGTTTCGCTGGACCGTATTCGCGCGGCACTCCCCGAGCCGGAGTCTGAATCGTCTTCTCACGCCTTCTTTCATGCAGGCATCGACGATTGGGACGCCAACTACATACGCCGCGTCAATCCGCGCGCCTGGCAACTCCGGTCGCTCTGGCGATGTGCTGCGGGTCTCGAGCGCGAGGCCAGAACCTCAGCCGAGCTGCGGCATGATCCGGCGATTCGTCGTGCCGCCACGGAGCCTCGATCCGAGGTCGTCCGCATCGACTCGGCGCCAGGAGGAGCGTGCGCCTACCACGCCGATCTGATCCGTGAGATCGGCCCGATGGACGAGTCGTTCTCCCCGTTCGGCTACGAGGACGCCGATTTCGCCATTCGCGCCCTCCGGGCCGGGTACGAGAACTACCTGTTGCCCACCGAATTGGCGCTTCACGACCTCGACGCCCGCAAGCGCGATCGCGATGCATCCACGCTCGTCTTCACGGAAGCCCGGGCGCGTGCCCTCATCGCTCGGAAGCACGCCGACCCGACACGAGTACGGCGGATTCTCGTCGAGACCGCCGCACTCGGCGCGCTGCACGCGATGCAGTTGTTCTCCTATGAGATGGAGATTCCTCCCGACCACACGGGTGTGGCAGCCGGATCGACCCTCTGTTTCTTCGCGGGCTTCCTCGACGGTCTGTTCACACCGTTGGCAGGCATACCCGACGGACCAAGCCGATGCCAGTCCGCCATCCCGCATGAGGTCGATGCTCATGCAGATCGGATCCCGTTTCGGCTCTGGGACGGCTCACCGTTGAGCGGACTCCCCGCAGAGGTTCTTCTGCACGCCGCCCTCTCGTACTCGTGGAACAGGGATTCCGGGTGTTTCGACCTCCGCAACCTGGAGATCGACGCTCCCGGCCTGGCGGTGCTGCGGATGTCGGCCTCGGTCACCGGTATCGGTTCCCGCGCCGATGATGGACGACCAGAGCCTCTCGATACGACACTGTCGGCTTTCCATGCCGAGTTCCACGACCACGGTCTTCTCAGTCGCCTCGAGACCAGCGTCGCCTGGAGGCGCCGGGAGCGGTCATCGGGCTATCTGGCCGCGTTGTTGGACGAGCCGGCGACGGAAGAGGGAGAGAGGATTCGCTGGTTCCTCTCACTCCGTCGGCGGCCGGCGACTCTGACAATCGACCTCGCGCCACAGCCGGAGATCTCGGTGCGTGAGCTGATTGATTCCCGATTCGATCCGGCACTCCGGCGGCGTGTTGGGCTGAGCGTGAGTGTTACCGATGGGTCATGATGCGCAGTGGGCGCCCGAGGCCATTCGGCCGGTCCCCCAAGCCGGTGACGGTGCAGTGGGAGCGTCCCTACGATCTCATCGATTCGGCTCGCGGTCGGTTTGACTTGGTTCGTTGAGAGTCGACACCTCCAGAGACAGTGCGTCGTCGGTGAGGTGCCGCCTCCGCCCGAATCTCAGGCGTCGCCCTCGACGGGTGAGCATCAGAGTGAGTCGCGACGAATCGTCGAGGTCGACGAGTCCGAGCATCGCGTTGCGTCCGGACCCGGACAGGGTCTCGGCGAACGTCGCGAGCGTGTGTCTCAGAACCGCGGTGTCGACTCCGAGGAGCGTTGCGATGTAGCCGAGGAGGCCGGAGCCGGCCAGTACCAGCTCGGCGTGCTGAACGACCAGTTCGTCGAACGACCCGGCCTGCGATCTCGATTCGAGGCATCGAACCGAGCCACTGAGCCGGATGCGCGCTCCATCAGGCCACCGCACGGACAGCTCGTCAACCCGGAGCGCGTTGTCGCGGAACTCGACGTTGCAGGTCACCTCGATCGTCGAGCTCGGCGTGAAAGGGCGATCGGGCAGAGGGATTCGGGTGACGCCGCGCCGAGGGCCCACGGCCGGTCGGCTCTGGTGGTCTTCATCATCGATCCTACGAAACAGCGCCTCGATGAAGGCGGCGTAGAAGGCCCGGGTCCACTCGAGCCGTACCGCTGCATCCGTGTGACCGTCCCCGGTCGCGGCGAAGGCATCGACGGGCTCGAGTACGGCGAAGAGCGCCCCCGATGCCAGATCGGGACCCGCATGTTTGCGCAGCAAGAGGGCACGCGCTCGGCCACGAGACGCGAGCACCTCCTTGGGTTGGCGCGATCGAAGCCGCTTCTGGAAATCATGGAGCACGATCACCTTCGGAATGCAGTAGTTGGCGAATCCGGCACGCCGGGCACGGATACCGAAGTCGGAGTCTTCGAAGCCGAACGGACCGAATGCCTCGTCGATCGGCCCCAGGGTCTCGACGAGGGCTCGATCGAAGCAGGAAACGCCCCCGGGAAGCGTATCGACCGCGAGGGGAGGACAGTCTCCTGCCGTCAACGTGCGGCGAGCGGCTTCATCGGCGCGCAGCGCCGTCGGCAGAGACGGGGCAGGCAGCGCATCGGTCTCGACATACCTGGTTGCCCACCGAAGGAAGGCACGCTTGCCGACTCCGAGGTAGTGAGTGCGCCAATCGCGGATGCCGAGGTGCTCGACGGCCCGGGGACCGGGATCATCCCCGGCTCCACGAAGCCTGCGCCGCAAGGTTGCGTTGTCACCCAGGCGGACGGCATCGTAGTGCCCGACTGCCTCGATCTCGTCGGCCGTCAAGACCCTGGTGTGCAGGGACTGGTAGTCGAGCACGGCGGGGGCGACGATGCCCACCGCCTCATCGCGAGCGAGTCGCCGACGTTCCTCGATGAGCTGGGCGACGTAGTCCGAGGGAGCGAGTAGGTCGTCGTCGAACGTGATGAAGTAATCGGCTCCCCAGTCCATGGCTGTCGAGATCAGGAGGTTCCTGCCTGCGGGGACTCCGATGTTGCGGCCCCGACAGCGGAAGTCGTAGTGCGGTCGATCCCGGTACCTACCCTCGATTTCCCGATCGAGGTTGTCGTTGAGGAGGAGGAAATGCCTCACGTCGGCCGAGAGCTGCGATTCGAGGGTGGCGACACTCACGCCGGCGTGTGGGAAATCCCGACGCATCAATAGCGTGATGATCGCGACTCTGCATGGATCCTTTGATGCCGCGGAAACACCAACCGGAGTCCCTGTCGTCATGTCGCGCCACCACCAGATGGGTGAGGCCGGTGAGTGCGCATCTGCCTCCCGGCAATCGGCGCTCCGTCAGGGATGCCGGGCTCTCCCTGCCGCTCGGGATCCGGGACTGTCATGCTGTGTCGATAGTCTCTCGATCGGTGAGGACTCCGAACGGGAACCCGGCTAGCCTAGCGGTGCACGGCACGACTCCCCGGGTTTGGATTCCATGCGGTATCTCGTCGCCCGCCTCAAATCGATGATTCGACACCTGATCAGCCCGCGCGGCGTTCTCCTCGGATTCGCCACAGCGGCTGGCTTGGTGGCGTTCTTCGTCCCTCGCTGGGCGGCGGCCCTGCTCTATGTGGTGGGAGTCGGCGCATTCAGCGTCCTGCTGGTCCTTCTCAGTCTTCGCCAGAGTGAAGACCACACGAGGCTTCTGCAGGACCGCAAGAAGCTGAAGAGACTGGCAGGGTCGGCGCGTACCGCGCCTGTGCTGCGTGACCGGGTCGGGCCCAACGAGGCCACCAGGCACGCGGAGCGGGTGGAGCGTGCGAGACGAATAGTGCTCGAGACCAGGGCTGCCGCCGCGATCTCGGGCGGTTCTCCCGTCGTCGCCGCCCTGCCTGCTCGGGCGGAGCGAGGACCGGATGTGGATACCTCGTTTCCCACGGTCACCGTGGTCGTGCCCTGCTACAACGAAGAGCGGTTTCTCGCCACCGCGCTCGAATCCGTCCGCCGGCAGAGCTTCGGCGACTGGGAATGCATCATCGTCGACGATGCCTCCACCGACGCCTCGGTGAGGGAAGCGTGGCGCTACGTCAGATTGGACGAGCGATTCCGCCTCATCAGGCACAGGGTCAACGGGGGCTTGAGTGCTGCCCGCAACACCGGCTTGCGCGCGGCGCGAGGACGATTGACTGCCTTCCTCGATGCTGATGATCTGTTGTTGAGCGACAGTCTCCTGGATCGCGTCGAAGCTCTTGCCGCCGCCGGGGATGCCGGCGCCGTGGGCTCCTACTGCGGTGTTCGGATCGTGCCGGAGGAGATCGAGCTCGACGGCCTCGCGCCGCACGAGGATTGGGAATCGGGGGGAGTCCACGATTTCGTGTCGAGCGGAGCCGAGTGTCCCTTCAACGCGCATGCGCCTCTTCTGATCACCTCGATCGTGCGGCGCGTCGGCGGCTTCGACGAGTCCATGCTCCACGGCGCCGAGGACTGGGACCTGTGGCTGCGCCTGATGCGACGCGGCTTCGTGTTTGTTCCGGCGCAGTGGACGAGCGCCCTCTACCGCCAGAAGAGGGCGTCGATGGCGAAAGACCTTGCTGTTGAGCACCTCGCCGAGGCGAGACGGCTGGTGACGTCCTGCTTCGAGGACGACCCACGGGCATTGACCGGACCGCACGCCGAAGTGCCGTTTCCCCTGCCGCTTCCTCACTATCAACGTGAAGTCGTGCTGGCCCGCAGAGCGGTTCAGTCCGCCGCGACCACGTTCCTGCAGGGCGATCGCGATGGAGCTCGGATCATACTCCGGTCCTTGGAAGAGATCCCGTACTCCTTCCTCGAGCGCCACGTCAGCATCGCGACCGCGACGCGGAACGGCTTCCGCCGTGTGCTGGGTCTCAGCCCGCAGGAGCTCGGGGAGATCGCGGCCGACATCGAGCCACTCCTTCGTGAATTCCTGGCACTCGTCGAGCGCTCCTGCGCGGCGTCGCCTGACAACACCGAGTCGACGATCACCGGCGGCCGATTCGATGTCGTCTTCATGCCGCAGACTGCTCACCAGGCGCAGGCGATGCTCCGACTCGACGAGCACGTTCGAGATCGACTCCCGACGTGTTTCGTGCTCGTCGACCGGATCGAAGGGGATCAGGGCGCAGCCCGTGTCGTGTCCGAGGCGGGAGTTGAGCGGTTCTCCGTCAACGAGTGGGTGTTGGGCGGCATGAGCCTCTCCACACTCGTCGTGGCGTTCCCCCGCTCTTCGACGATCGAGGAGATGGCGGCGCAGACGGTGTCCTCGGGAGGCGAGGTCGTCGAGCTCGCTCTAGAGGGGGATGACGTGATGCGGGTTGCCGAGTCCCCTGCAACGGCGTTTCCCGTGGGCCACGTCACCTTGGACCGTGCGATCGAGATCGTGTCGGCGGATGCATCGTCCGGTACGTACGTCGAGATGGTCGATCGGGCCCGGCCCGGCCCACTGCTGTGGGCAGGGAATCCCGAGCAGGATGCCGACGTGGCGTGTGCCATCGAGGAGTATCCCGACACGGTGTTCGACGGCGCGGATCTCGAGCGGTTCCGCGACATCCACACGGGCGAGCGCTGCGTCATCATCGGGAACGGACCGTCGCTCAACGTGCTGGACCTTGCCAAGCTCAAAGGTGAGTACACGATCGTCGTCAACGGGATCTTCTACGCCGCCGACCGAATGGGTTTCGATCCGTCGTACTACGTGGTCGAGGACACGGCGTTCATGCGGGACAACGTCGAAGCGATCAAGGCGTATCCGGCGGGACACAAGTTCTTCCCGTCGATCTACCGCGACCAGGTCGGCGAGGCCCCGAACGTCAGCTACTTCATGATGAATCGTGGCTACTACGCATCCACGTCGCCGTCGTACTGCATTCCGCGTTTCTCGGCCGATGCCTCCCAGCGGGTGTACTCCGGGCAATCGGTGACGATCATCAACCTGCAACTCGCCTACTACCTGGGCTTCTCCGAGGTCGTCCTGATCGGCATGGATTTCTCCTACACCGTCCCCGCCGACGCCAAGGTCGACGGCAACCTCATCACATCCATGAGCGACGATCCGAATCACTTCCACCCTGACTATTTTGGGAAGGGCAAGATATGGAAGGACCCCAAGCTCGATCGGGTCCTCGCGAACTACCAACTCGCCAAGCTCACCTTCGAGGCCGACGGACGGCGGATCGTGAATGCCACCGCAGGTGGGAAGCTCGAGCTGTTCGATCGTGCCCCTTACGACAGTCTGTTCGGGTGATGCGAAAGCGGCCCGACCGGTCCGGCTCCGACGGTCCGACGTCTGCTGCTGAGTCGATGCTCGACAAGGGTCAGTCGTGGGGCATGCCGAAGCCGGATCCCCGAGCGTGCTCGACGTTGGGTTCTGATGCTCGCCGGCAGGGTGGCCGCCGGTGAGCCTCACGTCACGTCTTGCCGGTCGCGGGCAGAGAAGGCTCGTTCTTGCCGGGTGGGCCGTTCTCGCCATACTCGTGACGGTCTCGCTGTGGGTCGCGACCGGTCCGCCATGGGGGCTCGCCGCCGCGGCCGTCTCCGGCCTGACCGGGCTGCTCCTCAAGTTGTCCTTCGAGATTCTCGTTGCACGGGCGGAGACGGTCGCCGTGCTCCGTGACGTGGCGAGCCGAGTCGAGACCCTGGCGGCCGGCCTCGAGCCGGTCGTCGATGCTCAAAGGAAGCAGTCTGGGTTCAACGACGGGATTCTGAATCGGATTCGGGCGGTCGAGTCTGCGGCGGGGAAGCAGTCTGGGTTCAACGACGCGATTCTGAATCGGATTCGGGCGGTCGAGTCTGCGGCGGGGAAGCAGGTTGGGTTCAACGACGCGATCCTCAATCGCGCCCGTGCCCTCGAGGCGGCGGTTGAGAGGCAGGCTGGGTTCAACGATGCCGTCTTGGGGCGGACGCGGGAGGTGGAGAAGGCGGTTGGTCGATTCAGCGACTCGATCCTCGAGCGGACACGAAGCCTCGAGAAGGCGGTTGGTCGGCAGGGGGGCTTCAACGACTCGATCCTCGAGCGGACACGAAGCCTCGAGAAGGCCGCACATGACCTCAGGTCCGAGCGTATCCTCGCTTTCGCCCGGCACACGTCTGAGGGACTGCCAGGCTCGATCCTTCTCCAGGTTTGCATCCATCGATCGGGGAGCACCTGGCTCTACGACGTCCTGCGGACCCATCCGGCCGTGTATGTCGAGCCGACCAACATCGTTTGGGACCTCCTCGGGCTCCACGGACGTCGATACCCGGCGGGTCTTAGCGACATCCCATCCGCCAGCCTGGACATAGAGATCGAGCCCGGAGCCGGCGCGCAGATACCCGCGTTCGAGCAGTACCCGTCTTCGAAGGCTGTTCGGAGCCGGTGGGCGATCGAGAAGGTACATCCCCAGTTCTTCGGTTTCGAGTCCGAGAACCTCGCAACGCTGATCGACCAGACCGAGCGTGAACAGGCGCTCGGCGTGCAGCTCGTGTACGGAATCCGAGATCCGTTGCAGGCGATGTGGTCCATGGCTGAGTACAAGGAGCGCGAGCCAGGCTGGTACCACATCGTCGACATGGCCGACGTTCCCGGCTTCATCCTGCGTTCGATCGTTTCGCTCTCAGAGCTCGCCGGCATTCGACCCGGCTGGGTAGTGGACTTCACCGACATCGGTAGTGGTGGCGACGTGCTCAGGGCGGTGGGAAGACATCTCGGCGGAGATTGGCCTGATTCCGAGGCAGAGGCGTGGGTCGAGCACGCACTGTCGGTGACGGATCGGGCGCGCCGCGAACAGCGGCCGGACAACCAGTTCCTCGGCAGGGAGCACAGAAACCGAATCCCTGAGGGGCCCGACGGGCTCTGGAAAGACAAGAGCGCCGTCATCGAAGAGGCGCAGGCGGTGTACCAGGCGATGCTCGACGGGCGGGAGATCTGAGGCGCGACTGGGCCTGGAGCGGCGGCGTCAGCCGCGAGAATCAGGACTGGTCCAGCAGGCTCCGGATGCGTTCGGTGAGGATCGACGTGACGACCCCGCGGCCTTCGGCGTTGTGGTGATCGCCCTTGGCGAAGTGCTCCCTCACAATGCGATCGTCGTGATACAGGTCGAGATACGGGATGTCGTGTGCATCGAAGAAGGCGATGGCGTCGCTCACGAATGTGTCCTCTTCCTCGATCGGATCCCCTTCGGCGACGTTCACCGGTTTCCAGATCACCACGAGTTGGGGAAGGCCGGAATCCTGGAAGCTCTCTGCCGTGAGAGGGATGAATCCGTCTGTGAAAACCCGAGGGGGGCCGGTGATGAAGTCGCCGGCCCCGTCGACAATCTGCTCCTCCGCCAACTGGACCTCACCGTGTGTCGCGGCTCTTGCGATCTCGTCGATGATCGAGATGTCACCGTCGAGGAGTCGCTCGCGGAGGCTCGAAACTCGCCGCCCCAGTACCCAATCGAGGACCGCCAGTGAGACTCTCTCGCTTGCACGAGACAAGGCACCCTGTGCCTCATCGCGTTCAGAATAGAGCGCGCTCCACGCCTCCAGGAGCCCTTCGACATCCGCGACAGGCCTGTCCATCGAGGCGTCCGTCAAGCGCTCGTAGGCCCGATCGGGGAAGACGAAGAGATCATTCGCATTCGGCTGGTTCTGCCTGAATGCCGGGTAGATCGCATAGTGGGGCCGGAAGCCCCACACGATGAGAGCCGGTCGGTGCTCGGCCGGGCGGAGCGCTCCCTCTGCGACGAGATACCACAGGTTGGTGTAGTGACCGTCGTAGTAGTTGAAGCGCACGTCGCGATCGGGCAGCTCTGAGCGCATCTGATCGAGATCGACTCCGGTCTTGAACATCGAGTTGCCGAGGATGTAGACACCACCGTCGACCGGCTGCACCACCAGCCGGTCGGTAAGCGTCACCGGTTCATCCGGGTTAACGATGCGAACGCCGATGTCGGCAGCGACGACCAGCACCGCGGCCAGGGCGAGGATTTGATATGTCTTCGATTTGTAGATTCGCATGATCAGAACTTGAAGTAGATGAACTCACCGCCGGATTCGGATCCCAGGACGACGACGAGGGCAACCAGGCCAGCGAGATATGGGGCGAGCACCCAGGACTCGCGCATCGTCTGGACCGGCTTCTCACTGAGGCTCCAGGCCTCAACGATGTCGACGAAGACCGAGAGTGCGATGTAGGGCAGCACAGCGGAGACGGTGAGCACGCCGAGTGCTCCGAACGACCAGTCCGTGAACAGGGCATGCGTGTACGTCGTGATGGTCGACCATTCCGTGATTCGGAACAGCATCCACCCGTACACCGTGAACGTGAACATGGTGCCGACGGCGAGGAGGCGCCGCCAGCCGGTGAGGCCCATCGGTTCCTTGCCCCGGAAATCGAGCCAGAGCTTGTGGCAGATGAGAAGAACCCCGTGGTAGGCGCCCCACACGACGAAGTTGGCGGACGCTCCGTGCCAGAGACCGGAGAGCACCATCGTCAGGAACACGTTCACGTACACCCGCGGCACGCTCTTGCGGTTTCCTCCCAGGGTGATGTACACGTAGTCGCGGAACCAATTGCTGAGCGTGATGTGCCAGCGGCGCCAGAACTCCGTGGGAGATGCCGACCAGTAGGGCCTGCGGAAATTGAGGAGGAGATCGAAGCCCATCAGCTTGGCGACACCGCGGGCGATGTCGGTGTAGCCGGAGAAGTCACCGTAGATCTGGAACGCAAACCCCAACAGGCCGGCGATGATGAGCGGCGCGCTGAGCCCCTCGTACGCGAACAGCGAATCCACGATGGGCTTGAGATTGTCGGCGATGACGACCTTCTTCACATAGCCCTGGACGATCAAGTAGACGCCGTAGCCGATGTCGGCCTCGCTGACGGAACGCCGCCGTTTGAACTCCTGGAGGAGATGGTCGGCCCGCTCGATCGGCCCGGCCACGAGCTGGGGGAAGAAGGCAATGAAGAGGAAGAGGTCGATCACGTTGCGCTCGGCCGCGACCTTGCCGCGGTGCACGTCTGCGATGTAACCGACGGCCTGGAAGGTGAAGAACGAGATCCCGATCGGCAACGCCAGGCGCAGCGTGGTATCGGAGACGGGGAGACCCGTGAACGCGAGTCTGGAGCCGATCGTCTCCACGAAGAAGTTGAAGTACTTGAAGACGAACAGGACGCCGAGAGCGATCGACGCTCCAAGCATGAGGGCGAGCCGTGCATAGCGCGGCCGTGTCGCGATCACGAGGCCGCTCACGTACGCCGTCCCGGCGCAGAGCAAGAGCAGTAACACGAAGATCGGCCCGCCGTATCCGTAGAAGACGAGGCTCGCACCCAAGAGGAAGATGTTCTGGTAGCGCGGTACACGGAGCGCCCAGTAGGCGGCGAGGACTACGACCAGGAATGCGAGGAAGACGAAGGAGTTGAAGAGCACCGACTACCCGCGTTTCGAGTCGTTTGTCGCCACCCGGTGCCAGCGGTCGGCGGGGAGCAGGCCGTTGCGATACGGAACTGCCGAGGTTCCGCGGCGGTGGTCCCGGCAGAGAGGTTCGATCCCCATGGAAGCTGGTGTCATCGGTGGCAGTCCTCTCTTCCATCTCGGTCCGTGAGGCTTGTGCGAGCGGGTCCACGTGCACCCGATCGTGCCGCGGTTTGCCGATGCATTCACCTCAGGAACGGATGGCTCGCTCACACTCAGTCAGGGGCCGTAGGCCTTCCTGCGCCGTGTCCGGGGAGTCGGCATTCGCCGTGACTCTAATCGCCTCGAGACCGGAGCTATCGCGTGACACCATCACCTTGGATCGAACGGCTACTGGGCCATTCGGTCCATACCGATGTGCAGCGCCTCTGCCATGCGGAAGTCGCGCTCCTCGTCGATGTCGACGGCTTCGTAGGGGTCCATCTCCCACAGCATCGGCTTGGAGGTGATCCGTGTCTCGTTCTCGAAGAAACCCTCCCGCGAGAAGATGTAGAGATTGGAGTTCTCCAGGTAGATCAGCTCGAGTTGCTGGGTCGGGAGCAGCTCGGACGGGTCGTGGTTGATCGCTTCGACCGCCGCGTTGTAAAGGCGGGCCTGGATCCTCGTCACCGTGAAGAGGCTCGTGGCCTCGTCGTTCTCGAAGTAGGCGGCGATGGCACCGTCGATGGTTGCCGTCGACAGCAACGGGTTGGTGCAGTGAGTCTGGGCCAAGTGCTGCATGTCGGGATGATCGAGCAGCAGATCCTTGATCAGCAGGTTCGTCGACACTTCGTCGCCGATGAGATGCGGCTTGCGTCGCACGATCTCCACGGACGGGAAGTCGGAGGCGGACTCGGCGATGACGTCGCTGTCGGTGTCGATGTAGATGGTGGCGACCCGCTCGGCCGTCTCCAACGTGGCGACGATGGTGTGGAAGAGGGGCCGACCGGCGAAAGGACGCATGTTCTTGCCGGGAACGCGTTGCGAGCGTCCCTTGAGCGGGATGAAGACGTCGAGGGAGGTCAGCATTGCGTCCCCTCTCGCGCTCCGTCGATGCTCGGCGCCAGGTCCGCCAGCCGATGGGCGAACAGCAGCATGTCCGAAGCGAAGGCCACGAATCGGTATCCGTTCTCGATCACCTTCTGCAACCTCTCGATGTCGGGTTCCACGACGTGGATTCCTGCGAGCACGTCCGGCCGCCGGATCACCTCAGCCACGCGGTCAAGGGCCGCGACCACGTCGGGGTGATCGAACTCGCCGGGACGTCCCAGCGACGCCGACAGATCGTACGGGCCGATGAAGAAGCCGTCCACGCCGTCGACGGCCAAGATCGCGTCGAGGTTCTCCACCCCGTCGATGTGCTCGACCTGCATGATGCAGATCAACTCCCGGCCGATGCGCTCGAAGTACTCGGCGAAACCGAGGCCGTAGCGCTGCGCCCTGGCGAGCCCGACGCCGCGATCGCCCCGCGGTGGGTAGGTAGCCGCCGCCACGATGGCAGCAGCCTGCTCGGGAGTGGTGATCATCGGTGCGACAATGCCCACGGCGCCGGCGTCGAGCACCCGCTTCACCTGGCCGGGATCGTGCCCGGAGAGCCGTGCCAGCACAGGGGTGCCCGCCAGATCGGCGACGCGAACGATCCGTCCGAACTGCTCGATCGAGATCGTGGTGTGCTCGAGATCGATACACAGCCAATCGAACGACGCGGTCGCCATCATCTCCACGAGTGCCTCGTGCCCCAGTTGGATCCAGGACCCGATCGTCGTCGAGCCACTGCTCAGTTGTTGCTTCAGCGACATGTCCGCGATGCTCTCCGGCAAAGGAGGTGAATGCAATCGATAGGGTAGCCTGTCGGACTGTCCGCCCCGCTCCGTGACCATCGAAAGAGGTTGACCGTGACCGACCGTGCAGTGGCCATCACCACATCGAACTTCGATATGGCGAATCCCCTGCTCGATGAGTTGGTTGCCGCCGGTTTTCGGATCGAACGAAGCACATACGGCCGGAGACTCACCGAATCCGAGGTGACGGACCTCCTCTGCGAGAGCCACGCCGTCGGCATGGTCGCCGGAGTCGAGCCGTTGACCGAGGCGGTGTTCGTCGCCAATCCCCAGCTCGAGGTGATCTCACGGTGTGGTACCGGCTACGACTCGGTGGACCAGGAGGCGGTGCAGCGTCACGGCATCCGGCTCCTCAACACCCCGAATGCTCCGGCGACGGCCGTTGCCGAACTCGCCGTCGGGTTGATGATGGCGGTGCTCCGGCGCATCCCGGAGGCCGACCGCAGAGTGCGGTCCGGGACGTGGAAGGCGCTCATGGGATCGCTGCTGGCGAAGCGCATCGTGGGCATCGTCGGCCTCGGCAGGGTGGGCCAGCGGGTGGCCGAGCTGGTCAGCGCCTTCGGAGCCTCGATCATCTACTACGACCCCTTCGTGGCCGTCCCCGAGCATGAACGAGCCGAGTCCATCCTCGATCTCGCGTCTCGGGTCGATCTGCTCTCGTTGCATCTCCCGGTGAGTGACGCCACCCGCGGGATCATCGATCGTGAGGTGCTGAACGCCCTTCCCGAGGGAGCCATCGTCGTCAACACCGCCCGGGGCGGCCTGCTCGATGAGGAGGCACTCCGCGAAGGCATCGAGAGCGGAAAGCTGGCGGGCGCCGCCCTCGACGTGTTCGAGGAGGAGCCGTACGAGGGGCCTCTTGCCGGGTGCGACAACGTCGTCCTGACTGCCCACATGGGCTCCTACGCCAAGGAGGCGCGCCAGCTCATGGAGAACGAGGCGCTGAGGAATCTCATCGGCGCCTTACGCGACATCGAGTGATCGGAAGGAGGAACATGCCGATCGGGGATTGGGCGGATCTCGTCGTTTTCGACTTCGACGGCACCCTGTGCGATTCCGCCGACGTCAAGACCGAGGTCTTCCACTTTCTCTACCTCGACGAGATGGGGGAGCGCTTCGCTGACGCGGTGCGCGCCTATCACCTCGAGCACGCCGGCGTGTCCCGCTTCGACAAGATCGCCTACATCGAGGAGACCATGATCGGACGTCCCTGCGACGCCGCTCGCTTGCAGCAGGTGGCCGATCGCTTCGGGAGCATCGTGGAGGATCGGGTCGTCGCCGCCCCGTTGCTTCCCGGGGTCCGGGCCTTCCTCGACGATCACCGCGGCGACGTGCGGATGCTGGTTGCGTCTGCCACTCCAACTGAGGAGCTGCGGCGCATCGTCGACCGCAAGGGCCTCCGGGACGTCTTCTCGGACATCGAGGGCAGTCCGCGCTCCAAGGGTGAGATCCTCTCGGGCTACGTCGTCGGCTACGGCGTGCCGGCCGAGCGGGTGGTGATGGTGGGTGACCAACACTCCGACCTGAGAGCAGCGGTGGAGGCCGGGACGCCGTTTGTCGGGGTGCGTCCTGCCGGCCTGCCGCGTCTCTTTGACGAGGAAACGACGGTGATTGTGGACTTCTCGGAGCTGGAGCCGGCCATCCACCGGGCTGTCACAGCCTGGAGCGCCATTGCGTAGTGTCACCTATTCGGCGGCACGATCCGCGGAGGCGATCTCGTGAAGGAGCGACTGCGGGCACTGATGCGCTCGATGAGGCGATGGCAGATCGTGCTCTTGGCGGCGACAGCCGCCGCAGTATGGGTTGTCGCCTTCGTGGGCTGGCCGCGCAGCGGCGCGGGTGACGCCACGTTCGTGACTCTCCTGGTGAGTCTTGGGATGGTCGCACCGATGATCGTGACGGCTGCAAACTTGCACCGGACGGAACGGTGGCGCGATGTCACAGCTCGCCGGCTGGAGGCGGTCGAGGCAGCGACCGATTCTCCAGAGGGATCGCTGCGAGGTCTCAACGAGCGAGTGCGGCTTCTCGACGGCGTTGTCGCGGACTTCTCCCGCCGGCCGTGGGATCCCACGACCTTGCCGTGGCCGGCGCCGGAGGCCGATCCCAAGCCGGTGCTGCTGCTGCCGGGGGCCGCCTACCACCTTCCCGAGATCATGGCTCTGGCCGACGCCCTTCACGCCCGTGGGATTCCGAGCCGAATCTCGGTCGGTGACGCGCACTGGCCCCGAATCGCCACCGGACTTGCCTGGTACGAGCGACCGGTGTTCAAACTTCCCGACCCGGCAAGGATCGACGAGGTGGCTGCGGTGGTGACCATGAAGGACTGGGCAGGCTATGGGGTCCTGGTCGAAGCTGCCAATGCTTGCGGTATTCCCACATTCGCCAAGGTGGAAGGTGCCCAGGATTTCGAGGACATCGACACTCCGTATCGGCGGGAAGCGTATCGCACGGCTCGCCACATCCTCTGCCAGGGGGCCAACGACTACGCCGCGCTCGAGGGCGATCGCCACATCGTGGGGAGCACACGCCTGGAGCGTCTCTGGCTGGCGCCGGCCGAGCCCATCGTCGACGACACGGCTGTGATCAACGTCAACTTCACATACGGCGTGATGACTGAAGAGCGCAAGGCGTGGCTCGACACGGCGATCGCCGGATGCGAAGCCGCAGGCGCTCCCTACGTGCTGGCGATGCACCCGGCCGAGAAACGGCAGCGCTTTCACCCGCGGGCGACCACGGTCCCGATTGCGCGGCTGCTGCTCAGGGCCGGGGTGCTCATCAGCCGCTTCTCCACGGTTCCGTTCGAGGCGATGGCCCGCGGCGTGCCGTTCATCTACCACAATCCCCACGGCGAGTGTGTCCCCCTGTTCGCCGACTCGAAGGGCGCGTTCACGACCAGCGTCGCCGTCGATTCGCTGGCGATGGCCATCGAGGAGGCTCGCGGCTGGAGAGACGACTATCGCAGCCGGGCGGCGGAGTTCTTCACGGCGCAGGTCGACATCGATCCTGCTCGTGATTCGGCGACGCGGGGGGCGTTGGTCATCGAGCGGTTCCTCTGAATCGAGGACCGGTCACCCGAACGTGATGGCGAAGGCCAGCGCCAGGTCCTTCGACAAGCGAGTCGCCCCCGTCTCGGTGAAGTGGTGGTAGTCGCTGTACAGCTCCATGGCGCTGAAGTCGTTGGCATCGCCTCCTGTGACGTCGAGGAAGACGATCCCGTGCTCACGAGCGAACTCCTCGAGCGTGTCCAAGTAGAACTGGTAGCGCTCTTCGCCGTCGGGCGCCGCCAGGAACTTCTCCGGGTACTCGGGCATGTTGGCGATGACGTAGACGCTGCCGGAATCCTCCACCAGCTGAGCGGTTTGCTCCAAGACGGCCAGTCCGGTGGCGAAGGTCTCCTCGTCGAGGGGATCGCCATATCCCGATGCGATCGCCTCGTAGCCTGCGATGTCGCTGTGATCTCGTGTTGCCAGCGCCTCGCTGAGCGAGGGCTTCGATTCGGAATGGCCCCGATCGTCGATCTTGTAGCCCCTCTGCGGCTTCTCGTGTGAGAGCCAAGCTGCGAGGACACCGCGCCGCCGGTACAGCGCAGAGTGCTCCTGGAGGAACGATCGTGTGGAACCGGCGATGCCGCCTTCGGCCCAGGCTCGCTCGATGTCGTTGTTGGCGAAGAACTCCTGCGCCGTCTTGTCGGATCGGAGCTCCGCGTAGCGCACGAACTGGACGACGTAGTCGGGTTCGGCCAACTTCGACCACAGCCGCTCGTACAGCAGCCGGACGGAATCGAGGTGGAGGCCCGATCCACCGACGTTGAACGACGTGATGGGACGGCCGAGGGCAATGCTCGCTTCGTCGTCGAACACGTGTGGGCTGACGTTGGATCGCACAACTGAGGATCCGATGAAGAGCACGTCGATGTCGCTTTCCGCCTGGAGAGCCTCGAGCGCATCGATGCGCTCCTGCACGCCGCCGTGGTAGTAGGGATTGCGCTCGGGCACGGCATCGGCGACGGCCGGAATCCGGAGCAATCCCTCCGCCAGCAGAACGGTGGCGATGATCCCCACGACGATCCGTCCGACTGATCTGCTCATGACGCACCCACCGTCAGAATTGGAAGTAGATGAACGGTGTCTGGACGCCTCCCGAGGTGAGGAGCACCACGATGAGCACGATACCGAACGCCGGGGCCAGCGCGCCGGGCCAGCGGCGAGCCAGCACGTACTCGTCGTTGGTGATCGCCTGCGGTCCGTCGATCAGAAGCAGTACCACGGCGAAGAACACGGCCGACCACAGGATCGGATCGTACGAGAAGTCGAATCGACCGAGTCCCTCGAAGTAGGCGGCGACGTCGCTGAAGGCGGTCAGGCGGAACGGGATCCACGTGAGCGTCACGACGTGGAAGGTGAGAAACGCGCCGAAGATGGCGCCGATCTTCGTTGCCTGGGCCCGCCGGTGGCTCCGTACAAACCGGTGGACGACGAGGTAGATGCCGTGGAGGCCGCCCCAGATCACGAAGTTCCAGCTCGCTCCGTGCCAGAGCCCGCCGAGCAGCATCGTCAGCATCAGATTGATCTGGGTCCGGCGGGCAGAGCCTCGATTGCCGCCGAGCGGGATGTAGAGGTAATCGCGCAGCCATGTGGACAGTGAGATGTGCCAGCGTCGCCAGAAGTCCGCAACCGAAACGGCGAAGTAGGGATGGTGGAAGTTGCGTATCAGGTCGAATCCCATCAGCCTCGCCGTGCCCCTCGCGATGTTGCTGTATCCGGAGAAATCCCCGTAGATCTGCATCGAGTACAGATACGCCGCCATGAGCAGCTGTGTCGATGATGCCTTCCCCGGCGCCGAGAAGTACGTGTCGGCGATGGTTCCGGCGACGTCGGCGATGACGACCTTGCGAATCAACCCCGTGCCGATCAGCAGTAGTCCTTCACGTATGTCGTCGAGCGATATCGCTCGGGGGCTCTGGATCTGTGGGATCAGGTGGGTCGCCCGTTCGATCGGGCCGGCGACGAGCTGAGGGAAGAACGCGACGTACACCGCGAAGTCGACGAGGTTCCGAGTAGGCGCCAGCTTGCCCCGGTAGACGTCGATGGCGTACGACATCGTCTGAAAGGTGTAGAAGGAGATACCGACCGGGAGCACGATCGTCAGCGAAGGCGCCACGAAGTCCAGGCCGAGATCTCCGGCGAGCGACTGGGCGGAGTCGACGAAGAACCCGTAGTACTTGAAGAACCCCAGGATGCCCAGGTTGGTGCAGACGCTGAGAAGGAGGAAGCGGCGCGCCACCTTCGACCTGCCCGCCTCCCGAGCGGCATGAGCGCGGAGGCCGACGAGGTAGTCGACTCCGGTCGAGATCAGGATCAAGCTGAGGAAGCGATAGTCCCAAGCGGAGTAGAAGACATAGCTGGCGATGAGCAGGAACACGTTCTGCCACCGGTGGGTCAGCCGGTAGTAGACGATCAGCACCAGCCCGAAGAAGAGCGCGAATTGGATCGAATTGAAGAGAATCGGAGCTACCTGCCTAGGAAATCGAGCGTGCGGGCAGCGTAGCGTTCGATGCCGAAACGGTCCGTCACGGCGCGGGCATCAGGTCTCCGCCAGCGTCATGTCGAAGCCGGGCCGAATCTCGCCCGTCGACTGCTCGATGAACTCGTCGTCGGTGCGGGCGAACGCGTGCTCGCCGTGCCGGACACGGACGAAATCGAAGCGGTGGGTCGAGTAGGCCACCGCCCCACGGCGACGGGCCCGTTGCAGCAGCGTCGAATCGACCCCGTGCCGCACTCGATTGAATCGGAACTGCGCCAGGAGGTCACGTGTCAGCAGCATCGTCGCCCCGGGCAGATGAGACCCGAAGTCCTCCTCGTGCTCGACTCTCCAGTCGATCGTGATGTCTCGGTCCCGCAGGTACACGATGTTGCCCCATTTGCCGGTGATGTGGGCGTTGGTGTAGGTGTGGGCGAGGAGGGTGTCGGTGAGGTGGTTGGGGCCGTAGTAGTCGTCGTCGTCCATTTTGGTGATGTAGGTGCCGGTGGCGTGGTCGAGGCCGTGGTTGAGGCAGTCGCCGAGGGTCCAGGTGGGCGGGCAGGTGAGGGTGGTGGTGGGGTAGGGGAGTCCGGTGGTGTGTCGGGTGATGGTGGCGGGGTCGAAGTGGTTGCCGTGGAGGATGAGGACGAGTTCTTTGTTGGGGTGGGTTTGTTTGGTGACGTTTTCGATGGCGTGTTCGATGAAGTCGGGTCGGTTGGTGGCGAGCAGGATCGAGATCCGGTCGCAGGTGCGGGTGGGGATGTTGAGGTGGGTGAGGAGTTGTTCGAGTCGTTGCAGGCGGGTGTGGTGGAGCAGGACGTGGCGGCGGGTGCGGATGGAGAGGCGTTCTCTGGTGAGGGTTTGTTGGAGTTGGGTGATGGCGGTGTCGAGTTCGGTGGGGTTGGTGGCTTTCAGGTAGTGGTTGGCGCCGAGGAGTCCTTGGAGTCCGGTGGGGTTGGTGGTGATGATCGGGGTGCCGGTGGCGGCGAGTTCGAGGGCGTGTTGTTGATAGGCGGCGGTGGAGGGTGTCAGGTGGGGGGAGACGACGGCGGCCAGGTGGGTTTTGTAGAGGGCGGCGAGTTGTTGGGGTGTGTCGGGGAGGGGAGTGGTTGCTTTGATGCTGGTCCCGGCCGGGGCGTAGACGGTGGTGTCGTTGCGGGACTTGACCAGGTCGGCTGTTTCGTCGTCGAGTTTGGCGGCGGTGACGACGGCGATTCCGTTGGCGGGGTTCGGTTGCCACCGGATCGGGTTGAACACGGCGGGGTCGATGCTGGGGGCGAGACAGGTCACGTCCCGGTCGGGATACCGTTGTGTGGCGAGGCGCCCCAAGGCGGGGTCTTCGGTGATAAACACGGTGATGTCGGCGACACAGGGCAGGTCGAGGTGGCTGCTGCTGCGCAGGAACATCACGGTGGGGATGTCTGCTTGTTTTGCTGTTGTCAAGGCAGCCGTTACCGGCTCCGGGATCGCGTCGTTGACCATGGAGGGTTCGATGAGCACAAAATCGAACCCGATCTCAAACTCCTCGTCGAGGTCGATCGAGTCGATGAGCAGGTGAGGGGCGATTCGACTGAACGTCTCGAATCGGCCCCAATACGCTATCCGCAGATGCGGATAGCGCATCGGCCCCGCCGGGGCCTCCACTGCAGGAATCGTCATCGCTTGGGGGAGATACTCCTTTGCGGTGTGCCGCCGCTTCGGCTGTTGAGGAGCCGGGCGTCGCCGCAACGCACGTATCAGATCCACCGGCAGCCGCCGCCACCGCCGCCAGCTCCGCACATCGTCGGCCAACGCCGTCGCCAACCGGAACCCCCGCCGCCGCCTCATCCGCTCCAACCGAAACCGAACCTGCTCCAACTCCGACTCAGCAACCGCCAACCGCCCCACCAAACCACCCACCACACCATTCACCACACCGAGTTGGGATTGCAGGCAGGGCAACTGCTCGGCGGGCCGGGTCGCGGCGTCGGTGAATCGCGCTGTCTTCTCCTCGATACGGGTGGTCTGTCTCTCCAACGCTTCATCGAGTCGGCGCAACTCGGCGGCGAGTCCGTTTGTGAGCTGTTTCCCGGTTCGGCGGATGAGGCTGTTCTCCAGCTCGAGGGCGCTGCGCCACGCCGACAGCCGCCGGAGGTTCTCGTCACGGTCCGCGAGTTGCCGTGTGTATGAGTCCGCCCGGCGCTTGGCTTCGCGCACGTTCTCCGACCCGATGTTGAGGCGCATCGCCTTCTTGCGAGCCGATCTCTGGATGATGTGGAACTCCCGAGTGGCGAGGTTCGAGACCGCCGTCGGGTTGGCCTCTCCGTCGAAAGCGGCCGAGAAGGCGATCCAGGGGCGATCATTCGAGTCGAGGCCGATGCCGATGTCCTCGACGGTGATGTGAGCGTCGAGCTTGGCGTGTTGCCAGTCGATGTGATCAGTGGCAGAAGCTCCGGGGCTTGCGTCGACGGCGATGTGTCCCCTTCCACGAACGACGCCGGCCAGTGTGCCGAGAACCAGATCCGGTCGCGCATGAGAGGCGAGGTTGCCCAGGATCACCGTGTCGTACGTCTCGCCGGCGTGGCCACGCAGCGACTCGATGCCAGCTTCGACGCTTGCCTCGATGCCGTTCGTCTCGAGCACCTGTGCCATCGGGTGGGCCTCTCGGTGGTCGACGATGAGGACGCTGCCTCTCGTGTGGCGCAGCAGCCACCAGGCGGCGGCGGAGACGTCAGGCGTCTGTTGCATGGCTCCTCCGCGCGTCTGTGTCGCGGTCGTCAGGATCCAGGTATCCGGCGTCGACGCCTGGCAACAGGTGATCGGCTACGTCGAGAAAGGCATTGTGATCGATCTCCCAGGTGTGGCCGAACTCGTGCCTGTGGAGGATGTAGCCGAGGCTGTGGGTCCCGTAGATGAGCTGGTGACCGGGGACGACTCGTTGATAGAGAGTGGTGTCGATCCTTGAGTTGCGGCGGAGGTATCGAAGGCGTTGCAGGGCATCGCGCGACAGGGTCATCGTCCCCCCTGCGACATGACGTGTCGGCTGTTCGGGAAGGCCGGCTCGCCTGATCACCGTCTGGTCGAGAGACGCCAGGTAGACGCCGGCTGCCTGTTTGCCGGTGATGTGGGCGTTGGTGTAGGTGTGGGCGAGGAGGGTGTCGGTGAGGTGGTTGGGGCCGTAGTAGTCGTCGTCGTCCATTTTGGTGATGTAGGTGCCGGTGGCGTGGTCGAGGCCGTGGTTGAGGCAGTCGCCGAGGGTCCAGGTGGGCGGGCAGGTGAGGGTGGTGGTGGGGTAGGGGAGTCCGGTGGTGTGTCGGGTGATGGTGGCGGGGTCGAAGTGGTTGCCGTGGAGGATGAGGACGAGTTCTTTGTTGGGGTGGGTTTGTTTGGTGACGTTTTCGATGGCGTGTTCGATGAAGTCGGGTCGGTTGGTGGCGAGCAGGATCGAGATCCGGTCGCAGGTGCGGGTGGGGATGTTGAGGTGGGTGAGGAGTTGTTCGAGTCGTTGCAGGCGGGTGTGGTGGAGCAGGACGTGGCGGCGGGTGCGGATGGAGAGGCGTTCTCTGGTGAGGGTTTGTTGGAGTTGGGTGATGGCGGTGTCGAGTTCGGTGGGGTTGGTGGCTTTCAGGTAGTGGTTGGCGCCGAGGAGTCCTTGGAGTCCGGTGGGGTTGGTGGTGATGATCGGGGTGCCGGTGGCGGCGAGTTCGAGGGCGTGTTGTTGATAGGCGGCGGTGGAGGGTGTCAGGTGGGGGGAGACGACGGCGGCCAGGTGGGTTTTGTAGAGGGCGGCGAGTTGTTGGGGTGTGTCGGGGAGGGGAGTGGTTGCTTTGATGCTGGTCCCGGCCGGGGCGTAGACGGTGGTGTCGTTGCGGGACTTGACCAGGTCGGCTGTTTCGTCGTCGAGTTTGGCGGCGGTGACGACGGCGATTCCGTTGGCGGGGTTCGGTTGCCACCGGATCGGGTTGAACACGGCGGGGTCGATGCTGGGGGCGAGACAGGTCACGTCCCGGTCGGGATACCGTTGTGTGGCGAGGCGCCCCAAGGCGGGGTCTTCGGTGATAAACACGGTGATGTCGGCGACACAGGGCAGGTCGAGGTGGCTGCTGCTGCGCAGGAACATCACGGTGGGGATGTCTGCTTGTTTTGCTGTTGTCAAGGCAGCCGTTACCGGCTCCGGGATCGCGTCGTTGACCATGGAGGGTTCGATGAGCACAAAATCGAACCCGATCTCAAACTCCTCGTCGAGGTCGATCGAGTCGATGAGCAGGTGAGGGGCGATTCGACTGAACGTCTCGAATCGGCCCCAATACGCTATCCGCAGATGCGGATAGCGCATCGGCCCCGCCGGGGCCTCCACTGCAGGAATCGTCATCGCTTGGGGGAGATACTCCTTTGCGGTGTGCCGCCGCTTCGGCTGTTGAGGAGCCGGGCGTCGCCGCAACGCACGTATCAGATCCACCGGCAGCCGCCGCCACCGCCGCCAGCTCCGCACATCGTCGGCCAACGCCGTCGCCAACCGGAACCCCCGCCGCCGCCTCATCCGCTCCAACCGAAACCGAACCTGCTCCAACTCCGACTCAGCAACCGCCAACCGCCCCGCCAAACCACCCACCACACCGAGTCCCCTCATCAGGGCACGCCGCTCGGCTTCGATCCCGAGATCAGGTCCCACTGCGACGAGGAATGCCTGCTCGGCGGCGGCGAGGCGAAGTGCCGCATCCCGCGAGCGATGGAGAGCCGGTGATCGACCGGCAGCATCCTTCTCTCCGCGAAGGCGTATCCGCTCCTGGCTCCGCCGCCCCACCACGCTCGTTGTCGTGTCGATCGTGCGCGATCTCGTGGCGATCCGGGTTCGGCTGACACGGCCGGCTCTACGCAGATCAGCGATCTGGGCGTCGACGTCGGCCTGCCGCTCGTCGATGGCCCGAATGGCGGAGAGGAGCCGCTGCGATGCCGCCGCGGCGATCGCAGCCAGGGAACGCCGAATGTGCTCACCGTCGGGGTCGCCTTCAGGTGGTGAGAGCACCATTCCGACATCGATGTGGATCGTGAGCGTGTCGCCGGGGTATCCGATGATGCAGGCGTCGTCGAGATCGAAATGGTTGCCGAGGAGGGCCGCCAATTCGTCGGGAGAGGGGCCGAAGCCCGGCTCGTCCTGAATCTCGACCGTTCTGGTCTTGGCGGCCTCGCGAGGTGCGGTGCGCAGCAGGCGTGGAGGCAACGTGTCGACACTGTGGCCCAGGCGGCTCACCGTCGTAACGATTCCGGACGACTTCACGGCTGATCGTGCCGCCCGGAGCAGCAGATCCGGGTGATGTCGCCCGTCGAGCGCCCCGTTCAGCACCACCGTGTCGAAGCCGGCGTTGCAGCACTCGGCCGGGATGGTCGGTGCCGCGAGGTACGAGACGTTCGGCCGCTCATCGTCACGTTCACACGCGGCGACAAAATGGTCGCTCTGATCGATGGCGACGACCTCGGCGCCGGCCCTCGCGAGGTCATCGATCAACTCTCGCGTTCCGATTCCGACAACGAGGACCCGGTTCCCGATCGTTCGGCCGGCGAGCCAGCGCTCTCTCGCTCGGCGGCGCTCGAATTCAGGTCGTGACAGCCCAACGGCGGGGTCGATGCCGACCCGGTAGTTGAACTCGGGCAGCGTCGGGTGCCGGACGGTTTCGATCATCGCCGCACCCGGGCTACCGGTAGCCATACCGCCCCATGAGCTCGCCGCAGACCGCGTCGAACACCTGCTCTTCCTCATCGGTCCACTC
Source organism: uncultured Acidimicrobiaceae bacterium (assembly GCA_964569015.1). Lineage (GTDB taxonomy): Bacteria > Actinomycetota > Acidimicrobiia > Spongiisociales > UBA5794 > CAYQEC01. The sequence continues at coordinate 14,123 of CAZMSN010000013.1, read as the reverse complement.
CGAGTGCGAGGTCCCCACGTTCGACCTGGCCGACAGACTCAGGTCCTCGAGGCGCACCCGCGTCGTGATGCGCTCCTCGATCTCGGTGTTCCAGTACGTCCAGTACCAGCACAGGCGCTCGAACCTTCCCATCCCCGGCGTGTGAGGCGGGAGGATCTCATTGCGGAAGGAGAGGTCGGTCGGGTCGTCTCGGTAGTGGAGCCGTTGCTGGAAGGACTTCACCACTTCCCGACCATCCCTCACCAGATGAACGTAGACCGCGCCGGGGAACGCCGCGATCAGCTCGTCGAGTTGGCCCTTCCAGAAGTGCGACGTCTCCCCGTAGAGCAACTGACCTCGGGAACGCTCATGGACGCCTTCTATCGATGGATATGGCCCGTCCGGCTCGTGGAGCAGTCCGTACTCGTCCGCGATCGACTGTGACCCCGCCCGTCCCGTCGAGATCACGAAGAGCTTGACGGGAGCGGACTCGTCGTCGGGGCCGGTGCGCCGGGCCCGCGTGGTGGTCTGCGCGCTGCGAGATACGAGATCGAGCAGACCTGAGGCAAGGGCCGCGCGATCGTCCGGGCTCGCCGCAGTAGGTGCTTCGAGGGCGATCACCGCCACGGCTCCCACGTTCCAGTCGGTGCTGATCAGATCCGAGGCGAGAAATCGCCACCGCGAGGCGAGCAGTGTGCCGATTCCCTTCAGACCGGTCTCGGCCCCGCGAGCAGCGACGAGATCTTCGGCGACGAGGAGGCGGCCTCGGGGCCCGAGGATGCGGAGCAGCTCATGCACGAGCTGCTCTGATTGTGGTGTCGAGGAGAGGCCGCCTGGCAGCACGGCGGTATTCATGCTGTGGTCGGCAACGGCGGCGAGATTCCCCGGCTCCGGGATGATCTCGATGGCCTCGCGGATCCGATCTGGTTGGGACTCCAGTGTGTGCTCGAGGGCGTGCAGGTCGGCGGTCTCGATACCTGCCATCGTGACCGAGATCCCTTCGTTTGCGAGGAGGAGAGCAAGGGTGCCTTGCCCGGCGCCGATGATGATGACGTGGGGGCCCGTGCAATGGCTCGCCAGCCAGTCGAGCTGGTCGCGGAGGTTGTCGCGCGTCGCTCCGGAGGCGAAGCCTCCGAGATACAGTTCGAGGTCACGCTCATGCATGGATCACGGCCGGATCGGGGGGCGAAGAGTACCGGAAACTCGGGTTCGGGCGTGTGCCGGTGCGGTGTGGTGTACGGGAGATCTCGCTCTCCGCCGGCAACGTCGATCGTGTTCAGGGCAGCCGGGGACGGCGGCGGCCGCGTCCTCGTCCGTGACGCATTGCACCTAGCCACACACCTCTGCCTAGCATCCGCCGGCACCGCGGAGGAGTGGAGTGGGCGACCAAGACCGGCAGCCGGAAGTGCCCGGCCGCCTCGACGATCTGCTGTACAGGATCCGGAGCCGGCCCCTGTTGTACGGGGGCATCGGCGCCGCCTGCCTTCTCGCCGTCATCGTCATCCTCGTCAGGGCCCTGGGGGGTGGCGGAGGCGACGGGGCCGCCGGCGATTCGTCGACGACCTCGACATCCGTCATCGCTCCGTCCGACGGGGCATCGAGCACCTCCACGCTTGCCTCCGCCGCGGCAGGCACCTCGGTCGATCACAATCCACTGACGGGCGAGAGCCTGGCCGCGTCGAGGAACGATCGGGTGATCGCCGTCAAGGTCGACAATGCCCCCGAGGCCGGCCCACCCATCGGCCTGCAGGACGCGGAGCTGATCATCGAGGCGCCGGTGGAAGGGGGCGCCACTCGCTTCACGGCGCTGTTGTTCGTCAACGAGCCGCAGGTCATCGGGCCGGTCCGCTCGGTGCGTCCGGTCGACGCCGATCTCCTGGCGCCGTTCGAGCCCCTCCTGGTGACCACCGGCGGGCAGGACTTTGTGTATCGAGAGTTGTTGGCGAGCGGCATCGAGATCATCGACGAGACAACGACCGGCGTGTTCCAGCAGATCGAACGGCGCCGGCCCTACCACCTGGTGGCAACCATGTCCGTCGTCGAGGGCATGGCCGGGGGCGGCCCGCCGCCGGCGCCGGTGATCCCGTTCGGGGACGCCCCGCTCGCAGGTGACGCTGCGTCCTCCATCTCCATTCCCTTCTCCGGCGTTGCCGACGTCGAATGGAGTTACGACGACGACGCCGGCGTTTACACGCGCACCGTCAACGGCGCCCCCTTCGAGGTGTACGCGCAGTTCGACGGCGCGCTCGCCCCCTTCACGACCGACACGGTGATCGTCCTCCTGGCAGCGCAGCGATCCGCCGGCTACCAAGACTCGGCGGGCGCCGAGGTCCCCACCTTCGACGTCATCGGGTTCGGCAAGGTGCTCGTGTTCCACGGCGGCGAGGTACGCACCGGCCAGTGGCTGCGTTCGGCCCAGGCGGACGGCTACGTCTTCGTCGATGAAGCCGGGACCGGATTCACCGTCCCAGCCGGCCGTGCCTTCGTTGAGGTGGTACCGCGGACCCTCGACGTGGAGTACCGATGACGCCGTCCCTTCAGGGATCGGGCGTCGTGACCGATAGCGACCAGATGGGTGGAGGAACCCGGTTCTCCCGCGCGTGCCTCGCGCTGGCTCTCACCGCTGCATTGGTTGCGGCGGCGTCGGCCGCGGGAACGGCTCCGGCGAGGGCCGACGACACCTATGAGATGTACTTCCCGATCATCGGTGAGACGCACTACACGGACACCTTCGGCGCCCCTCGCCCCGGTGGGCGCACCCACCACGGCGTCGACATGATCGCCGACAAGATGACGCCGGTGATCGCCGTCGCCTCGGGCACGGTCGGTTGGATGGACGACGAGCAGGGCGGCGACTGCTGTGCCATGGCGCTCGAGCACGACGACGGATGGGAGTCGTGGTACATCCATCTCAACAACGACACCCCCGGCACCGACGACGGCCAGGGATGGGGTTTCGCCCCCGGCATCGAGCAGGGCGTCCACGTGCGGGCCGGCCAGTTGATCGGTTACGTCGGCGACAGCGGCAACGCCGAACCCGAAGACGTACCTCCCCACCTGCACTTCGAGCTCCATCAGCCCGGTGGCGTCGTCGTCAACCCGACGCCACACGTCGATGCCGCCGTCAGGCTCTCCGCGCCTCTCGCCGCCGGGTACGAGGGCCACTTCTGGGACGACGACACCTCAGTTCATCGGTATGACATCGACCTCATCGCCGAAGCGGACGTGACCCGCGGCTGCAACCCGCCGCTCAACGACCGCTACTGCCCGGACGCCAAGATCACCAGGGGCCAGATGGCCGCTTTCCTGCGGCGGGCGCTGGATCTTCCGTGGTCGGCCGTCGATGCCTTCGACGACGACACCGATCACGTCTTCGAGGGGGACGTCAACGCCCTCGCCGAGGCGGGCATCGCCTTCGGCTGCACCGAGACCGCCTACTGCCCCGATCGGGAGCTGCTGCGGTCCGAGATGGCCGAGCTGCTGGTTCGGGCTTTCGGATACACCAATCCGGAAGGCACCGACTTCTTCGACGACGACGAGGGTGATCCTTTCGAGGTGTCGATCAACAAGCTGAAGAACCAGGGCGTCACCAAGGGGTGCAATCCGCCGGAGAACAATGCGTTTTGTCCGCAGCGCTCGCTGTCGCGAGCCGAGATGGCGACCTTCATGGTGCGGGCGCTCGGCCTCTAGCCGCGCGCCCTAGCGCAGACCCTCGTAGAGATCCAGCAGCTTCTGCCCCTCGATGCCCCAGTTGTAGCGCTCCCTGGCAGCGACGGTGGCGGCACGATACGGCTCGGGATCGGCCAGGATCTTGCGGGCCGCCTCCGCCAAGCCCACCGGATCCTCCGGATCGCAAACCTCGCCGACGCCCTCTTCACGGATCACCCGGCCGATCTCAGGCGAGTCCGAACCGATCACCGGGACACCGGCCATGATGTACTCGAACAGCTTGTTGGGCAGCGTCGTGTAGTAGCTGAGAGATGCGTTGACGATGTTGCACAGGCCGATGTCGGCGGCAGCGGTCCAGGCCAGCAGCTCGTCGTTGGGGATCGTTCCGAAGAACTTGACCCGATCGGCCAAGCCCCGATCTCTGACGTCGATCTCGAGGGGGCGACGGTGGTACCCGTAACCCACGATGACGAGCACGACGTCGTCGAGCATCGTGACGGCCTCGATCGCCGGCTCGATGCCGCGGTTCTCCTGGACTGAGCCCTGGTAGAGCAAGATCAGGGTGTCCGGCGGGAGATCGAGCGCTCCTCGCATGTCCTCCGGTTGTTCGATCGTGACCAGCTCGGGCGTGTTGATCACGGTGATGGCGGGATCGGGGACCGCGCCGTACTTGTTGCGGTTGAACTCGATCCACGGCGGGGAGGCGACGATCATGGCGTCGGCGTGCGGCATCCAGCGGCGCTCATTCCAGGCCGCCCAGCGGTGCCACCAGAAGCCCATGCGGCTCCGTTCGGTCTGCAGCTCGTGGGAGTCGTAGACGAGCTTGGCGCCGGTCCGCTTCTTGCACATCGCCCCCACGTAGAGGGTGTTGAGGTCGTGGGAGTGGAACACGTCGGCTCCCGTGGCGAGCCCGGCGGCGATCATGCGCCGGTTGATCGCCCAGGACTTGAGGGCCCGGCTCTGTTTCCCGACGAGGAAACGCACCACCTTGAACCCGAAGCGGGCCACCCTGGCGACGAGGCGAAGCAGCGGCGTGGTGATCCTGTCCCAGAGGCGGGTCCGCCTCGACACGGGCTCGGGATGCGTCACCTCCTTGATCACCATGGCGACCTCGTCACTGGGGGTGGCGGTCGAGACCGGCATCCAATCCCCGAGATCCCGGGCACGCTCGGTGTCGGCCTGCTCGCCGGTCAGTCTGGAGTGCCGCGCCTCGATGGAGCCGGCGTAACGCACGGCGATGCGGTTCAGGGTGCCGAGACCGAAGCTGAGCCTGCTGACGCGGACGACGTGGATGCCGTCGGCATCGATCTCCTCCTGCGCCGTCTGCTTCGGGACGTGGATCGCCACCACGGTCACGTCGTGGCCGGCGGCGATGAGCGACTTCGCCTCTTTCTTGACCCTCGCGTCGTACTCGAACGAGTTCTTGACGAACATGCAGATCTTCACGGAATCCCCACTGATGTGCCTCGTGAGGGTAGCGGCGATCACTCGAGCCGGATCGGGGGCCGCAGCTCAGGTTTCCGTCAACGTGCGATGCAGGTTGGCGATGATCTCTATCTGGTGGCGGCGGATCGCATCGACGGCGCTCGTCAACTGGCCGCTGATCCGATCATGTCCGGTCAGAGCCCATGTGACGACCTCGACGAGGCGCCCCATCTCGTCGGTGCGGACGATCGCCTCTTCCATCCCCACGGAACGGGCGAAATCGCGGATCTTGGGCCTGTACTCAACGGCTACGAAGGGAGTGCCACAGGCCGCCGCCAGAATCGAGGCGTGGAGCCGCTCGCCCACGACGAGGTCGGCCGAGGCCAGGCAGCGCATGGTCTCGTCGAGGTCGGCGTAGCCCGGGACGTAGGGAAGGTCGGGCTCCCCGGCCTGGCGCATGATCTCGATCAGCCAGCGGTCGTCGGCCGGGAATGCCGACATCATGACGACCTCGTGGGCGTCGCCCCGCAATCGGCGGACGAGAGCGGCCAGCGCATCGAAGACGGCGCCGTCGTCGCCTCCCCAGAGGCTGCCGGCGGCGAAGACGGGACAGACGATGATGCGTCCCGGTACCTGTGCGACGTCGTCGGGTCGGGTCAGCGCCAGCGCCGGATCTCCGAAGATGTCGATGCCGGCGGCCACGCCCAGCTCGTCGAGGTGATGGGCCGAATCCGGTCCACGGACCCCGGCGTACAGCGACGAGTCGATGAAGGCCTTCCATTCCTCCATCGGTTCCGTGATACCCCAGAACTCGGGGCTACGGACACCCGTGCCGAGCAGCACGCGTTCGAGAGTCGGCGAGTCGTTGCGAAGCACGCGAGTGAGGTAGTAACGATCCGCGTTGATGAGCGTGCCTCCACCGACCATCAGGATCTCGGGGTCGGCGAGGCCACTGTCGATTCGCGCCCATGGGATCAGGGTGCGGATCGCGGCCAGCATCGCCTCGTCCCCCAGGTTCTTCTTCCCCGTGTACCCGACGTAAGAGATTGGGACGCGGTCGTCCTGCGGCTCCTCCGCAGGAGACGAGGGCTCGGGCCGCACTTTGCGCCGCGCTGCTCGCAGCGCTCGCTGGCCGGCTCTGGCGATCTCCCGGGGCCCCGACGCCAGCAGATCTCGAGGTCGCGGGATCCGGGCCGGAGCGTCGATCGACACGTCGATCGACGCATGGTCGTTGATGAGGAACTCAGTCCGGCTCCTCCCGAGGGCGGCGGCCCAGGCAACCATGGGAGTGGCGAGCTCGTCGGGGTCCTTGAGGAGCTCGCGTCGGCGGATCGCCCCGAATACGGGCACACCGAGCCGGCCCAGCTCGGTGTCGACGAGGAGCAGGTCATCGAGGCGACGGTAGTGGCGGTCGCCGGTGAGCCGGTAGGAGCAGCGCACCGCCGAGACCCGTGGGTCGCGGTCGAAGCGAGTCATGGCTCGCTCCAGGAGGCGCCGGTCGATGCGGACCCGGCCGTCGAGGAAGGCGATGATCTCGCCACGAGCCGCCCGCACCGCGGCGGCGAGGCCGCCCGACTCGTCCACCAAGGTGAGTCGGCGCGACACTGCGGCGGCCGACGCGAGGTGGCCCAGAGCGCTATCCGGGCCGATGAGCACGATCTCGCTGTCGGGGAACGTCGCCCGCGACGTCTCGGCCCACACTCGCGTCGCCTCGTCTTCCGACGTCACCGAAGTCACCCAGGTCGCCTTTGGCACCGAGGCGAAGGGCGTGGGGACCTTGCGGTAGAACGGGTGCGGCACCAGGTCCGCCATCAGGGCGAGCGCGCCGTGACGGGCGGACTCGCGGCCGCCCGGCGCATGGTCGTCGAGCTGGACCTGGTGAGAGACGACGGCGCGGTTCTCCGGGATCAGGAACATGCCGTTGTTCCACAGGCGCCACGTCAGCTCGGTGTCCTCGCCACCCCACGACCGAAAGTGGGGTGAGAAGCCGCCGACGGCGTCGAAGTGCCGGTGACGTACCGAGAGGTTCGACGAGAGGCCGCTGCGGAAGGCGGCGTCGCCAAGGGTGAGGCGCCGGGATCGCCGCTGGAACACGCGCCTCCAATCGTCGGGGACGACCCCCCCGGCCGGATCGGGCACCATGTCGGTGCCCTGTGCCAGGTCGACGTTCCCTTTGCGGATACCGGCGGGGGTGAGCTGCGACGAGTCGATGTGCACCCTGGTTCCGGCAACCACGACGTTGCTCGCCCGGGAGTGCCAAAAGGCGTGCCACCTCAGGAGATCCGGGTCGGGGATGCAATCGGCGTCGAGGAACACGATCACGTCGGCATCGGTTGTTGCCGCCCCACGGTTGCGGGCCCGGGGTGCCCCAAAACCGTCGTGCTCCTGTCGCTCCACCCGGATCGTGAGCCGATCGGTGTGGCGAGCGGCAACGGCGGCTACGTCCTCGTCGGAGCCGTCGTCGACGACGATCACTTCGAAGCGTCGATGCGTCTGGGCAACGAGCCCGGCCAGGGTGCGATCGAGCAGCTCGATTCGATTATGGACGGGCAGCACCACCGCCAAGCTCGGCTCTCCGGCCGGCGGGAGATCTGCGATCCCGCGATAGTCGTTCTCAGGAGCGACGAACGGTGGGGGATTGCCCATGGTCATGCTCCAGTCATCGGGGCGAATCGAGCCCGGCGCTGCATTAGAGGAAGCCCTTGGCGAACCGGCATGCAGATCTCCATGCGGTGGGCAAGGGTAGTGGCTCGCTGCGTTGCCGGAGGCTGATCACCGGCGCCGGAGTGCTGCCGTGGCGTTGCGCCGTGGTCGCTAGCATCCGCCGGATGCGGATCTGCCTGATCACGCTCGGCCGTTACCACAACGATCCCCGTGCCCGGTGCCTCGCCCGCAGCTTGGCGCGCTGCGGGCACGATGTCGTGGTCGTCGCCAGCGGCCACGGAGCAGAGGGGGAAGTCGACGGTGTGAAGATCCGCTTCGTCCCAATCCGATACCCGCAAGGCGGTCGGCGCTTCGGCAAGGCACTCCTGCGACGTCTCCAGCCCAAGGTCATGCGGCGTTGGCTGCACCGGAGCAAGCTGGCGGCGGCGGCGAGGGAGACCGGGGCAGAGATCTACTACCCGACCGCTGCTGCCATCGTGCCGGTCGCAGCAAGAGCAGCGGCCGGGACCAGAGCGACCGTGGCGCGTGATCCCCGCTGGCCGAACGCCGGGCCCCGCGATCTCGTCGATCTTGCACCCCACGCCCCTGAGCTCAGTGTGTCCGCAGCCGGTCCCGGAGGCCCCTACCTGACCCCGGCGGGTTCCCGAGAGGGGTACACGCCGGCTCCCGGGCGTCACCGGGGCCGCCGCATCGCCTTGTGCTACCGCAAGACCGACACCAACCCCGGCAAGTACCTCGAAGCCGCCATGGTCCGGGCCGGGATCGTGACCGACCTTCACACCGACGTGCTCGACTGGGCCGCCGTGTCCCCGGACACCGACGCGGTCGTCTTCGTTGAAGGGCCGTATCCGGCACTGACGGTGAGGGGTGACAACCCGGGCATCACCACGCTGTTCTGGGTACACCATGGTGAGCACCATGTTCCGGCCAATCTGCGTCTCGTGGAACGCTACGGCGCCCACGGGGTTCTGCTCGCCCATTCCTGGCACTTGGCTCATCGGTTCCCGGTGCCCGTGCATCGGTTCACGTTCGGCGTGGCCCCCGAACTCGTTGATGCCACGGTGCCGTGGGTGGGTCGCAAGTACACGGTGGCGATGGTCGGCGGGCAGCTCCGCCGTGAGGGCGGAACGTACGCGCGTCGCCAGCGCCTCGTCGCCGAGCTCGAGACGGCTCTGGGGAAGGACAACACGGCTTTCGTATCCGATATCACCGCCCGTGAGATGGCCGACATCTACGCGAACTCGCAAATGGTCATCAACGAGGGCGGCACCCGGCACTATCCGATCACGATGCGGGTGCTCGAGGCAATCGGGTCCGGGGCGATCCTCATCACGGACGATCTTCCCGGCACCGATCTCATCGTCGAGCGGGAGCACTACGAAGTGCTCGAGGAGGACGTCGTCGCCCAGGTGCGGCGGCTCCTGGCGGCACCTGCTCGCATGGTGAAGAAGGCTGCCGACGCTCGAGAGTATGCGCTGGCACATCACACGTATGACCACCGGGTCGACGACCTCATCGACGTCATCGAGCGCACCGAGATACCGGAGCGCGCCGCGCCGCGCCGCTCCCTCAGCCCGCTGGCCGCGCTGATCGACGAAGACGTCGAGGTGCAGCGCCTTGCCGTGTTCGGCCTGCCCGAACTCGCCGCCGAACTCTCCACTCGTGAGATCTGGGATGGTGAGAAGCGTCTCGAACGACTGCGTCCCGGCACCATGGAAGCGATCGCGATCGGGCCGGGAGGCGCCAGCGATCCGGAGCGCGCTCTGGGCACGGCGCGGCGCTTCATCTATGCATCCGGCGCGTTCGACGCTGTCGAGCGATTCGTCGAGCGCGAGCATCCCCAGGCAACCGTGCTTCGTCGCGACGGCCTGCTGCGGGTCGATCTCAACGCTGATTCCTACCGCATCCTCCCTCACGAGCGCGAAGCGACCACATGACGGTGACGGATCCCCGGTGAGGCGACGGCGCCGGGTTCGGGACGTGACGCCGGGGGCGCTCAGACCGGGATGGCCGAGCCGTCGACCGAACGGGGCTCGTGTCGGCGAGGTCGTCGGGTTTCTCCCCGGGGCCGAGTAACGTCGAGCGAAGTGCGAACACTGTCCGTCGTCGAGGTGACGCTCGGCAGTGTCCGTCCCGGCTCGGGTTGACGTAGGGACGGCGGCGTCGTCTCGTCTCCCGAGTGGCAGCGTGACGGTCGAACGGGGCTGGGACGAGTCCGGGCCGGGTCCGATGGCGCCGTGAATGGAGACTCGAGCGTGATCCGGACGACGCCCATTGGCCGGGAAGGGCGTGTGAAGGCGAGTCCTGTGACCCGAAATACACGACGAACGCTGATCGCCGGTACCTGCCTGATCGCTCTCGGATTGATCGGTGCTCAGCCGGCGTCCGCCGGTGTGGGCGAGGGCACTGCCGCTCCGTCGTTCAATGAGTCGTGGGGCTGCCACCAGCCGTCGACGATCGGCGCTCTCGTTGAGGACTCGGGATGGTTGTCCGACAGTGAGCGGATTCGTGGATACCGCGGCGATTTCTTCGGCCGCACGGTCGGCGAGATTCGAGACTCGCTGGTCAATTGGGTCGTTCCCATGAGCGGCGGGTTCACGATCAAGGTCCACGCCCGGGCGCTGCCCGCCTTTCAGCAAGTCACCCGCAACTTGGCCGCCGAGCAGGCGGCCGGCCACTACTACACGATCCGGGGTAGCAGCACCTACGGCTTCGCGGCCCGCACTATCAGCGGGAGTCACAGCGTGTCGCTCCACGGATACGGCGCCGCCGTCGACATCAACGCCACCTCCAACCCGTATCGGGCGGACGGCGTGTTGGTCACCGACATGCCCGAGTGGTTCGTGAACGCTTGGAAGGATGCCGGGTTCTGCTGGGGCGGGGACTGGGCGGACATCAAGGATCCCATGCACTTCTCGTGGAAGGGCCCGAATGCCACGCCCGGCTACGGTGAGGTACCCCTCGCCTACGCTCCCGAGACCGATGCCGCCCCCTTCGACACCGAGGTCTACCGGAGCGACACTCCTTTCGGTGAGCCCGAGCCCGACACCGAGTACCTCATCGGTGACGGCAACGGCAACGCTCTCGCCGACGTCTTCAAGCTCGTGCAGCAGGACAATGGCCTCCGGCTCGAGTACTCGAGGACCCATCAACGCAACGACTGGTGCTCGGTGGCGAGGAACCACGCCTTCGGGGTAGTCCTCGGCGAGCGCATCCCGCTGCTGGGCGACTACTCGAGGGTCGGTCGCAACGACCTGTGGCTGCTCGATCCGGCGTCGGGGCGCCTCGAGATCGAGGTGCTACTCAAGCCGAGCGACTTCGATGCGTCGATCCTGATCACGACGGAGATCCCCACCGAGCCCGCCGACGTCTACCTGCTCGGCGACCACGACCGGGACGGGTACGTCGATCTGTACGTGATTCGCCGCCCGGTGGGCCGGACCTGGGTCGAAGTGTGGAACGGAGCCGATGGCTTCTCGACCGCCCTGCTCGACGTCGCCACGCCCCTGACGGACACCTCGGGTTGGCTCTTCACCCTCGGCGACACCAATCGCGACGAGTACCCCGAATTGTTCGCCGTCTCCTCGAACGGAGCATCGACCGACGTGTCCGTGCTCGCCAACGGCTACGAGATCGTGCTCGCCACCCACGATCTCGACACCGGCGGGGCCTACGTCGACGTGGCGGTCAATGACTTCGACGGTGACGGGCGAGGCGACCTGTTCTTCTTCGACGACGCCGGCGAGCTCAGCGTGCGGCTCGGTGACGTGCCCCTCTCCGACGTTGGGCTCACCACATGGCAGCAGACCACAGATTGGGAGTGTGATCCCGACTGCCGACCCTACGTTTTCGACGGGATCTTCCGGGACGACGACGGGAACATCCACGAGCAATCCATCGAGGTCATTGCCGCCGCCGGTATCACCCGGGGCTGCAATCCACCGTACAACGACGACTACTGCCCTCTGCGAAGCGTGAGCCGAGGGGAGATGGCGGCGTTGCTGGTGCGGGCGCTGGGGCTGACCGACGACGGCGGGAGGGATTGGTTCGTCGACGACGACGAGTCGATCTTCGAGGGGGACATCAATCGTCTCGCGGCAGCGGGAATCACCAAGGGGTGCGATCCGCCCGTCAACAACAACTTCTGCCCCGATGCCTCGATCACCCGTGGCGAGATGGCGGCGTTGCTGGTGCGGGCGCTGGGGCTGACCGACGACGGCGGGAGGGATTGGTTCGTCGACGACGACGAGTCGGTGTTCGAGGGGGATATCAATCGTTTGGCGGCGGCGGGCATCACCAAGGGCTGCAACCCGCCTGTCAACGATCGATTCTGCCTCGATCGCACGCTGCCGCGTGACGAGACGGCGAGCTTCCTCTTCCGCTCCCTCCCGCTGCTCCCGTGACACCTATTGCGAACCCAGGGTTGGGGAGCCGGGTTTTCGTGGTTACCAGCCCACGGTTCGGCGATCGAGGGACGGTTGCGGTGAACTGTGGGCTGTGAGGCCGGGTTTTCCGTTCTCCCAACCCTGGGTTGGGGATAAGGATGCGACATTGGGCCGCCGATGTACCAAGATTCTGGGCAGGGCGGGGGCCTCAAGCCGGTCGAAGAGAGAGTCGATAGCCATGAGGATGTCGCATCGACGGTCCCGAACGCTCCGGGCCGCGCCACAAATCCTCCTCGTGACGGGGTTGCTGCTGTCTGCCGTCGCCACTCCGATCGGAGCGCCTGCCGCCACGGCCGACGACGGGACGACGGTCACGTTCACCGGGGCCGGCTGGGGCCACGGTGTCGGTCTGAGCCAGTACGGGGCCTACGGCGCCGCCCGCGACGGCTGGACTGCCACCGAGATCATCGAGCACTTCTATGTCGGGGCATCGGTGGCGACGATGGGGGAGAACGGGCTGGCCGCTCCGGAGGAACCGCTGTGGGTGAACCTCGAGATGGACAGAACCGACCTGGAGCTGATCGTCCGGGAGGTCAGCTACACGGATCCGCCAGGACCACCGGCTGCGATGCTCGTCACCCGCGGCGACGACGAGTGGGAACTGGCCAAGAACGACCAGTTGCTGATTCACTGGGATTCGGATGCGGGAACGTGCGCCCTCGTTGTCGAAGCCGCGGCCGACGGTTCCTCGACCGAACTGGGCGCAGGTCCATGTGTGGTGGACATCACCTGGGATGGCTGGGAGGAGGAACCGACCAGGAAGGTCGAGATCGCAGGTTGCAGCCTCACCGACTACACGACCGGCGGCACGAAGCCCTGTCAGTATGGAAGGGGGGACCTCCATCTCCGAGCAGGTCCTGGGGGCATGGATCTCTCGGTGGAGCTCGATTTCGACGACTACGTGCTCGGCATCGAGGAGATGCCGTACTACTGGGGTTTCGCCTCCTACGGCGGCTACGAGGCACTGAAGGCACAGGCAATCGCGGCCAGGTCCTATGCCCGAGAGCTCCAGCTCGCCCGTGGGCCTGTGGGCAACAACAGCTGCGGTGCGTGGTGCGACGTGAGAGACACCACGTGGGACCAGCGGTACGTGGGATGGGGTCACGGCCAGGACGAGTGGGTGGCAGCAGTCGGGGAGACCGCGGGCCAGGTGGCGGCTCACCCCGGTGCTCCAAACGGCAGCATCGTCCGTGCGTATTACTTCTCGTCGACGGGAGGGGCCACCGAGAACATCCGCGAGGTCTGGAGCGGGTCGCCGACTCAGGAGTACTACTCCTCGGTGGAGGATCTGTGGTCGCTCGACCCGGCCCTCAACGGCAACGCGTCCTGGTCCAAGACCGTCGCCGCCGTCACAGCCGGGAGTGCGGTCGGCCTGGACGAGATCATCTCGGCGCAGGTGACGGAGCGCAACACCTCCGGGAGCGCCCGGACCGTGCGATTCACCGGCGTGTCCGGCGGCACCGTCGTCACCGTCGACAAGACGAGCTCCTGGGTGAAGAGCACGTTCGGGCTCAAGTCGATCTACTTCGACGTCTCCCTCGGGCAGCCGCCGCCCCCGTTCACCGACATCGTCGGATCGATCCACTACGACGCCATCGCCTTCATCTGGAGCGAAGGGATCACCAAGGGATGCAACCCTCCGGAGAACACGCTGTACTGCCCGAGTGCCGCGGTGAGCCGTGAGCAGATGGCGGCGTTCCTCACACGGGCGCTGGATCTCCCGTCGACCGGCACCGACTACTTCGTCGACGACGATGATTCGATCTTCGAGGGAGACATCAACCGTTTGGCGGCAGCGGGCATCACGCGTGGCTGCAATCCCCCCGACAACGATCGGTTCTGCCCCGACGATGCGGTGACACGGGCCCAGATGGCGGCCTTCCTCGTGCGCGCCTTCGGATACACCGACGGCGCCAACACGGATCACTTCGTCGACGACGA
>CAZMSN010000012.1:0-41861 GCA_964569015.1 uncultured Acidimicrobiaceae bacterium | reverse complement strand
GCACCGAGACCCCGACGAGCTGGCCGGTGTTGCGGGTGATGGTGAGCATCGCCGAGGTCACTCCGAGCCGGTGGCGGGGCACCGAGCCCATCACCGCGCTGTTGTTCGGCGACTGGAAGGTGCCCATGCCGAGCCCGATCGGCGCGAGAAGCAGCACGAGCACGATCACAGTGGCGTCGGTGGTCAGGAATTGGGATGCCGCGAGGTAGCCCACCAGGAGGATGGCGAGGCCGACGACGGTGACAGGCCGCGGCCCGATCTTATCGGAGAGGGAGCCGCTCAAGGGTGCCGCCAATCCGAGGGCGATGGGTGACGGCGCCATCAGCAGACCGACCTGGCGGGGCTCGTAGCCGAGCACGCCCTCGAGGTAGAAGGGGAGCAGGAGCATCAGGCCGGACAAGCCGATGAAGGTCATCCACCCGGTGACGAGGTTGATGCTGAGCAGTCGGCTGCGGAAGAGGCTGAGGTCGAGCATCGGCTGCTCCACTCGGCGCTCGATGGCAACGAACACCCCCAAGGCCACTGCCCCGGCTGCCGTCAGCATCAGCACCCGGGCATCGTTGAATCCGTCGTTCTGGGCCAGGCTCAGGGCAAGCATCAGCGTCAGCAGCGACACGAGCAGGGTGCAGGCGCCGAGGAAGTCGAACCGTTGCCGGCCCGGGGGCGGCACGTCCTGGATGAGACGGGCGGAGGCGATGGTGCCGGCGATGCCGATCGGCAGGTTGACGTAGAAGATCCAGCGCCACGACAGGTCGCTGATGATGAGACCGCCCACGGTGGGGCCGACGGCGATGCCGATGGAGACGAGGGCTCCGCTGATGCCGAGGGCGCGGCCCCGCTCGTGGGGTGGGAACGCCTCGGTGATGATGGCCAGGCCGAGGGCGAAGAGCATCGACGAGCCGAGTGCCTGGAACACTCGGAAGGCTATGAGCCATCCCACCGAGGGAGAGAGCCCGGCGAGCACTGAGCCGATGGTGAACACGGCGAAGCCGGTGGAGTAGATGCGCCGCTTGCCGATCATGTCGCCGAGGCGGCCGATGCTCAAGGTGAGGGTGACCAGGGTGAGCAGGTAGCCGAGCACCACCCACTGCACGGCGGCGAACGTGGTGTGGAACTCCTCGGTGAGGGTGGGGAGGGCCACGTTGACGATGGAGCCGTCGATGGTGCCGAGGAAGATCCCGAGACCGACCGCGATCATCACGAGCCACTTGCGGGAGTAGTCGACGCCGGCCGGCGACGTGGCATGCGGGGTCTGGGTCACGGTGGGTCCTGCTGGCGAGCAGTTCACCCTAGGGCCCGCGAGGCACGCTGGGCATCCCGTGTCGTGTCATGGGGCGTCGGTACCATCGTCGCCATGGCAGAGTTGTTCGCCGAAGGCCGGGCCGCCGAGCGCGGGAGCTTGTTCGAGACCGACGAGGCGCTCGAGGTCACCGGCCCCTGGGTGCCCATCCCTTCGCGGAGCTGGAGGGGACGCGCCGTGGCGCTCTTATCTCACTGGGACCTCGGGTGAAGATCCTTCACACCTCCGACTGGCACGTCGGCAAGCGCATCGGTCGCTACGACCGCTCCGGCGAGTACCGCGCCGTCATCGCCGAGGTGGCCGAGATCGCCGATCGTGAGCACGTCGACCTCGTGGTGCACGGCGGCGATTTGTTCGATCGGCCGATGCCTCCCATCGATGCGCTCGACATCGGGCTCGGGGGCCTGGTGCAGCTCGGCGACCACGGCCGCCGGCCGGTGGTGGTGATCGCCGGCAACCACGACTCGCCCGGCTTCTTCGAGGCACTGGCCCCGTTCCTCTCCGAGCAGCGCATCTACCTGGTGGGGGCCATCAAGAGCCCCGAAGAAGGCGCGGTGCTCGATCTGGAGACCCCGGGTGGCCGGGTCGTCGTGAGCTGTTTCCCGTTCCTTCGGGAAGGGCGGGCTTCGCACGTGTGGGAACCCGCCGAGGAGCACCAAAGGAAGTACGCCGACCGGCTACAGGCGATCTCGGAGGCCTACAGCCGCCGCGCCGACGAGGTCGCTGCCGGCGACGCGGTGACAGTGCTCGTGGCCCACTTCCTGGTCGGCGGTGCCAAGGTGCATGGCCACGGGGCGCCCCGCGGTGAGCGGGAGCTACACATGGGCGAGGCGTACGCCGCCACCTCCGAGGCCATCCCCCTGGGCCCACAGTACGTGGCGATGGGACACATCCACGCTCCCCAGCCGGTGCCGGGAGCGAGGGTTCCGGCCGAGTATGCCGGGTCGCTTCTCGAGCTCGATTTTGGTGAGGCCGGCGAGCAGAAGCGGGTGGTGATCGTCGAGGTGGAGCCGGGAGAGCCGGCGAGCCTCCGCTCGGTGCCGCTCTCCGCCGGGCGCAAGCTGATGCGGGCCAAGGGCACCTGGCAGGAGCTGATCGCCCGCGACGACCTCCACGACGCCTACCTCGACCTCACCGTAGAGACCACCGGCCCCGATCCGGGGCTCGCCGACCGAGCCCGCGACGAGTTCGACCACCTCGTGAAAATCCGGGCCGAGTATCCGCGGACCGAAATCGAGCGGACTTCCCGATCCGGCCGCAGTCTCGACGACCTGTACGCCGCCTACTTCGAGGAGCGGGAGGGGATCGAGGCGCCGGGGGATCTGCTGACGGTGTTCCGGCAGGTGATGGAGGAGGCAGGCCATGCGTCCTCTTGAGCTACGGGTGCGCAACTTCCGCTCCTACTTCGGGGACGAGCAAGTCTTTGACTTTCGGAGACGGCGCCTGGTCGGTGTTGTGGGCCCGATCGGCAGCGGCAAGTCGTCGCTGCTCGACGCGGTCGCCTTCGCCCTCTACGGCAAGACCCCCACCGTGGCGCGCGGCACGACGGCCCTCATCCACCAGCGGGCGAGCGAGGGGGCGGTCTCGCTGCGCTTCGAGGTGGAGGGCGAGGTGTGGGAGGCGGTACGGTTGCTGCGCCGCAAGGGCGCGTCGCAGCACGCCCTGTACCGCTACGAGGCCGACGAGCCCGACGCCGAGCCGGTGGAGACCGTCACCCAGGAGGGGGCGGTCAACGGGCGCGTCGTCGAGCTGCTCGGGTTGGAATTCGACGCTTTCTGCCGTTCGGTGATGCTCGCCCAGGGACGCTTTGCCGAGTTCCTTCGTTCCCCGCCCCGAGAGCGCGACAAGGTGCTCAAGGGCGTCTTCGGGCACGACCGCATCGATCGTATGCGAGAGGTCGCCAAGGAGTGGGCCGCCGCCGCCGACATCGAGATCGCGAAGCTGGCGGTGCGAGTCGACGAGCTCGGCCGGGTCGCCGCCCGCATTACGGAGCATCGAGAGGCCATTGCCGGAGCCGAACAGCGGCTGGGCGACCTCCGGAGAATCGAACCCAGGCTCGGCGCCCTCGGCGAGGATCTCGCCGCCGCCACCGAGGAGGTGAAACGGTGCGAGCAGCGCCTCACCGAGCTGCGGCTGCTCCGCAAACGCTTCCCGGAGCCGGAGGTGACCGCACGGCTACTGGCTACTGCCGCCGAGGCGTCCGAGCGGCGTCAGGCGCTGGCCGATTCGCTCGAAGAAGCACAGGCTCGGGCGGCTGAAGCCGATGCTCGCATCGCCGAGTTCGAGGAGAGCGGGATCCAGGGCACGCTCAGTCGAGGACACTCGCTGCTGGCGAGCATCGAAGCGCAGCAGAAGCCAGTCGACGCCGCCGCGCAGCGGTTGCAGGCGCTGCAGACACGGGCGACAGAGATCGAAGTGGAGCGGGCGGCGGTGCAGGATCGCTTGGCAGCGGCCCGCATCGCGCTGGAAGGCATCGAGAAACAGGCCGCGGCAACAGCGGACGCCCTCTCGGCGGCACAGGCGGCGCTGCACGCCGCCGAGCTCGCCAATATGGCCGAGGTGCTGCGGGCCGGGCTGACGGTGGGCGAGCCGTGCCCGGTGTGCACTCAGGAGGTGGGGGTGGTTCCCCCTGCCGCGGCAGCCGGAGACCTCGACTCGGCCGAGGCAGCGGTGGAGCGGGCGCGGCGGGACCAAGATCATGTGGTGCGGGAGCGCACGTCGGCGGCAGCTGAAGCGCAAGGCGCCGCCGAGCGATTGGAATCGATCCAGGGCGCTGCCACCGGTATGGAGGCGGAGGTGTCGGCGGCGGCCGCCGAGCGCGAGAGGGCTGAGGAGGCGCTCGCTGTCACTGTCGCCGAGTTTCGGGAATTGCTCGGTGAGGGCGACCCGGCGACGATGCTTGAAGCCCGTCGTGAGGCGTATCAGGTGGTGAAGGAAGCCGCCGGCGAAGCCCGCAAGGGAGTTGGCCGGATTCGGGGCGAGCACGAGCAGGCGATTCGCGACGGGCACGGCGTCGAGAAGGCCATGGATCATCTGCGAGTGGAGCTAGCGGAGATGGCCGCCCGCCTCGACGTGTCCCTGGAGATGAAAGACGACTCAGCCGCCGCGGCGGGAGCCGCCCTGGAATGGCTGCAGGATCGGTGGAAGGAGACCATCACCGAGCTGGAGCAGGGGCGGGACGCCGCCGGTCGGCGTACCGACGATGCCGCGAAGGCGCGATCTGAGCTGCTTGCGGACCACGATGTGGAGGGGGACTACGCGGCCTCGATGGCCGAGGTGAGGGCCCAACTCGAGCTGTGGACCAAAGAGCTGGGCCGTGACGAGGCCGAGGTTGCGGCGAGCGATGAACTGATGGCGTCCCGCGATGCCCTCGCCTCCGAGCACGACCGGTTCCGGCGCATCGCCGCCGACTTGACGGACTCCCGGTTCGTGCGATTCCTGCTCGACGAGGAGCGGGCCCACCTCGCCGAGCTGGGCAGCGACCACTTCCAGCGCCTGTCGGCGGGGCGCTACCGCTTCAGCGAGGACGGGGTGTTCGACATCGTGGACCTCACCGCGGCGGACGCCACTCGCAGGGCGGACAGCCTGTCCGGCGGTGAGACATTCATCGCCTCGCTGGCGCTGGCGCTGGCGCTGGCGGAGATGGTGGCCCGCACCGGGGGGCGGCTCGACTCGTTCTTCCTCGACGAGGGCTTCGGAGTCCTCGACCCCGAGCACCTCGATCTGGCGATGGAGGGGATCGAGGCGCTCGTGGCCGATTCCGACGAGCGGCTGGTGGTGGTGGTGAGCCACGTGCCTGAGATGCACCAGCGCATGGAGGATCTCATCGAACTGGACCGCGACCCGGCCACCGGCGACACCAAGGTGATCAGCGCCTGAGAGGGGAGTCGTGTCGCGGGACTGCGACTCCGGCGCCGCCCATTCGTGAAAGGGCAACGTGGAGCCTGCACGTTTTGAGTATATGATCATTACCCTATGCCTCGACCCATCACGGAGCGCAGAATCGCCGGGACTCTTCGCGGCCGGTCGTTCCGGCCCGATGATGTGCCACGTTCACAGCTCGATCACGCTCACCTGACCCTGGACGGTCTGGAAGCGCTGCGGCTCGCTGACATCGAGGGCCTCTACCAGGAGGAGGCGGCCCGTCGCATGGGAGTGTCGCGGGCGACGTTCGCCCGGGTGCTCGGGGCCGCCCGGAAGGTCGTTGCCGACGTCCTCGTCAACGGGAAGGCACTGGAGATCGGCGGAGGCGAGGTAGAGGAGCGCCCCGACGTCTCCTGGCCCTGTCCCATCCACGGTGGGCGACGGCGGAAGGGTCGTGGCTGCCGCTGTGGAGAGGAGTCCCCGCCCGGGGCAGGGCGCGGCGGCTCACGGAGGCGCCGCGTCGAACAGGAGGAGCACGAGGATCCCACACTTGGAGAGGAGACGAGTGAATGAAGATCGCAGTGGTGTCGAACAACGGCAAGAGGGTGAGCCGCCACTATGGGATGGCCCGTCAATTCGTAGTGCTCACCGTGGAGAACGGAGAGGTGATCGCTCGTGACATGCGGCCCAAGCGACCGGGCCAGGGTTCCCATGCGCAGGAGGGCCACGAGCCGGGGGCGGGAACCGAACGGGGGCACGGCCGGAGAGCGGCGCAGCTGGTGGCCGATTGCCAGGTGGTCATCACCGGAGGCATGGGTGCTCCGGCGATGACCAATCTTGAGAGGGTGGGCCTCGAGGTCGTTGCCACCGACGAGCGCAGCGTCGACGAGGCGGCCCTGCGCTACGCCCGAGGCGATCTGCCCCACGTCGACGACCTGGTGCACGACGGCGGGGAGGATGGCTCTTCCCCGGTTCGGTTCGAGGGAAAAGGGCGCGATCGAGGTGCGCAGAGCCCTCACGTCGGGACAGCCGGCCGAGACGATTCCGCCGCGGCGCCACCTACGTGAGCAGCAGCCCGGCGATCCTGCGGCTGGCGATCGACAGCCCGACGAGGCCCATGACGAGCAGGAAGGCGCCGTGGCCGACCATGGTGACGTCGAGGATGCCGAGGGTGAGCCCACGGATCAACTCGACCCCGTGATACAGCGGCGAGAAGCGTGCAACCACCTGGAGCCAGGTCGGGTAGATCTCGAGTGGGAAGAAGGTCGCCGAGAACAGAAACAGGGGCAGCGTCACCAGCGTCACCAGGTCGAGATCCTGCCAAGTGCGCATGAAGGTGCTACAGGCCATGCCGACCGAGGCGAAGGCAAAGCCGACCAGCAAGGCCGCAGGAAGCGCCAGCAGGCCCCACGGGGACTCCACCAGGCCCATCACCGCCATGACCACCAGGAAGCCGACGGCGTAGATCCCGCCCCGCATCAACGACCAGGTGATCTCGCCAACGGCGACATCGTCGGGGGTCACCGGGGTGGCGAGCACCGCGTCGTAGATCTTGCCGTACTTCAGCTTGAAGAAGATGTTCATCGTCGATTCGAACACGGCGCCGTTCATCGCCGACGCCGCCAGCAACGCCGGAGCGGCGAAGGCGGCGTACGACACGGCTCGACCGTCGGGACCCACCACGTCGCCCACCAGCCGGGCGATACCCACCGAGATCGATAGCAGGTAGAAGAGCGGCTCGAAGAAGCCCGAGATGATGATCACCCAGAACTGGCGATACACATAGAGGTTGCGCTCCACCAGGTACAGGGCGCGCCTGCTCCCCATCCGCAGCGGAGGGAGCACGCGGGTGAGGGTGCCGGTGGTCACGAGACCATCCTCCGATGCAGGAACCGGATCGCCAGCCACCCGCCCACCACGGTCCACAGCACCAGGTACGCCACCTGGACCGCGGGGGCGACGGTCGTCTCCAGACCCAGGGCCACCCGGCGGGTCAGCTCGACGCCGTGCCACAACGGAGTGGCGTAGGCGACCGGGTGCATCCAGCCGGGCAACTCGGTGATGGGGAAGAAGGTGCCGGAGAACAGGAACATGGGGACGATGCCGAACCGGAAGAGGGCCGCCAGGCCCTGGGGGTCGTGCAGCCTCGATGTGTAGGCGGTGATGACCCCGGCGAAGGCCATCCCGGTGAGCACGGCGGGTCCCACCGCCAGCAGCCCAGACCCGAACGAGGCCGCCCCGAACATCGCCATTACCAAGACGAACACGAGTGACGTGACCGTCAGTCGTACCATCACCCAGGCGAGGTGGCCGAGGACGAGATCGTTCACCCCGATGGGGGAAGCGAGGGTGGCTTCGTAGGTACGTGCCCACTTGATGCCGGCCATCACCGGATACGAGGCGTCCCCGGCGCTGGTCTGCATGGCGGTGGCTGCGAGCAGGCCGGGCGCCAGGAACGTGAGATATGCCATGCCCTCGAGCGTCACTGTTCCTGCGCCGCGGTCGACCAGGGTGCCCAGTCCCATCCCCATTGCTGTCAGGTAGAGCACCGGATTGAGAAACGTCGAGATGGCGCTCCCACGCCAGGTACGGCGGTAGACGAGAGCCCGAGACTCGAGGTACCGGACGGCGGGTGCGGTCATCAGTCGATCAGCCTCCGGCCCGTCAGCCGGAGGAACACGTCCTCGAGGGTGCTGCGACGCACCACCACCGACGCCGGGTTCAGGCCGCGCTCGGCCACGTCGGCGACGGTGCGGTCCCCGTCGTCGGTGGAGACCAGCACCCGGTCCGGGAGGACCTCGATGCGCTTGCCGAGCCCTTCGAGCCGGTCGACGGCGCCCTCCTGACTGCCGATGGCGAAGCGAAGCTCCACCACCTCGCGGGTGGCGTAGTGGGCGATGAGCTCGCGAGGGGAGCCCCGGGCGGCGATTGCGCCCTTGTCCATCACCACCAGCCGGTCGCAGAGCTGCTCGGCCTCGTCCATGTAGTGGGTGGTGATGATCAGCGTTGCCCCGCGCTGCTTGAGCCGGTAGAGGCGGTCCCACAGCACGTGGCGGGCCTGGGGGTCGAGGCCGGTGGTCGGCTCGTCGAGCAGGATCAGGTCAGGCTGGTTGATGAGTGCCCGTGCGATGGTGAGCCGGCGCTTCATCCCGCCCGACAGGTGGTCGACGAGGTCCCGGCGCCGCTCGGTCAGCTCGGCGAACGCCAGTAGCTCGTCGATGCGCTCCCGGATGACGGCCCGGGGAAGGTCGAAGTAGCGACCGTAGACCAGCAGGTTCTCCTCTACCGGCAGCTCGGTGTCGAGGTTGTTCTCCTGGGGCACGACCCCGAGGCGGGCGCGGATGGCGGCGCCGTCGCGATCCGGGTCGAGGCCAAGCACGGTGAGGGTGCCCTCGGTGACGGGGGAGACCGCCCCGATCATGCGCATGGTCGAGCTCTTCCCAGCCCCGTTGGGGCCGAGGAACCCGAACGCCTCGCCGGGGTGGACGTCGAAGTCGATGGCGTCGACCGCGACAAAGTCGTCGAAGCGCTTGGTGAGGGCGCGGGCGGAGACGAGTGGGTCGGTCACAGCGTGTAACCCTACCGGCCGCCTGGGATGCCGACCTCCGACCCAATGCGGCGTGGCGCTGCTATAACGAGCCGGGGCACCTGTCGGTGCCGAGCCGGGCGTTTTAGGCTGAACACATGAAGGGTTCTCCGAGGCGGATATTGGTGACCGGCGTGCTCCCGACGCTGGCGACGGCGTTGGTGTTCGCCCTCGTGCTGCGCGGCTGGCCGTCGCCGGGCGCCGGCGACGATTCGCCCTGGCCGGTCTCCACACCCGAGGAGCAGGGGGTCGACTCGGTGCTGCTCGCCGAGATGCTCGAGGAGATCGACGAGGCCGGCCACGACATCAACAGTGTCACCGTCATCCGGCACGGGTCGATCGTCCTCGACGCCTCCGTCGTTCCCTACCGGCTGGAGATCCGACACGTTGTCCACTCCTGCACCAAGAGCGTTGTCTCGACTCTGATCGGTATCGCCATCGAGGAAGGCGCCATCGCCGGCGTCGACGTGCCGTTCCTCGATCTCTTCGGGGACGTTGCTCCCGACAACGTCGACGCTGCCAAGGAAACGATGACGCTCGAACATGTGCTCACGATGGCCACGGGAATGGATTCCCATGACTCTTACCTCTACCGGTGGCGAGGCATCCACGAGATGGCGCGCACCGACGACTGGACGCTCAATGCTCTCAGCTTCCCGATGATCGCCGAGCCGGGAACCCGCTTCGACTACAGCAACACCGCCTCGTACCTGCTCAGCTCGGCGTTGCAGCGAGCGACGGGCATGACGGCTGAGGAGTACGTCACCGAGCACCTGTTCGGGCCGCTGGGGATCACCGACTACACCTGGCCGCAATCCCCCGAGGACGTCTCCATCGGATGGGGGGAGATGAGCCTGCTGCCGCACGACATGGCGAAACTCGGCTCCCTCTACCTCCACGGCGGAGTGTGGGACGGCGAGCAGATCGTGCCTGCCGAGTGGGTCGCCACCGCCACCCGCGAGCACATCCCCGCCGAGACCCTGATGGACGGCTACGGCTACCAGTGGTGGGTCGAGGACGATGGCTACTTCATGGCATTGGGCTACGCCGGCCAGTACATCGTTGTCCTCCCCGAGCAGGACGCCGTCGTCGTGTTCACTAGCGAATTGGCGGAGGAGCAGTTCTTCGTGCCCTACGAGCTGCTGCAGCGATCGATCCTCCCGGCGATGGAATCCGCCGACCCGCTCCCGGAGAACCCCGACGGGGTGGCCCGCCTCGATGCGGCGATCGGCAAACTCGCCGCCGAGGAGTAGCTCGGGCGGACATCGTGGTGTGGCCGGGCGTCCCTGCCGCCCGATTCGCGCCGGCGCCTGCTCCACCAAAGCGCCCGATCCCGCCTACCGGTAGAGTCAGCGCCGAGAGGGTCGAGCGGCACGTCGTTTCCGGGGATCCGAGCACGTCGAAGGAGAGGAGCCGAGGTGGCACGCACGCTCGTTCACGGGGGCACCGTCGTCTCCGCAGACGGCAGCCGGCGCCTCGATGTCCTCGTCGAGGGCGAGACGATCGCGGCCCTGCTCGCGCCAGATTCCCCTTCAGTCGAGGCCGATCTCATGATCGACGCCACCGGCAAGCTCGTGCTGCCCGGCGGCATCGACGCCCACACCCACATGGAGATCCCCTTCGGCGAGGCCACCTCCAAGGACACCTTCGAGACCGGCTCGGTGGCAGCCGCCTTCGGTGGGAACACCACCCTCATCGACTTCCCGATCCAGATGAAGGGCGACCCTCTCATGGGGAGCTTCGAACAGACGATGGCGAAGGCCGAGGGTCACTGTGCCATCGACTTCGGGTTCCACCAGATCGTCGGCGACGTCAATGAGCAGACGCTGGCCGATCTCGACCTCGTGCTCGCCGAGGGTGTCACCTCCTACAAGCTCTTTACCGCCTATCCCGGCGTCTACTACTCGACCGACGGGGAGATCACCCGGGTGATGCAGTGGGCCGCCGCCAACGGCTCCACCGTCCTCATGCACGCCGAGAACGGCAGCGTCATCGACCTGCTCCGTTCCCAGGCGGTGGCGAGGGGCGACACCGCCCCGATCTTCCACGCCCTCACCCGACCCTCGTCGCTGGAAGGGGAGGCGGCCCACCGGGTGATCGCCCTCGCCGAGCTGACTGGGGTTCCGCTGTACATCGTGCACATCAGCGCCGGCGAGGTCGTGGCCGAGGTCGCCGCTGCCCGCCGTATCGGCCTCAACGTCTTCGGCGAGACCTGTCCCCAGTACCTCTTCCTCGACCAATCCCTGCTCGATCAAGGGTTCGAGGGAGCCAAGTTCGTCTGTTCCCCTCCCTTGCGTGACCGCTCCCAGGGGCATCAGGAGACCCTGTGGCGAGGGCTCGCCGACGACGACCTCCAGGTGGTCGCAACCGACCACTGTCCCTTTGATTTCGCGGGTCAGAAAGAACTCGGCATCGACGACTTCACGAAGATCCCCAACGGCCTTCCCGTTGTTGAGCACCGTTACCAGCTCCTCTTCCACGCCGCCGTGGGGGAGCGGCGCCTCGACCTGAACCGCATGGTCGATGTCGGTGCCACCACCCCGGCCAAGATGTTCGGGCTCTACCCCAAGAAGGGCACGATCGAGGTGGGAGCCGACGCCGACCTGGTCGTCGCCGATCCGGAGGGTTCGTACGTCATCTCGTCGACCACCCACCACATGAACGTCGACTACTCGTGCTTCGAGGGGATGGAGCTGGCCGGGAGGTTCGAGAAGGTCATGTTGCGGGGCCGGGTCATCGTCGATGGTGAGGCCTTCACCGGCGGCACCGGCCACGGCTCCTACCTGCGGCGCGGGCTCAACCAGTGTCTGCGATGACCCCGGTGAGGAGGCGGCGATGAAGATCATCATCGTGGGAGCAGGTGGCACCGCTCGCGAGTTGCTGCAGCGGCTCGGGAAACTGTGGGACGCCGTGGTCCTGGTGGACACCGACGAGTCGCACCTCGAGGCGGCTTCCGGCATCCGCAACTTCATGCCGGTCGTTGGCGACGGCTCGAGCGCACTGGTGCTGCGCCGGGCCGGGTTGGACGACGCCGATGCCCTGGTGGCGGCGACCTTCGACGACGACGTGAACCTCGAGGCGGCCCGCATCGCCCACGAGGCAGGTCTGCTGCGGGTGCTGGCGGTGGCGGCCGATCCGTCCCGCCTGCCCGACTACCGGGCGATCCAGGTTCCCGCGTTCGCTCCCCACCAGCTCACCGCCCGCCGGCTCGAAGCAGCCATCGATCCCCGCCGTGTGGCGTCGACGACCTTCGCGGACGGAAGAGCTGAGGCGATCGAGTTCGTCATTTCGCCCGACGCGGCGGTGAGGGGCAAGCGCCTGCGCGATCTCTATGCAGAGACCTGGGTGGTGGCGGCGGTGATGCGAGGAGACGGACTCATCGTCCCCCACGGTGACACCCTGCTCGAAGCGGGCGATCGGGTCACCGTCGTGGGCGCCGCCTCCGACTACGCGACGCTCATCAAGACCTTCACGGCCGGCGAATCGCGGTTCCCCTACGACTTCGGCCACCGGGCTGTCGTGGCCCTCGATCGAGCTGAGGACATGACCGGGACCGTGGCCGAGGCCGCCAACCTGGTGCACGGCTCGGCCGCCGAGTCACTGATCGTGGTCTTCCCCGATCCCGACATGGAGCAGGATGCGGAACGGGCAGCCGAGATGGTCGACCTCGTCGAACGGGTGGAGGGAATCCCCGGCGTCGACGTGGAGCTGAGGGCCCGAACTCGATCCCGTGACGAGGCGCTGTTGGATCTCATCAAAGAGGAGAGCATCGGGGTGGTGGTCGTGCCGGCACCCGCTAGCGGTGGGCTTCGCGGCCGGACGCGAGTCGCCAAGCTCATCAACACCTACGGCGCCGGCGGCGTGCCCGTGCTCGTCTCCCGCGGCACCCATCCCTACAGCCGCATTCTCGTGCCGGCCCGCCGCACCGTCGTTGGCGAGATCGCCGGACGGGCCGCCATCGACATCGCGCAGGCCGCCGGTGGGGAGGTCAACGGGGTGGCGGTGGTGGCGCCCGCTTTCGCCGGAGGATCCGCCGCCGCGGTGGAGGAGGCGCGACGAGCGGCAGCCTGGTTGCGCGAGGAAGCGGCCGTGCAGGGCGTCGACGTACGCCGCCATCTTCGCCGCGGCAACCCAATCCGGGTGATGGACGAGATGGCGGCCAGCGCCGGCTTACTCGTCATCGGCATGCCCAAACTGCCGGTGACACCCTGGCGCCTCGGCGTTGCCGCCCACCTGGTGCGGCGGGCGGCCTGCTCGGTGCTGCTGGTCCCGGCGGATCGATGACTCTCGTGCTCGCCGTCGAGCCGTCCGGATTGCCGAGCGCATCGGGTTTCCTGCTCATCGGTATCGGCGCCTTCACGCTGCCGATCATCGCGCGCCGACTGCGGATGCCGGCCGTCGTACTCGAGATCGTGTACGGCCTCGTGCTGGGGCCGGAGGTGCTCAACATCTTCCGGGTCGGCACCAGGGATTTTGCATTCATCGAGGTGCTGGCCGGTCTCGGCCTGCTCCTGTTGATGTTCCTGGCCGGATTCGAGGTGGATTTCGAGCGCCTGGAGCGGCAGGGGAGAGGGCCGATCACGACGGGGCTCGTCCTCTACGCGGTGGTGATCGCAGCGATCTGGCTCGGGTTCGGCATCGTCGGCACCGACTCGATGAGCCAGCGGGTCTTCCTCACGTTGCTCACCTCGGCGGCGTCGCTGGGGATCGTGATCCCGGCACTGAGATCGACCGGCGTAACCGGGTCCCGGCTCGGCCAGCTCACGATCGTGGCCGCCGTGCTCGCCGAGTTCCTCTCGGCTGCCGCCATCGTGGTATTCGGCGTCTGGCACGAGTCCGGTGTCTCGTGGCGCCTCCTCGGGGTTCCTGCGCTGTTCGTCATCATGGCCGTGCTCCTGGTGGCCATCCGACGCCTCGCCTGGTGGTATCCGGAGCGTTTCGAGGGCCTGTTTGCCGCCCACGACCCAGATGAGATGGGGATCAGGGCGAGCCTGGCGATGATGTTCGTCTTCGTCGGGATCTCTCTCTTGCTCAACGTCGAGGGCATCCTCGGGGCGTTCCTCGCCGGTGCCCTCTTCGCCTACGTGTTCCGCGACACCGGCCAGCTCGAAGCGCGCCTGACCGGCTTCGCCTACGGATTCTTCGTCCCGGTGTTCTTCATTGGGGTCGGGGCCCGATTCCCGCTCGGGGAGCTGGGCGACCGCTCGGTCTTGAGGAGGGCTCTCGGGTTGATCGCAGTGGCGGTGGCCGCCAAGCTGATCGCGAGTCTGCTGCTCATCGTGCGCGGCCTCTCTCTCCGTCAGGCACTGGCGTCGGGCGTGCTGCTGGCGGGCCAGCTGAGCGTCATCATCGCTCTCGCCGAGCTCGGGGTGGACCTCGACGTCATCGACGAGGGCCTGGAGGCCGGTGCCATTCTGTTGGTGGGGGTGACCGCGTTGCTGTCACCGATCGTATTCCGGCTCCTCTTGCCGCCCCGCAAGCCCAGCCCGGAACAGGTCGGCGAGTTTCGGGACAGGTGACGCCCGCCGGCCCATCGCACGGCGAGCCGACAACTAGGCTCACCGAGCGGAGCGAGGACGAGGAGCCGCGGTGGCGGCAGGCGACTCGGGGCGGAGAGGCGATGTGAACGTCAACTCAAGGAAATGTCGGCCGAATGCCGATACCTCTGAGCAGGACAGCGATCGGCAGGAGGCCGACAGGATGAAGCGTCTGGAATCATTGAAGACCGCGATAGCCCGCGGCGAGTACCGGGTACCTGCCGCCGCGGTTGCCGACGCCATCCTGGCTTCTCGCCGCAAGCGGGTTCCCGCGATCCCGCTCGCGCCTCGATCGCGCCATTTGCGCGTCCAATGACCGAAAGCATTCGCGACTGGGTGCAGTCGTTGCCCTTGCCCGAGCCGATGGCGGTCGTGCTGTTGGCGATGGTGCCGATTATCGAGCTCCGCGGAGCGCTTCCCTTTGCCAGGGAGATCCTCGGGATGGCACCGTGGCCGGCGTTCGCCTGGTCGGTCGTCGGCAATGCCATCCCGGTGCCGATCATTCTGTGGTTGCTGCCGCCCTTCACCAGTTGGGCAGAGCGACACTGGGGGGCCCTGCATCGGTTCCTCGAGCGGCTCCACAACTACTCCGAGCGGCGCCACTCGGCCCGCTTCGAGAGACTGCGGGACATCGCCCTCGTGACGTTCGTCGCGATACCTCTGCCTGTGACCGGGGCGTGGAGCGGCTCGCTGGCCGCGGTCGTGTTTCGAGTGCCAAAGCGTAGGGCAATTCCGTTGATCTTCCTGGGGATTCTCATTGCAGGAGCGATTGTGACCGCTTTCATTGAGGTTTTTGGGTGGGTAATTTGAAATTGACCTCCTTGGGTCGGCGCCCGAACTGCCGATACTGATACCGTGTAATCACTGTTGTCTCCATTGTGAGGAGCAGTAATGAGTCCCATGCCGGGGAGGAACCCTTACCGGCCGGGGGTTGGAGTGGCCCCGCTGCACCTTGCGGGGCGCGACGGAGAGGTCCGTCGTCTTCAGGCAGCCTTGCGCGAAGCTCCGAGTTCCCCGGCCAATGTGCGCGTCACCGGCCTGCGCGGGGTCGGCAAGTCGGTGCTTCTCGGCGAGTTCGAACGTGTTGCAGCGGATGAGGGGTGGGCCGTCGGCCGGGTGGATCTGGAGCACCGGTACGACACGCCCGACGGCATCGTTTCGGTGATATCGATTGCGTGTCAGCGAGTTGGCGATCGTATGTCTCGGCCGGAGAGGACCGGCAGCGCTGCGGCTGCGCTCGGCGCGCCGATGGCGAAGGTTGAGGCCGATTTCGAGGACGTCAAGGCCGATCTCGAGCCGGGCGGCTCGGATCACGACGTTGAGCTGGCGAGAGTGCTCTACGACGCCACAGTCGGGGTGACCGAACACGGCCGTGCCGGCTTGGCGATACTGATGGACGAGGCCCACGTGCTGGAACGGCCCGCCGCCCTCTCGGTGCTCATGTCGGCGGTGCTGACGCTGCAACGGCAGATGGTTCCCATTGCCCTGGTGGTCTCGGGGCTGCCGCACTTGCTCGCCCAGCTCCGCCAGGCACGGGGCTACGACGAGAACATGTTCCGAGGCGAGGTGCTCGGGCCACTCGATGGCTCGGCATCGCGCGAGGCGCTGGAGCGGCCGCTCGATGGCACGGGAATCATGATGGACGCAGACTTGGTTGACAAGGTGGTGGCCCAAACCGAGGGATATCCGAATTTCATCCAGGTGTGGGGGACCGAGCTGTGGGAGGTGCCGCGCCTCTACGGGGACATCCAACGGATGAAGATCGAGCTGTTCGAGAAGGCGGAGCCCAGAGTCCAGGAACGCCTCGATGTCGAGTTCTACGAGCCGAGAGTGCGCATCCTCACTTCGGCCGAGCGTGGCGTGCTCATTGCCTCGGCCGAATGCCCTTACCCTCCTCTGCGTGTGGAGGATCTGGCGGAGCATTCACAACGCTCGGCTGGGAACATCGACATGCTGTTCCGCCGTATGGTGGCGGCAGGTGTCTTGTACCGGCTCCGACAGGGCGAGTACTACTACACCGCTCCCCGGTTCCACGAGTTCCTCGAGCGCCGGGAGTCTTGAGCGCCAGAGTGGCCTAGATTCACCGCGTTGTCGGAAGGATGCGATGCGAGCGGTTGTGCAGCGAGTGAGGCGGGCGTCCGTCACGGTGGACGGCGAAACGGTCGGTGAGGTCGGGCCCGGCCTGCTGGTGCTGGTCGGCATCAGCCACGACGACACGGAACGCGAAGCCCGCGCCCTCGTCGACAAGCTGCTCGGCCTCCGCATCTTCAGTGACGATGAAGGCCGATTGAACCGTTCGGTCGTCGACAGTGGTGGTGGAGTGCTCGTCGTCAGCCAGTTCACGCTGCTGGCGGACGCCCGCAAGGGCCGCAGGCCATCGTTCGCTGATGCCGCCCCGCCTGAGATCGCAGCACCCCTGGTGGACACGCTGTGCGACATGCTCGGCGAGGGCGATGTCGCCGTCGCCTCCGGGCGCTTCGGAGCCATGATGGACGTCGAACTGGTCAACGACGGCCCGGTGACGCTGGTGCTGGACGTGGCCGGCGGCCGAGTTCACTGACTCGCGAGCGTCAAGGCTCAGAGGCGACGAAGTCCCGGCCCGGCTCACAGATCGGCAGGAAATCGCAGCGACGGCACGATGGCGACGGGCGGGGATCGAAGTCGTCGCCCGTCGTTGCCTGGATGAGACCGTCGAGACGGAGGTGTGCCTGCTCGAGCCAGGCTTCGTCCACGTCGTTTCCCACTTCGACCATATCGGCTCCTCCCAGGTACACGAACGCCACCCGGAGTTGCGTCGGGTGGTCTGTTGACACCGCGCCGTCGGCGGCTGCGACGGCGTAGGCCTGGAGCTGCACGATGGCCGCCGGGTCCTCACTCGGCCCACCGGATTTGAAGTCGACGATCTCCCAATTGCCGGGCTCGGGCTCGTAGATGGCGTCGATGCGGCCCCGGACCCGGCCGGACGGGAAACGCAGATCGATGGGGGTTTCTACGAAACGAGGGCGAGTGGTGGCGAATCTCGAGCGCCGGAAGGTGTCGAAGGCGTTCCCAACGGACGCTACGGCCTCGCCTTCATCCGCTGCCAGGTCGTAGAGATCGTCGGTGATCTCATCGAGGGCCATGCGGCCGCGGTTGTGCAGCTCGATGCGCCGGTGAACCTGGATTCCACGGCGCAGCCAGGGTGCCCGCCGACGCGGCATGGGTTCGATCTCGCTCCAGTAGAACCGCTTGGGGCAGGAGGCGAGCGCCACCAGAGCCGTGACTGAGACATCGGGCTCTGCCGGCTCGTCGGATGACTCCGGGGGACGCGGCAAGCCATCGAGCGTGAAGCGAAGCTGCTTCATCGCGTCATCGTACGCCGGGGCCTGGTCGGCGGCTTGGGCGCGGAGAATGCCGGGATCCGCCATGGCGGCGCGCAGCTCGGCGGCCCATCCGTCGGCGAAGACGGGATCGGGGGCACCGGTGAGCGTGGGAATGGCGAGCCGCTCGGGCGGCTCACCCGGGTCGGTCTCCATCCGGAACACCTCGACCTCGGGCATGTTCGACGCAATCTCGAACAGGGGGCTCGGGGGACGGGGGCGGGTGCCGGTCGTGTACCAGTGTGCCCCCGTGAGGTAGAGGCGGCGCTTGGCGCGAGTGACAGCCACGTACGCGGCGCGCCATTCCTGGACGCGATCGCGTTCTCTCAGCTCCTCGGTCCGCTCCAGATCGGTTCCGAGCAGGGCCGGCGTGGCTGCCGCATCGAGGCGGAGGTCGTAGGGGAGCGAGCAGGGGAAGCGGGACGGATCATCGTGTTTTCGGGATTGGGCCGGGAACGTGCCGAAAGAGACGGCGGGAAGGAAGACCGTGTCCCATTCGAGACCCTTGGCCCGATGCACGGTGAGGAGGGACACCGCGTTCTCTCCGCCCACCCGCGCTGTGTCGAGCTCGTCGGTTGCCCGCTCGTCGGCGAGGATGTCGAGGTATCCCAGGAACGCTTCGAGTGATGGCCTGCCTCGGAGCGGGCTCCACTCCTCGGCGAGATCGAGGAACCGGTAGAGATTGAGCCGGGCGGTCAGGGCCGCCGCCGGTTCTCTGGCCTCTACCTCGGCCCAGGTCTCGGTACCGTCGAGGATGCGCCGGCAGAGCTGGACGAGCGAGACGCCCTGGGCAACACGGAGGAACTCGCGGTAGAGGTCACGGAACTCGGTGAGGCGTGCCCGGGCTTCCGGGTCGAGGTCTGGAACGTCGTCGAGCCGGTCGATCGCCTCGACCAGCGGCCATCCTGGACCATCGTCGTCGGCGTCGTCTCGCTCTTGGCGGCGTCGCCACCCGGCGAGGGGGGCGACGTCGGCGAAGCCGAGCCGGTAACGCTCGCCGAGCAGGATGCGCAGCAGCGCCGGCGATTCGTCCGGCCGTCCGATGATGCGAAGCCAGGCATGGAGGTTTGCAACGTCGGGAACACTCAGCAGCCCTCCCAGCGAGGCCACCTCGAAGGGCACTCCCTCGGCGTCCAGCGCATCTCGTACCAGCGTGATCTGCCGGTTCTTGCGGAACAGTGCCGCCATGTCGCGCCAGGCCACCCCTTCCTCGTCGTGGAGGCGCCGGATCTCCTCGGCGATCCAGGTCGCCTCGGCGACGGCGGTGCGGAAGTAGCCGGCGCGAATCACGTCGTCGGGAGCGTCCTGCAGGCATCGCAGGCGGTTTTCGGGTTCCCTTCCGTGAATCTCGGCGCGGATGCGGTGGGCGAGTTCGAGGACCCGGGGGCCCGACCGACGGTTGCGGGTGAGCGGCAGGGTGGTTGCCGGGTCGCCGTCGGCGGTCGGGAAGTGGATGGGAAACGCCGTGAAGTTCGCCAGCGAGGCACCTCTCCACTCGTAGATCATTTGGTCGACGTCGCCGACGGCGGTGACCGAGAAGCCATCGCCGAACAGGCAGCGCAGCAGCTCCCGCTGCGCGGGGTCGGTGTCCTGGTACTCGTCGAGGAGCACGAGCCGGTAGCGGTCCCGGATGTGCTCCGCCAGTGGTGGGTGGGTGGAGACGAGCCGGTGGGCGAAGAGAATCAGGTCGCCGTAGTCGATGACGCCGAGGCGCCGCTTGGTGCGGTCGAACGCCGAGACCACCCGTAGCAGCTCGGCGCGCCGGGCCTGCACCTCATCGCCTGCTCCCGCCGGGTCCGGCTTCACATCGTCGGCGGTCCGCAGATTGCGCGCCAGCTGGCCCGCCAGCGTCGCGGCCTCGTTGACGCGGCTGGGCGGCGAGGTGAGGTCGAGAGAGTCGAACTCCTCGGCGGCAACGCACTCCAAGAGGAGCTGGCGCACGTGGCCGGGGCCGATGATCGGCGAGTCGCGCTCGACACCGACGGCGGCTCCGAACTCCTGGAGGATCGAGTAGGCGAAGCCGTGGTAGGTGGTCACCTCGACCTCCCGGCCCTGGGCGGCGTGGACGGGGAGCTCACGGCGCAGGCCGTCGGCCAGCTCCTCGGCAGCCTTGTTGGTGAAGGTGATGCCGATGGCTTGCTCGGGCTCGAGGCCCGCGGCCACGACGGCACGCAGCCTGTGCACGATGGTGGTGGTCTTCCCGGTTCCGGCGCCGGCGACGACCCGGAGCGGTTCGGAGGGATGATCGATGACCTGTTGCTGCTCGGCCGACGGGACGAAGGGCGTACTCATGTGAACGCCTCCCCGCCTTCGGGCCACTCCGGGCACACCTCGCGGACCGGGCACCGAGCGCACTCAGGCCCTATCTGCGTGGACCAGTCCTCTGCGGTGATCCCGGCGGCGATCTCGACGAGTCGCGCCTCGACCTCGGCGAGCCGGTCGAGGGAGAAGGCACGGGTGGAGATCTTCGTCTTGGTGTCGTTGGCCGGGTACCACATCTCCGCGGCGACGATCGGTCCAAGGGCGGCGATCTCGGGATCGGCGGCGGCGGCCAGCAGGTAGAACCCGAGTTGGAGCGAGCCGGCGATTTCTTTCTGCGACGGCACCTTGCGGGTGGTCTTGTAGTCGACGATCTTCACTCCCTCGTCGATGCGCTCGACACGATCGATTCTTCCCGTCCAGGGCACCGCGCCCAGGTCGAGGCGCACGGTGCGCTCGACGTCGACGACGTGGCCGGAGGACGGCCACATGCGATAGAGGCGGCGGAGCGCTTCCTCGGCGCGGTGGCGCCAGGCGGTGGCGAAGGGGCCCCCACCGAATGGCTCGGGATCGAAGCACTCCGCCAGTGAGGCCAGCGCATCGTCGACCGTGCCGTGAGCGTGACCCTGCTCGAGGGCGATGCGCTCGGTGCTCTCCAGCACTCGGTGGACCAGATTGCCGAGCTCGGCGTAGACGCTCGACTCGTCGCCGACGTGGAGGCGCCGCTCCAGTGCGTAACGGCGGGGACAGCGTGCGTAGGACTCGGCTTGGCTGGGAGACAGGACGAGGGTGGGGCCGACCAGGCCTCTGTTCGACCCGCGCCGTCGCGCTCCCGAGAGGTGCTGCGGGGACCGGAGACCCCATGTCTCGCCCTCGACCAGCGCCGTGAGCGCCGCCAGGCGGACCGGGCCGCCGGCTCCCGGATCGGCGACGAGGTGTCGCAGCATCGTCTCTGCCTCGCGGGGAGTCGCCGGCACCTTCGCAGCCGGGGGTCGCCCGGCTGCCTCTGCGACGGTGGAGGTTCCGGCGACGAGGGCCAAGAAGCGGCTCGGGATCCCTTGCCCCTCGTCGAATCCGGTGGCGGTGGCGGTCCACACCACTGCGCGTCGCGCTCGCGTCATGGCCGTGTACGCCAGGCGGCGCTCTTCCTGGAGACGGAAGGCCCGATAGCCGGCGGAGTCACCCGGCACGTGGGGGAGGAGGTGGCGCACCCCGAGCAGCGAATCGCGAGCTCTCAGATCGGGGAACACCCCTTCAACCGCGTCGGCGATGAACACGATGTCGAACTCGAGCCCTTTGCATTGGTGAAGCGTCGTGAGGGTGAGGCGGTCCCGTTGGGGCCGCCGGTAGCTCAAGAGCGGGCGAGCCTCGAAGTCCTCCTCCTCGGTGAGGCGCCGGTAGTCGAGCAACGTCGCAGCCGGGTTCCTCTCATTCCACCGGGCGAGCACCTGGGCGAGCGAGCTCCAGTCGGCTCGCTCACCGGCGCGGTCGGGGTCGTTGATCACCTTCCGGATCTGGGGGAGGCGCGACCACAGTTTCCAGAAGCCGTCGCTGGCGGGAACCGTGTCCGCCCACGACGGGTCGTCGAGCAACGCGACGAGCTCGTCCGATTCGTCGACGAGGTCGCCGATCGCCTCCTGCCAGGTTTCCCTGCCACGCGCCAAGCGCCGCTCGATGTCCCGCATCGTGCCGAGAGGGAGTGCGAAGAGAGGTCCCAGCAGGATGCGGCGCACCGCCCTCGGGATCGCCCACGCTCCTTCGCACCCGGTGGCGGCGACCACCGCGTCGAGCACGAAGCGAACCGCCGGCTGATCTGCCAGGCGGGAATCGGGAAGGTCGTGCGGGATGTGTCGCCGCTCCAGCGAACGGGACAGATCGGGAAGGAACCGTCGCTTGCTGCGCACGAACACCGCCATGCTCCCGAAGGGGATCTGCTCGGTGAGATGGAGCCGCTGCACCTCGCCGGCGATCCACTCCGCCTCTTCGGTCTGCTGGCCGAACCGGTAGACGTCGACTCTACCGTCGCCCGGCGCCGGCACCACGGGACCGGCGGCGCCGGGGAGCTCCCCGGATGTCACCCGGACCGCGGCGTCGAGAATCCGCTGGGGAGTGCGGAACGACGTCGTCAGCACGAGCCGTTGTGCAGGCGATCCGCTCGGGGACGGGAAGTCATCGGGAAACGAGGCGACGTTGAGGTAGGTGGCGCCACGGAAGCTGTAGACCGACTGGTACGGATCGGCAGCGACGGTGAGGTTCCGATGAGGGCGGCTGAGCCGTTCGAGTAGCCGCACCTGTGCCACGGTGGTGTCCTGGTACTCGTCGACGAGGAGATGGCGGGGCTGCTCGGCGAAGCCACCAACGACTGTGGGGTCATCGAGGAGGCGGATCGCCTCGGCGATCAGCGACCCGTAGTCGATGCGCCCTCGTGCCCGTAGCTCATGGTGGTAGCGGGAGAGGAAGCCCGGCAGGCCGCGCCACACGTCGCGCTCGGCCGCCAACGGTGCCAGCGACTCGTCGTCGAGGAGCTGCTCGGAGGCTCGGAGGATGAAATCGGTGACCTCGCGGGCAAAGGTCTGCGAGCCGAGGAGGTCGCGCACGCCTACAGACCAGCTCGCCGGGTCGCTGCTGGAGAGCAGCTCGTGGACGAGGGCCACCTGTTCGGGCCCGGTGAGGATCTGCGGCGGCTGATCCCATCGGGAGCGCTCGACGTGAGATTCGAGGAGGCGAGTGGCGAACGAATGGAACGTGGCGACGTCGAGTGACGAGACGGAACGGTCGAGGCGTTCGCGGACCCGGCCCGTCAGCTCGGTGACACCTCGTCGTGCGAATCCCAGCACCAGGATCTGCTCGGCGGGGACCGCCTCGTCGGTGAGCAGGTGGATGCAGCGACGAACCAGGAACTCGGTCTTGCCGGTTCCCGGCCCTCCGACGACGATCTGAGGGCCGTCGCAGTTGGCGATCGCCTCAGGCCACTCATCCGGATCGATCCGATGTTCGGCGACCGGAGCGGCGCTGCTCACCGTGGCACTCTCCATGCCACCACCGTATCGATTGGATGCGACATGCTCACAAGCCGAGGGTCGGCTGGTGTGCCTCCACCGAGCCGTCGCCGAGGATGTGCATCACGCGGTAGCCGCGTGCCTCCAGCACGGGCGCCACCAGCAGTGAGCGGTGGCAGCGATCGGGCGAGAGCTCGGCGCAGAGAAGCGTCACCGTGGATACGGCCGTCAGGCCGTCGATCTCGGCGAGGGCCGCCGCCACGTCGGGGGATCGGGCCAGGGCCTCGGGGTCGAGGTTCCCGTTCTTGTCGGAGACTGACGGGTGGGCGGGACGTCCACCGAGGCGATCACCCAGCCACCGGTAGCCGAAACCCCGCTCGGCGGCGATGGTGCGGAGTTCCTTCTTCGAGAAGTCGGGGGCATGCCGCGAGTAGGGGATCGAGCGGACGTCGACGATCGTCTGAACCATGTAAGGGGCGAGGCGGGCTGCCAGGTTCTCGAAGCTCTCGTCGCCGTGGCCGATCGTATAGATGATCCGGTCGCTGTTCGTCATCCTCGCTCCGCTGCGGGCGCCGAAAGGACAGCGTAATGCCGTCGCGCTCGTTCAGCGGAGACCGATCGCGAGCAGGTGAGGACTCGCTCCCATCAGTTCCTGCTCGGTCTCGAGGCTGCGCAGGAGATCGAGGAGGAGCCGGCGCCGCTCCAAATCGTCGAGGCGATCTTGGAGATCCGTGGGAGCCCACCCGACACCTTCCACGGCGTACACCCGGACAGCCGAGAATCCCGCGGCGGAGACCTCGTCGGCCAACTCACCCGGTCGGTGAAAGAAGGCCGACGTGAAGTAGGCGATCTCGTCGGTCGGGTTGTGGTGCCGGCCGGTTGCCAGGTCCTCGGCGACGATGGCACGGAACGCCGGGTCCGCGTCGAAGCCCGAATCGAGGCCGTCGATCGCCGACGCGTAGCGGCTGATCCCAGCCGCCGCCACCACGCCACCAGGGCGCAACACCCGATGTGCCTCCGACAAGGCACGCCGCCGATCCGCCGCTTCCGGAAGGTGGTAGAGCGGGCCGAGCAGCAGCAGCGCCTCCGCCGACTCGTCCGGGAACGGCAGCGTCCTGGCATCGCCGACGGCGACCGAGAATCGCCTCTCCTTTGCGGCCTCGCGGGCCTGGTCGGCGTAGCGCCGCACCGGATCGACGAGATGCACGTCATAGCCGGCGCCCGCCAGCCACGAGGCATAGACACCAGGGCCTCCGCCCACGTCGTAGATGCGCGCCGGAGGCTCGGGCAGGAAGCGCAACAAGAGCTCCTGGGTGCGCAAGCGTTCGAGCAGTCCCAGCCCAGAAGCGAGCCGTCCCGATTCCTCGTAGCGGTCGTAGTGGCCGAGAACCTCGGGAAGCATCTCGGCCGGGCCACGCTCGTGCTCGTCAGAGGGCATCATCGCCGAGACCCTAGCGGGACCGCCGATGGCGCCCGCGACTATGGACCCGCCGGTGCGTCCGGCGGCGAGGGCTCAGCCGAATCCACGGCGAAGGCGGGACACAGGTCGCGATACTGGCACCATTTGCAGAGGGTCCCCGTCCGTGTCGGGAAGTCATCGGTGGCGATCGCCCGGTTGATGGCTTCCCAGAGGGCCTCGAGTTGGCGTTCCATGGCGTCGAGTTGATGGTCGGCGACCGGGATCTCGTAGACGGTGGGGCCGTTGAGGTACATGAGCCGGAGCCGGACCGGGGTCCGGCCGGTGCGGCGGCGGATGAGCAACGCGTAGATCTTGAGGGCGAAGAACGCCGGGATGGCATAGCGTTCCGGGGGCGCCTTCCCGGTCTTGTAGTCGGTGATGACGAGACCGCCGTCGCCTTCCTCCATACGGTCGAGGATGCCTCGGATCGTCATGTCGCCGAGCGCTTCGGTCATGTCGAGCTCGCGATCGAGGGGCTCGAAGCTGGATGGGTCCTCGATCCCGAAGTAGTTGGCGAGGATGGCGAGGCTCTCGACACCCCACTGCCGCTCTTCCTCGACGTCGTCGAAGAGCCCTTCGAACTCCTGTGGCTTGAGCTCCGCCCACGCTTCTCGGAAGAGGTCGAAGAGCCGGTCCGGAGTGCGATCGGCGGCCGGGAGGTCGAAGAGCCTCTGGAGGGCGAGGTGGGCCGTCGTGCCCCGGGCCTGGTAGACCGTTGGTGGCACCTCGATGTGATCGATCGCCTTGAACTCGAAGAGCTGGGGGCAGTGTTTGAAATCGCTGGCCCGGCTGGGGGAGAGCGTTTCGAGCAGCACGGGCGTTGTGGCGGCGGTGACCGCGTCGTCGTTTGTCATCGTGCTGCCGACTATACGGTCTCGACCCGACAGAATCACACCTGTGTAGTCTCGGCCTTGGGAGAGGGGGAAAAGAATCGCAGCCCCGCGAAAACCATCCACGGATCTCGGTTGACTCGTTTCGCCGCGGTGCCGTAGCTTGCAGTTCCCATACAGGGGCTCCACCTTTACAGGGGAGCGTCTCGGGACACCCCTCCTTCGGGAGGTGCAAGGATTCGGTGGGTGACTGCCGGGTTCGCGGACCGAGACAACCGGATTCCCGGTTCGCCGGAAGTCCGGAGCGGAGCGGCTCTCGGGTCGCTGCGCACCTCGCTGGGACTTCGGTCGTGGCGGGTGCCGGGTGGCTTCGGTCACACCGGCACTTCCCGGGAAGGGGCTTCGGCTCTGGACAGGGAAGTGGTCCGAGAGGACGGCCTAGAGGGTCTGAGGCGCAAGCCGATCGGCTCACTGGGTCGTCCTCGGGCCATTTCTGGGGTCCTTTTCCGTCTCGCCACCGGGTCGGCGCCGCGCCCCGCCTCCCCCGGCTCCAAGCTGTGGGCCCGCAGCCGGTGATTCTCCGCACTCCACCCCTGCGTTCGCAGTCGTAGGCTGGGGTGGCGGCGAGCGAAGGAGCGTGTGATGAGGTTCGGAGCGTTCGTTCCCCAGGGTTGGAAGATGGATCTCCAGGATCAGCGGATCGACGAGCAATGGTCGTCGATCCGGGCCGTGGCCCGACGGATCGAGCGGGCCGGGTACGACTCGCTGTGGGTGTACGACCACTTCCACACCATCCCGCGGCCTACTCAAGAGCCGACCCACGAGGCGTGGACGCTCATGGCGGCACTGGCCGTCGTCACCGAAACGGTGCGGTTGGGCCAGATGTGCACCTGCAACAGCTACCGCCCGCCGTCCTACCTCGCCAAGGTGGCGGCCAACGTCGACGTCATCTCTGGGGGGCGCCTCGAGTTCGGCATCGGTGCCGGCTGGTACGACCAGGAGTACCGCGCCTACGGCTACGACTTCCCGAGAGCGTCGGTTCGTATCGCTCAGCTCCGCGAGGCCGTCGAGATCATCAAGGCCATGTGGACCAGCGACCTGGCTTCCTTCGCGGGCGAGCACTATCGCATCGAGGGCGCCATCAACCAGCCGAAGTCTCTCCAGGATCCACATCCTCCTATCTGGATCGCCGGCGGAGGGGAACGGCTCACCCTGCGTCTCGTCGCCGAGCATGCCGACTATTCGAATTTCGCCGGCGACGTCGAGACGTTCCGGCGTAAGTCGGACATCCTCGCCAAGCACTGCGAGGAGGTTGGGCGCGACTTC
This sequence comes from uncultured Acidimicrobiaceae bacterium, assembly GCA_964569015.1. Lineage (GTDB taxonomy): Bacteria > Actinomycetota > Acidimicrobiia > Spongiisociales > UBA5794 > CAYQEC01. The sequence continues at coordinate 15,342 of CAZMSN010000012.1, read as the reverse complement.
GATGCCATCGGCCGCACTTACCACGCCGAAGTGGTCGTCGCCGACAACGAGGCAGCCTTGTCGGTGGTCGGGGAGCGGGTCGCCGCCCAGCGCGGGACCAGTCTGGAGAAGTACCGCCTCGAGAACGTCGTGGGCACGCCGGATCAGGTGGTTTCGCAACTCGGCCCGTTCACCGAGGCGGGATGTGACTATGTGATCGCGTACTTCGGGGACGCCGCATGGGGTGATTCGATCGAGGTCTTCGCCGAGCGCGTCATGCCCCAACTGGGCTCGTGAGCCTCGAATCCGGGCTCTCGAGGCGGATCGCGAAAACGAGATGGCAAGACGCGAAAACCAACCACGGATTCTGCTTGACCCGGCAACGAACGAGAGCGTAGATTGTTTGAGTCGCTGGAAAAGGAAACTGATCCGGCGGACCCGGTAGCCCGCAAGGGCAGCTGGGGTCCGAGGGCCCGCAAGGGTCAACGGACGGGTCTGGAAGAGCGGCTATTCGCAAGAGTGGCAGTTGTTCCCCTTCGGGGGGGCGCCGGCATCGAGCCTTCGGGCTCCGGTGGTGGACGGAACGACCAAGCTGACCTCGGTTTCGGCCGGGGAAGGTATATCGGTCAGGCCGCAAGGCAGGTCCGATAAGGGAATCCCGAGAGGGTTGAGGCTTCGGCCAACGCTCCCTCGGGATTTCCCGTTTCTGTGGTCCATCCGGTGTCCGGTGCTTCTGGCGTTGGTGGTCGCTCGCGTCGCCGAAGCATCGTATGATTCGGGGCATGTCGTACCCAGAACGCCTCCTCACCGAGGATGAGGTCATCGTCACCGAGTTCCGTCCGCACTGGCGGCTGCTCGCGTTCCCCGTGCTCTGGATCCTCGCGGGCATCGCTGCAGTCGTCCTCGTCTACCAATGGATCCCTCCCGAGAACGGCACCGCCGACCTGATCACGTCGCTGGTCATCGCCGTGGCGCTGATCCCGGTTGCGGTCATGCCGTTCTTCCGCTGGTGGTTCACCGCGTATGTCCTCACCAACGAGCGTCTCATCACCCGTCGCGGCATTGTGGCCCGCAGCGGAATCGAGATCCCGCTGGAGAACATCAACGACGTGGTGTTCCGGCAGAACGTGATCGAGCGACTTCTCAAGTCCGGCGACCTTGTCATCGAGTCCGCTGGTGAGGGTGGCCAGAGCCGCTTCTCGGACATCCCCGAGCCCGAGAACTTCCAATCGCTGCTGTACCGCACCCGGGAGGATCGAACCCGCGCGCTGCAGCAGGAAACGGCACCGGCACCGGCACCGGCACCGGCGCCAGCCGACGCCACCGAGCGCCTCGAGCGCCTCGCCCGGCTCCACCGGGACGGCGCCCTCAGCGACGAGGAGTACGAGCGCACCAAACGCTCGATCCTCGACGAGATGTAGCGACGACGCGACGAGGCGCAGAGCCATACGGCCCTGCGCCTCGTTCGTCGTTTTGTCGAGCCGCCCTGTCGTGTGTGCTACGACTCGCCGCGACGAAGGTCCGCCAGGTCGATCGGGACGACGACCTTGTCGAGGGCTTCGTTGATCACCTGGCCCATCGCCAGGTAGAAGGCGCTCGCGCCGCACACGATGCCCTCCCAGCCCGCGATCTTGGTGACGGTGGTCGATCCCGACCAGTCTGCGATGGCGAGGAGGAAGAACAGGATCGCCAGGGTGGCGAACACGACCCTCAGCATGAAGACCGAGCGCAGCGTCCCGAAGAACATGAGCAGGGTGAACATGCCCCACAGGAACAGGTACCAGGCCATGAAATCGGCCGGTGTCGCCTCCGTCCAACCGAGTTCCGGGAGGATGAGCAGCCCGACCAGAGAGAGCCAGAAGAGCCCGTACGACGTGAATGCCGTCGTGCCGAAAGTGTTGCCCTTCTGGAACTCCATCTTCCCGGCGATCACCTGGGCGATGCCTCCGTAGAAGATCCCCATCGCGAGCACCATGGCGCTCATCTTGAAGAACCCCGCGTTGTGAATGTTGAGCAGGATGGTGGTCATGCCGAATCCCATCAGGCCCAAAGGCGCGGGGTTGGCGAGCTTGGCTTCCATTTCGGCCGTTTCTCCTCTCCACAGTCGGCGTAGGCGACTGTCAATCGCTCCGTGTTCCCCACGGCGAGTGGGCAAGGTGGAACACGATCCGCATCGGCCCTCCTCCCCGCTGGGTCGCGGCCAGCATGCGGTGCTGCCTCGGTGTCCGGTAGGGCCGTTCTCCCCCAATCAGCCGCAGCCGGCGGTGTCAGGCGCTGTCCCGCACAAACCGTGCCACGGTCTCGACGTGATAGGTCTGGGGGAAGAGATCGACCGGAGCAGCCCAGTCGAGCAGGTACCCGGCAGAGGCGAGCAGACGGGTGTCGCGTCCCAGCGAGGCCGGATCACACGACACATACACCAGTACTCGCGGCCGCGCCGCGGTGACCGCGCTCACTCCGGGATCTCGCAGGCCTTCTCGTGGTGGGTCGACGATCGCCACGTCCCAGTACTCGTCGAGACCGCCGACAACGGACTCGACTCTGCCGCGCACCGCCCTGTGATCGGGGAGACGCGCCCGGCGAAGATTGGCGCGCAGATCACCGAAGGTAATGTCGTCGGCCTCGACGGCGAGGACCCGGCGGGCGCCTCGGCCAACCGTTGCGCCGAACAGGCCACCGCCGGCGTAGGCGTCGAGAAGGGTGTCGTCGGGCCCGATGGCGGCGGCTTCGGCGGCGAGTCGGGCCAAGGCCTCGGCGCCGGCGGTGGAGCTCTGGAAGAACGCTTGACCGGTGATGCGGAAGCGGACGCCCCCAACGTCCTCGTGCACCACGGGATCACCCACCACGGGATGGAGCGATCCGCGGCGGGATTGAGCGACGGCACAGCCCCACGAATCGGCTTGTTCGGGTATGCGCCCACCGACGACGGCCAGCGTCTCCCCGGTCGTGGTGCCGGTGCGCAGGGTGAGGCGGTGTACCCCGGAGAGGTCGCCGAGCCGAGCGAACACCGCGGCGAGGTCCGGGTGGAGCAGCAGGCAGGCATCGAGGCGAACTGCCTGGCGCGAGCGGGGACGGTAGAGAGCCGGGCCGCCGTCCTCGACCACGAAGTCCATCCGATTGCGGTAGCGGAACGCCGGTCCGACCGCCTCCGTGTCGCGGACCGGCGGGTCGTCGATCTTGCCGAGATGAGCGAGCTGTCCGGCCACCACGGACGTTTTCCAGCGCAGCTGGGTCTGGTGATCGGCGTACTGCCACTGGCAGCCTCCGCACGTCGAGAAGTGAGGACACTTCGGCTCGATGCGGTCCGGGGACGGAGTGAGCACGTCGATGAGTCGCACTCGACCCCACGAACCCTTGTCCACGATGACCTCGCCGGCGACACGTTCGCCCGGCATGGCTCCGGCCACGAAGTACGCCTTCCCGTCGACTCGAGCCACGGCCTCGCCGCCGTGGGCGATGTCGGTGGGGGTGAGTTCCATGGGCCCACGGTACCGGAGATCGCTTCCGATCCGTGCTGCCGGGCGACGGCAAGGGAGGGGCCGGGTCCGGCTCGAGGGTTTCTGGCCCGAGCGAGCGTGACCCGACGACTGCCCGGGGGAGGCCGACAGTCTCTAGGATGTTGGTCCCTCACGCCAAGGAGGCCGCGGTGCTGCTCACAGGAAAACGCCTCGTGATCACGGGTGTGCTCACCGACGACTCCATCGCGTGGCACACCGCGCGGATAGCCCAGGAGCAGGGGGCCGAGATAGTGGTCACCGGGTTCGGGCGCGGCCTCCGCCTCACCCAGCGAGCGGCGAAACGCCTGGCGGTTGAGCCGGAAGTGTTCGAGCTCGACATTCACCGGCCCGAGCACATGGAGTCGCTGGTCGCCTCGCTCGAGGATCGCTGGGGTGCGGTCGACGGGGCACTGCACGCCATTGCGTACGCGCCCGACGATGCTCTCGGAGGCAATTTCCTCAACACGCCGCCCGACAGCGCCGTGACCGCCTTCCTCACCTCGGCCTTCTCCTACAAGACCCTGGCGGCGGGTCTGCGGGGTCTCCTGAGGGAGGCCGGGGGAGGGGCGCTGGTCACTCTCGACTTCGACAACCGACAAGCGTGGCCCGCCTACGACTGGATGGGGGTCTCCAAGTCGGCTCTCGAGTCGGTGACCCGGTACCTCGCTCGTGACCTCGGGCCCGACAACATCCGGGTGAACGCGGTTGCGGCCGGGCCGCTCACCACGGTCGCCGCCAAGGCGATCCCGGGCTTCAAGCGTTTCCAGGACGTCTGGGAAGCGCGCGCTCCGCTCGGCTGGGACATCAACAACCCGGTGCCCGTGGCGCTCATGGTCGCCGTGCTGCTGTCCGATTGGGCGCCGGCGACGAGCGGCGAAGTCGTCCACGTTGACGGCGGCTTCCACGCCATTGCCGCCGGGGCCGATTGACGGCTCAGACCACTCGGGCCTGCCGGCTGGAGGCGTGCTGAGGCAGGGCCACGGTGAAGGTGGCGCCGCCACCCGGGGTGGGCTGGAACCAGACGCGACCCCCCATCGTTTCGGTGAGGCCCCGCACGATCGACAGGCCCAGACCCGTGCCGCCGGCGCCACGGGTGTGGTGGTGCGCCACCTGGGTGAAGCTGTTGAAGATGTGCTCGTGCAGCTCGTAGGGGATGCCCATCCCGTGGTCGGCCACCGAGAACCACACCTCGGTGCCGTTGCGGGTCGCAACCACCTCGATGGTGGAATCGGGGGCGTACTTGAGGGCATTGTCGAGCAGGTTCGAGATCACTCGGTGGAGATGATCCGGGTCGGCTTCGATGAGGTCGACCGTGGGAGCGATGTGGATGGAGGTCACCGGCTCTGCCCCAGGGACGTGGCGGACGATCTCGTCGAGGAAGTCCTCCACCGCCAGTGTCTCGGGACGGATCGGCAGCGCCTGGTTGTCGAGGCGTGACACCATGAGAAGGTCCTCGATGAGCGAGCGCAGCCGGTTCGCCTGCCGGGCCGCGGTGTTGACCAGCTCCCTGGCGTTGGGATCCGACGGGGCGAGCTCGGGGCGCTGCAGGGTCTTGAGTGATCCGATCATCGACGTCAGCGGGGTACGGAGCTCGTGGCTCACCACCGAGACGAAATCGGTCTTGAGCTGCGCCAACTCGGTCATCTTCTGACTCGTCTCCTGCGCCTCCTCGTAGCGGCTGAGCTGGTTGAGGACGAGCGCCGAGGGCCCCGCGAGAGATTCGAGCAACGCGACGTCGTCCTCGGCGAACTCGCCACTCTGTTTCTCGACGACGAGCACGACGCCGATGCGGTGGGTCTCGATCTGCAGCGGCACCGCCACCAGCTGATGAGCCCCGAGCTCGAGGAGGAAGGCGTTGTCGGCCTGGTTCACGTCGCCCATGTCCGTGTACACCACCGGCTCGCCGCTCGTGAACACCTGTTGCGCGATGCCGTCCTCGTCGAGGGGCAGCATGTAGCCCTCGGCCCCCAGTGTCTGGCCCGCCACCCAGATGGGGGACATGACCTCGAGAGCCTCCAGGTCGGGGCGGTACAGCAGCACGACCCCGATCTTGGCCTCGAGCGCCGAGACGACCCGACCCACCAAGTCGGGGAGGACTTCAGCGAGATTGGTGCCCACCCCGATGGTGCGTGAGACGTCGTAGAGCCGCTGCAGCTCTTGCTCCCTCTGGGCGAGATGCGCCTCGCGGCGGCTGTACGAGTGCAGCCACTGGGATGCCAGGTCGATCTGGGCCCAGACGGCGAGGCCTCCGATGAAGATGAGCGCCACCGCCATCACGAACACCGCGATCTGGATCGTTGCCTCGGGTGTCTCGATCGTGTCGGCGGCGAGGATGAGCGCCGCGTAGGCCGCGATGGCGGCGACGCCGACGAACCCCACCGAGCGGGAAGCGACGAGGGCTGCGAAGACCACCGTCGTGAGGAACACGACCACCACCGGCGCTCCGGTCTTCAGCCCTCCGGTTCCGTAGATGACGGCCCCGATGACTCCCAGGCACCACAGCAGGACGAGGAAGTCCCCGATGGCACGCCGCAGGGCCCGTCGCCACGGCACGAGCGTCAGGATGAGGAGGGCGACAGCAGCGCCGATGGCGGGGCCGGCCTTGATGGGTCCCGCGTAGTGCGACTTGGTCAACGTCAGCACCGCCGTGATGATCAGCGCGGTCCACGACAGGACGAGTCCGAAGTACACCACCCGGACTCGGTAGCCGATGATCGTGTATCGGTCGCTCACGAAACCTCAATCAATAGCGGAGACCACGGTAATCTGCCCGGCATGGCTCGGGTACTGGTTCTCTTCGGCGGCCGATCTGCAGAGCATGAGGTCTCGTGTGTCTCGGCGGTCGCCGTACTCGAAGCACTCGAAGACGCCGGTCATCAGGTGATCATGGTGGGCATCAGCCGCGATGGGTCTTGGTCCTTGGCGGATCCCACCCGGCGTCCCCTCCAAGCCTCCGGGCGAGCTGTCGTCTTGCGCCTGCCGGAGGGGACACTCAGTGCCTCCGGGGACGTGATCGCCTTCGATGTCGCGTTCCCGGTGCTGCACGGGCCGTTCGGCGAGGACGGGACGATCCAGGGGGCCTTCGAGATGGCGGGCACGCCGTACGTGGGATGTGGGGTGGAGGCGTCGGCGATAGCGATGGACAAGGACGTCGCCAAACGATTGATGGTGCAGCATGGGATACCCACGAGCCGCTGGCAGGTGGTCAGGGCCGAGGATTTCGAGGCGCCTGGCCCGGCGGTCGCCGGGATCGTCTCCGAGCTCGGCCTGCCGGTGTTCGTGAAGCCGGCTCGCCTCGGCTCGTCGGTCGGCATCTCGAGGGCCGCCACCGACGTCGAGCTGAAGGACGGCATCCGCCGCGCTCTGGCGTTCGATCGCAAGGTGATCGTGGAGGAGGCGATTCGGGGCCGCGAGATCGAGGTTGCGGTCTTGGAGGGCCCGCGCGCATCGGTTCCCGGGGAGGTGGTCATTCAGACCGAGTGGTACGACTACGAGAGCAAGTACCACGACGAGTCGAGCCGGTTCGTCGCACCGGCGCCGCTCACGGGGCCCGAGCAGGACCTCGTTCGCCGGATGGCGTGTGACGCCTTCACGATGCTCGAATGCAGCGGCCTCGCCCGTGTCGACTTCTTCTTCGAGGAACGTGGGCGCGGATTCCTGCTCAACGAGGTGAACACGATGCCGGGTTTCACACCGATCTCGGGTTTCCCCGCCATGTGGCAGGCGAGCGGGATGTCGTACGGCGAGCTGTGCAACGAGTTGGTGACGCTGGCCCTCGCCGAGTGAGCGCGCCGCAGCGCCTCACCGACATCCGTTCGCTCCGGGTTTCTACAGCCTCACCACCGGGCAGGTGAGGGTCCGGGTGATCCCGTCGACGGCCTGGATGCGGGCAACCACGAGCTTTCCCAAGGAGTCGACATCGTCGGCCTTGGCGTGGACGATCGCGTCGTAGGGGCCGGTCACGGCCTCGGCCCTGGCCACCCCGGGAATCTCAGCGATTTGCTTGGCAACCTCGGCCGCCTTGCCCACCTCTGTCTGGATGAGCACGTACGCCTCAACCATCAAACCCTCCTCCATCGTTCGGGGATTCGATGATACCGGCGGCGGTGGGTTGCGCGCGGCGGCATCTCCTGCAGAGTCGGGGGGATACCCAGAACACCTCGTAGGCGCTTCGTCATCGGGTGCCCGCCGGTGGATTCTTCAGCGGTCTCCTAGACCTTCTCGACCTTGCCGGCCCTGATGCAGGACGTGCAGACGCGCATGCGGCGGGAATTGCTGCCGTGCCGGACGCGGATGCGCTGGATGTTTGGCAGCCAGCGCCGGCTTGAGCGCTTGTGCGAGAAGCTGACTTGCTTGCCGACCCACGGCTCCTTGCCGCAGATCTCGCATCGATATGCCATACGGGAAGACCTCCTGAGGCGGCGGCGAGTGTAACAGCCTCTGAGGACGCCGAAAAGGCGCGATGTTCAAGAGCACCGAGGATTCCTGATACCTTGCTGCCATGGCCGGCCGCCCGCTCGCGTTCCTCACCTCGGTCCCGGTGGATCGGGTGAGAGGCATCGGGCCGCGTCGCGTCAAGCGTCTCACCGAGGCGGGCATCGCCTCGGTGGCGGATCTGCTGCTGCACGTTCCCCGCCGCTATCTCGATCGATCGCAGATCTTCGACTTGTCATCGGTTCCGCTCGGCGAGGAGGTCACGGTCGGCGGAACCGTGACCAGCGTGCGCAAGCGGCGCATCTCGCGCAACCGCACGATGATCGACGCCGTCATCAGCGACGGCTCGAACGTGCTCACCGGCGTCTGGTTCAACCCGTACCTCAAGATCGTGGAGGGCTGGGAAATCGCGCTCTCCGGCAAGGTCGAGCGCTTCCGAGGCCGGCTCCAGATGAAGAGCCCGGACATTGACCGCCTCGACCAGGATGGCGAATCCCTCGTCACCGGCCGGGTGGTGCCGATCCACCCCAGCGTCGCGGGCCTGGCGCCGCGCCAGGTGCGGGAATCGATTCACAACGCCCTCTCGCGGGCACGGCCGATCGACGAGGTGCTCCCCGAGGCGCTCTTGGACCGGCTCGGCCTGATGTCCCGTGACGAAGCCATCGCCGGTATCCACTTTCCCGAGAGCGCCGAGATGGCGGCGGCGGCTCGCCGGCGGTTGGTCTTCGACGAGCTGTTCCGCCTCGAGGTGGCACTGGCGCTGCAGAAGCACCACCAGATCGACGAGTCACGAGGTGTCGCCCACGACGTGTCGGGTCGTCTCGTGGGCGCCTTTGTCGAGGCGCTGCCGTACCGCCTCACCGCGGCGCAGGAACGGGTGATCGGCGAGATCCGCTCCGATCTGGCATCCGTGCACCCCATGCACCGCCTGCTCCAGGGCGAGGTGGGCTCCGGGAAGACGGTGGTGGCGGTTGCCGCCCTGCTGACCGCCGTGCAGGGCGGGATGCAGGGTGCTGTCATGGCGCCGACCGAGGTTCTCGCCGAGCAGCACTACATGGGCATCGCCCGGCTGCTGGAGACGGCGGGGCTCGAGCCGGCCATGGTTGACCCGGAGGGGGCGGCCGGGACCGGAAGCCTCTTCACGCCGGACGGGGACTCCACCCAGGTGGTGCGGATGGCCCTTCTCACGTCGAGCAACGCCGAGGTGAACTTCCTGCCGTCGGGGGCCGCCGCCCGCAGCGACGTCGAGCGGTGGATCGCCGAGGGCGAGATCGACGTCGTGGTGGGAACCCATGCCCTCATCCAAGAAGGCCTCCACTTTGGTCGCCTCGGAGTGGCCGTCGTCGACGAGCAGCACCGCTTCGGTGTGTATCAACGCGTCATGCTGAGAGAGAAGGTGGAGGAGTACGACCCGGACCTGCTCATCATGACGGCGACCCCGATTCCGCGGACCCTCGCCATGACGCTCTACGGCGATCTCGACGTCTCGATCCTCGATGAGATGCCGCCGGGGAGAACCCCGGTGACGACTGAGCGTTTCGACAAGCGGCCAGATCATCTCGAGCAGGTGTACGACCTGGTGCGCTCCGAGGTGCGGGCCGGTCGCCAGGCCTTCGTGGTCTGTCCTCTGGTCGAGGACAGCGACAAGCTGGAGGCAGCCTCGGCGACCGCGGAGTACGAGCGACTCCAGGGGGTGTTTCCCGGGCTGCGCCTCGGCCTGCTTCACGGCCAGCTCCGGCCGGGCGAGAAGGACGGCGTGATGCAGCGATTCCGGGACCGGGAGATCGACGTCCTGGTGGCGACGACGGTGATCGAGGTGGGGATCGACATCCCCAATGCGACCGTCATGGTGATCGAGGACGCCGATCGGTTCGGGCTCAGCCAGCTCCACCAGCTCCGAGGGAGGGTGGGTCGTGGCGCCCATGCCTCGACCTGCGTGCTCGTCGCCGAGCCCACGACACCTGAGGGCGAGCAGCGGCTGGCGGCGATGGTGGCGACCACCGATGGGTTCCGTCTGGCGGAGGAGGATCTGCGCATTCGTGGGCAGGGAACCGTCTTCGGGACTCGGCAGGCGGGGATGAAGGACCTCAAGCTCGCCGACATCCTGCGCGATGCCGACCTGCTCGTCACGGCGCGCCGCGAGGCATTCGACCTGGTCGGCGCCGACCCGGAGTTGGCCGGCCATCCCCTCATCGAAGATGAGGTCCGCGCCTTGCTCGGAGAGGATGTCGAGTGGCTGTTCCGAAGCTGATCGCGGCGGCGCCGGACTCATCCCCCCTTTTCGACGGGGGACCGGCGAACGTGGTGGGCCGAGGGGGGTACCCGTGCGGGTGATCGCCGGCATCGCCAAGGGTCGGCGCCTGGTGGCGCCGCGGGGCATGGAGACTCGGCCGATGACCGATCGCGTGAAGGAAGCGTTGTTCTCGTCGTTGGGTTGGGCAGTGGTGGAAGTCCGCGTGCTCGATCTGTACGCCGGGACGGGCTCACTCGGGCTGGAGGCGCTCAGTCGCGGGGCCTCCAATGCCACCTTCGTCGAGCAGGATCGGCAGGCGCTCGTCGCGCTTCGCGCCAACGTGGCGGCAGTGGGCCTGGGAGGTGACGTCGTCGCAGGTTCCGTAGAGGCTTTCCTGAGCCGGGGCGGGGAGCCGTTTGACCTCGCCTTCGTTGACCCTCCGTATGCTGTGCCGCTAGCGTCGCTCAATGACGTCCTCTCTCGACTGACGGCCCGTCTCACCAACGGCGCCGTGGTGGTGCTCCACCGTCGCTACGGGGACGATGTGCAAGCGGCCGTCCCGTCGCTGGTCCTCACCGACCGGCGCCGCTACGGGAGCGCTGAATTGTGGCGATTCGCCAAGGAGGAGACGTGACTTCGGCCCTCATACCGGGGAGTTTCGACCCCCCGACCAAGGGGCATCTCGACGTCATCGAACGTTGTGCGGACATCTTCGAGCGGGTGCTGGTGGCGGTCGTCGAGAATCCTGCGAAAGAGCCGCTCTTCACGGCGGTCGAGCGCATGGACCTGATCCGAGCCTCGTGTCCGGCGTGGGCCAACGTCGAGGTTGGCTCGTTCTCGGGACTGCTGGTCGATTACGCCGCCGAGCAGGGCATCGACGTGATCGTGAAGGGCCTGCGGGCGATGACCGACTTCGACTACGAGTTCCAGATGTCGCAAATGAACCGGCACCTCTCCGGGATCGTTACGCTGTTCGTTGCTACCAAGCCGGAGTACGGCTACTTGTCCTCTTCCTTGGTCAAGCAGGTCGCCGGTCTGGGCGGCTCGGTGGACTCGCTCGTTCCCGAGCCGGTTGCCCAGGCCCTGAAAGAACGGTTCGCTGATGGCTGATGGCAAGAGCCCGCCGCCCATTCCCGGGCAGGTGCTCGACATGATCGAGAAAGCGCAGTTCGCCATCCGGGCGGCGCTCGAGGAGCTGATCGTCGAGGTCGAGACGGCGAGGACGGTGCCGCTCTCCAACAGCGTCATGATCGCCCGTGAGGATTTCGTCGAGCGGCTGCGTGCGGTGCGGTCGCGCGTTGACAACACGATGGCGGAATCGCTGACGGCGCTTCCCGAGGAGCTGCGAGCCGCACGCTGGATGGTGCGAGAGCGGGCAGCCTATGTCTCGCGCACCAATGAGAAGGCGCGTGAGGTGCTTGGCAAAGCCAAGGCCAGGTCCGAGGAGCTCGTCTCGGAGAACTACATCGTCGAGGAGGCCGTGCAGGAGGCCAACACCCTGGTGCGCAACGCCGAGAAGAAGGCCGAGCGGATCCGCCTCGAGGCCGAGGACGTGGCGGAGCGCCGCCTCTCCGAGGCGGAGGCCATCCTGGGCGAGCTGCTGCGGTACGTCCAGGAGTCCCGGGCGGCCCTGCACGAGCCGCTGCCGCCGGCGCCGGAGGCTCCGATCTCCGGGTGACCGGGCCGCCACGGCACGGATACACTCGGCCGCGTGAATCGTGATTTTCAGGTCAACGTCGGTGAGCTGCTCACCGGACGGGCCCGGCACCGCGAGGCGGTGGTCGAGACGTCCGTCGATTGGGAGGTGGAGCTGTCCGAGGTCCTTCCCGATCCGCCGCTGCATGTCGAGCTGCGGCTCGATGCCGCCTCCGGCGGGATCGAGGTGAGCGGGGTCGCCACCTTCGTGGCGAGGCACCACTGCTATCGGTGCCTCGCTGAGATCGAGGGCGAGATTCGGGTGGATGTGTCGCAGATGGTGACGAGCGATCCGGAGGGCGACGATGAATACCACCTCGCTGGCAACGTGCTGGATCTCGAGCAGCTCCTGCGGGACGAGGTGCTGCTGGCGATGCCGGTCGCTCCGGTGTGCGGGCCCGATTGCCCGGGACTTGTTGCAGTGGCCGGAAGCGGCTTGAATACGTCCACCCCCGACCAGGAGGACGAGTCGGCCTCGCCCTTTGCGGCGTTGAAGGACTTGCTGGACACCGGGGACTGACCGGACAACGAGGTTCTCCAATGGCGGTACCGAAGAAGAAGATGTCGCGCTCCCGGACGCGTCGGCGCAAGGCCAACTGGAAGGTCGCGGCGCCGGCGACTGTGGCGTGCCAGCAGTGCGGAGCCCAGCATTTGCCGCACCGCGTCTGTCCGGAGTGCGGCATGTACAAGGGCCGCGAGGCCGTCAAGTCGTCGTAGGGATCTCCCATGTCCCGCATCGCCGTCGATGCAATGGGGGGCGATCATGCGCCCGCCGAGGTGGTGTGGGGAGCGGTCGCGGCCGCACGAGCAGGCCACACTGTCTCTCTCGTTGGTGACGAGGAGCGAATCAGGCCGGTCCTGGACGAGGCCGAGGCCGATCTCGAGATCGTGCCCGCCTCCCAGGTCATCGAGATGGCCGACGATGCCGCCAAGGCGATCCGGGACAAGCGTGATGCCTCGGTGGCGGTGGCGGCCCGCTTGGTCGCGGACGGTGAAGCCGATGGTTTCGTTTCGGCCGGCTCGACGGGAGCGGCCATGGCGGCGGCGGCGTTCATCGTGGGCCGCCTTCGGGGGGTGACGCGCCCGGCGATCGCATCGCTGTTTCCCAACCGCACCGTGATCCTCGACAGCGGGGCGAACGTCAACTGCCGGCCGGAGGACCTCGGGCAGTTCGCCGTCATGGGATCCGCCCTCGCCCAGATCCACTTCGGGATCGAATCGCCGCGGGTGGGATTGGTCAACATCGGCGAGGAGCGGGGCAAAGGGCGCGACTTGGAGAAGGAGACGTACCGGTTGCTGGAGCAAATGCCGGGTATCAACTTCATCGGCAACATCGAAGGACGCGACCTCGCCACCGACCGGGCCGAAGTGTTCGTCACCGACGGGTACACCGGGAACGTGATCATCAAGACGGCCGAAGGCGCCTCTCGCCTCACTCTCAGCCTCATGCTGGAGGCGATCTCCGACCCCGACCTCCAGGAGGCCGTCGCCGCCCTGGCGCCGTCGATTGCCGGGTTGCGGCACCGTCTCGACCCCGAGAACACGGGCGGCGGCCACTTGCTCGGGGTGGATGGAGTGGCCGTGATCGCCCACGGGTCGTCGTCCCGGGTCGCGATCGCCAGCGCCATCACCCTGGCCGCCGAGGGCATCGAAGGCGATCTGCCGAACAGGATCTCCGATGGCCTGGCACGAGCCGCGGCGCTGGCGGGTTGACCGTGGACGCACTCGACACGATTCAGCGGGCCCTGGGGCATCGATTCGCCGATCCGGAGCTGTTCTCGATGGCGCTGCTGCATCGCTCGTATGCCGCCGAGCACTCGCTGGACGATTCCTACGAGCGGCTCGAGTTCCTGGGTGACGCCGTGCTCCAACTCGCGGTGACGCACTACCTGTACGAGGAGTACCCGATGCTGTCCGAAGGCGAGATGGCCAAGGTGCGCGCTGCGGTCGTCAACGAGCGGGCGCTGGCGCAACTCGCCCTCGAGTGGGGTCTGGGGGAAGCGTTGCTGCTGGGCCGGGGCGAGGAGATGACCGGTGGGCGGGAGAAGGAGTCGATCCTCTCCGATGCCGTCGAATCGGTGCTCGGGGCGGTGTACATCGACGCCGGCTTCGATCGGGCGCGGCAGCTGATCCTGCGTCACTGGGGAGAACTCGTCGACGAGCGGGCCGCCGCTCCAGGACGCCTCGACTACAAGACCCGGCTCCAGGAGCGGCTCGCCCGCCTCGGCCTGCGGCCCTCCTATGTGGTCGAGGAGGAGGGGCCGGAGCACGCCAAGGAGTTCACCGCCAAGGTGTGGGCAGACGGCGAGCTGCTGGGGGAGGGATCCGGCAAATCGAAAAAGCGCGCCGAGCAGGACGCCGCCCGTGCCGCCTCCGAGGCGCTGGCCGCAGCCGGCGATGCCTGAGCTGCCCGAGGTCGAGACCACCCGCCGCTGCCTGGAGCCGATTGTGGTCGGCCGCTGCATCACCGCCGTGGAGGTCGGGCATCCACGGATGCTGCGCCGCCAGCTCCGTGCGGGAGATTTTGAGGCGCGGCTGCGCCGCCGCACCATCGAGGGATTGCGCCGTCACGGCAAGTTCCTCGTCGCCGAGCTGTCGGGCGACCTGAGCTGGGTCACCCACCTCGGCATGTCGGGGAGGCTCCAGCTCGCGAGTCCCAGGGTCGATCGCGAGCCGCACACCCATGTGGTGGTGCGGCTGGTGGGCGGCACCGAGATCCGGTTTGTCGATCCGCGGACGTTCGGGTTCGTCGCCGCCTACACCCCCGACGAGCTGGCGGAAACGTCGCTGGCGAGACTGGGCCCGGATGCACTGGACTCGCTGCCGCCGACACGGTCGCTGGCGACGGCCCTGGCCGGAAGGACGGCCCCGATCAAGGCCCTGCTGCTCGACCAGGGCGTGCTCGCCGGTCTCGGCAACATCTACGCCGACGAGGCGCTCCATCGTGCCGGCGTCGATCCTCATCGGCCGGGAGGCTCCCTCGATGTCGAGGAGCTGAAGCGGCTGCGGAGTGCCGTCAAGGCGACGCTGGCGGCCGGGCTGCGGTGGGGCGGCACCTCGCTCGACGATCTCGCCTACCTGCTGCCGGACGGCCGGGCGGGGGAGTACGTGGAGCGGCTCCGGGCGTACGGCCGGGAGGATGAGGCCTGCCTCCGATGCGGGGCGCCCATCGTCCGGGAGGTGCTTCGGCAGCGCAGCACCTATTGGTGCCGGGGGTGTCAGCGATGAGTGAGGTGGCTGTCCGAGGTACGGTCACAGGCAGGGTGCAGGGCGTGGGGTTCCGCTGGTCGGCGGCCCGCCAGGCGCACCGTCTCGGCGTTGAAGGCTGGGTGCGCAACCTGCCCGACGGCCGGGTTGAGGTCTTCGTGCAGGGGAGCGAGGCTGCGGTGGCAGCGATGCGCCGCTTCCTGGAGACGGGGCCACCGGCTTCCTGGGTGACGGAGGTGAGTCTCGATGCGGTGCCTCTCGACCCCGAGATCACGGGATTCTCCGTCAGGTGAGGGC
>CAZMSN010000011.1:33078-45196 GCA_964569015.1 uncultured Acidimicrobiaceae bacterium | reverse complement strand
GGGGAGTTCTTCATCGCCAACCGGGTGCGGCGGCGGCCACCGGCGACACCGACCGTGCTCGTGGAGGAGGGGGCGACGTGAACGAGACCACCGCCGTCCTCACCGCGTTCGCCGCCATCGGCTTGGGCACGCCGATCGTCTTCGCCACTCTCGGGGAGATCATCACCGAGCGGGCCGGGGTGCTGAACCTCGGGGTGCAGGGCATGATGCTGGTGGGGGCGGTCTCCGGATTCTGGGCAACCTTCGAGACCGGCAGCCTCGTACTCGGAGTCGTGGCGGCCATGCTGGCCGGCGCAGCCCTCTCCACCATCCACGCCTTCTCGTCGATCACCCTGCGGGTGAGCCAGATCGTGTCTGGCATCGCCCTCACCCTCTTCGGGACCGGACTCTCCAGCTTCATCGGGCGAATCGGGTCCTCGCCGTTGGCGGGTCAGCCGTCACGGGAGACGTTCGAGCCTCTCCTCACAGGAGGCATAGCCGACTGGCCGATCGTGGGACCACTGATCTTCGGGCACGACACCCTCGTGTACGTGTCGTGGGTGGTGGTTGCCGTCGCCAGCTACTACCTGTTCCGCACCAAGATGGGGCTCAGTCTGCGGGCGGTGGGCGAAGACCCGGCCAGCGCCGATGCGGCCGGCGTCGACGTCACTCGAGTCCGGTACTTCCACGTGATGGTGGGCGGGGCGCTCGCAGGCCTCGGCGGCGCCTACTTCTCCCTGGCGCTGGTGCCCTCATGGCAGGACGAGCCGATCGGCGCCGCCGGCTGGATTGCCATCTCGCTGGTCATCCTGGCGAGCTGGAGGCCATGGCGAGCGCTCTTCGCGGCCTACCTCTTCGGCGCCGCCGGGCGGCTCAATTTCACGTTCCAGACGCTCGGCATCTCGGTGCCGGCGAATCTGCTGGCAATGATCCCGTTCGTCCTGGCGATCACCGCCATGATCGTGCTCACCAGCGGCAAGCGAGCCCGACTGCTCGGTGCCCCGGCCGCCCTCGGCATTCCCTACGCCCGCGAGCAACGGTAGGGCCGCAACTACTCGCGGCGGGCCGAGGGGGATGCGAGGCCACGCCGACTCCTACATGAAGCGCTCGCGCTGCACGATGACCCGGCGATGCGCCCCCTCGGCGACGATCTCGCCCTCCATCCTCACCGTGAATGAGAAAGCGATCGAACGCCCGTCGACTGATATCACCGTGGCGTTGGCCTCGACGGTCGACCCGATCGGGCTGGGGAGTAGATGGCGGATCTCGGCGGAAACGCCCACCGACGTTTCCCCCGGCGGCAACTTGTCCACGATGGCGGCGATCGCCGCCTCCTCGGCCAGAGCGAGCAACCGGGGAGTAGCGAGCACCGGCACGTCTCCCGAGCCGTGTGCGATGGCGGTGTCCGCCTCACCTACAACGAGGCAGATACTGGCCTCTCTGCCGGCGAGGATCTCGTCCATACACCGAGGCTAGACGACGCCCGTGTCCGGCCGCTTGCCTCGGCGCTCCAGCGCGGCCCGGAGGTTCCCGTCGATCTGCCCGGGGACTGCCAGGCGAATCGGAGTGATGGTGACACAACCGGCATCTCCCTCGCCGACGTCCGTCCCGCTCGGATCGCCTTCGACATGGAGCACGCCGTCGAACGCATGCGACAGCCGCGAGCCGTCTTCTTGCCCGAACAGCGGGCCGTAGCGAGTGGCGGCGAGCCGGGTGACACGGCGCGGGGTGTCCAGATCGGCCATGCCCGGCATGTTGATGCTGAGCACGTCGGCGCCGGCGGGAAACCCCTCGGTCAGGACCACGCCGACCACCTCGGCGCTGATGGCGGCGAGGCGTTCCCACATCTCGATGGACTCAGGACTCCATGCCCACTTCGCCCATTCCGCCCACGAACCGAACAAACCGGCCGAGAAAGCGAGCGCCGGAATCCCGGCGTTGGCGGCTTCGGCCGCGGCTCCGATGGTCCCGCTGCAGGTGACGAACGCGCTTCCGTGATTGGATCCGATGTTGATCCCGGAGACCACCAGGCGAGGCTGCGATTCAAAGAGATTGTGGATCCCCAGCTGTACACAGTCCGCCGGGTACCCGGAGACGCTGTGCACGGCGACACCACCTCGCTCCACCTGCTCCACCGATACCGGGCTGTGCCGGCTCACCGCCTTCGAGATCCACGAGCACTCCCGATCGGGCACCACCACCTCGACCCGGCCGAATCGCCGCAGCGCCTTCGCCAGCGGTATCAGAGCGGGCGAATCGACTCCGTCGTCATTGGTGATCAGGAGATGGCTCATCGCCGCCGCAGGCTACCCGTACCGGCCGGATGAGCACATCGCTCAGATTGCGGGTTGCAATATGAGTCGTTGGGACTAACATTACCTCTGTAGGTGTTATAGAAAAAGAATGCACCCACAACTGGGAGGTAAGCATGAATCTGGTTCGTTTTGACCCATTCGGAGTGGTCCGTGACATCGACCGCATCTTCGAGGACATCGGGCGCCCTGTTGCCTCGGGCAACTGGCTTCCCCGGGTCGACGTCTTCGAACGGGACGCCAATCTCGTCGTACGCGCCGAGGTCCCCGGCATCGACAGCGAGACGCTCGAGGTGACCGTCGAGGGTGGGACCCTGACGATCACCGGAAACCGGAGCTTCGAAGACGAGAAAGTCGAAGGCGAGTTCCACCGCAAGGAGATCTTTGAGGGTGCGTTCAGGCGCACCGTGCTGCTCCCCGAGGGCGTCGACGCCGACTCGATCTCTGCGACATCCAAGGACGGAATCCTCGAGGTCACCGTCCCGAAGCGCCCCGAGGTGCTTCCACGAAAGGTGACCGTCGAAGTACAGCGGTAGTCACTTCTCCCCTCCCACCTACTCCGCTGTATCGGGCCGGCTCGCTGCAAAGCGAGCCGGCTCACTCGCGTTGCCCGTAGAATCCCCCGGTCGAACGAGAGGCCCACACCGTGATCCACGTCACCGAGATCGTCGAGGTCAACGATGACCTCCTCGCCGCATTTGCCCGGCTCATCCCGCAGCTCTCTTCCTCCGCTCCCCCACCCTCCGCCGACGAGCTGGCCGAGATCGTCACCAGCCCGGCGACGGTGCTGCTCGTCGCCCGCGACACGGACGACGGGACGGTCGTCGGCAGCCTCACCCTGGCGCTCTTCCGGATCCCCACCGGTGTGCGGGCCTGGATCGAAGACGTGGTCGTCGACGAGGACTCCCGCGGCAGGGGCATCGGCGAGGCTCTCAACCGGGCGGCTCTCGATCGAGCCAAGGCCGAGGGCGCCAAGACGGTCGACCTGACGTCGCGACCAACTCGTGAGATCGCCAATCGCCTCTACCGCCGCATCGGTTTTGAACAACGCGAGACCAACGTCTACCGCTACGCCCTCACCGATTCGTAGCACTCGCAGCCGTGGCGCCACATCTTCGACCATGCGCTGCCGTTCCCGGCGTGGCGTCATGGACCGCAGTCCCGAGTCGTGTCAGGCGTTGGGGAGATCGAGCTTGCCTGAGTAGCGAGGCACGATCCGGACCCGGGTGATGGCTCGAGTCCCCACATCGACGATCTCGATGGCCCACCGATCGAATGCCACGACGTCGCCGGGTCGCCGCGGGATGTGACCCAGCCGGTCGAGAACCAGACCGGCCACCGTCGTGTACTCGCCTTCGGGCAGCTCGATGCCGAGGTCAACGAGATCGTGCATCGGGAACGAGCCCGGCATGAGGAAAGCCCCTCCGGGCTCGCGCACCACCTCGAGCACATTGAGATCGATCTCGTCGTAGATCTCGCCGACCAGTTCCTCGACAAGGTCTTCGACGGTGACGATCCCCTCAGCACCGCCGTGCTCGTTGACCACCACCGCCAGCTGCTGTCGCTTCGCCTGCATCGTCCGCAGCGCCCCCACCACCAGTAGCGATTCGGGAAGCGCCAGCAACTCGCCTGCAACCTCGCCGACGGTGTGGCCGGACTGGTCGATCAAGTCGCGCAGATGAACTACGCCGGCGGCATCGTCGAGCCCGGTACCGACGACCGGCGCCCGGGAGTGCCCGGAGTCGACCAGCGTCGCCAGCGCATCCGGCGCCGCCATCGTGGCGGGGATAGTGACCACCCGGCTGCGGGGAACCAGCACCTGGCTCAAGGTGCGATCGCCGATCTCGAAGGCGCCCGAGATGATGCGGCGTTGCCCGGGACTGAAACTCGACTGGGACAGCGCCAGATCGCGCAGCTCCTGCTGGGTGACCTCCTCCCTGTGTCGGAGGGGATCGCCGCCGAAGAGCCTCACCACGAAGTTGGTCGAGCGGCCCAGCACCCACACGACCGGCGCCGTCGCGCGCGCTGCCAGCGAGAGCGGACGGGCCGCCACCAACCCCCAGCGCTCGGCGCGCTGCATCGCCAAGCGCTTTGGCGCCAACTCTCCCAGCACCAGTGTCACGAAGGCGAGGGCGATCGTCACCAGCACGATCGCGACCGGCTTGGCCGCCCGCCCCAGAAAGCCGAGAGGTCCAACGAGCGGCTCGGCGAGGGTGACGGCGGCGATCGCCGAGGCCAAGAAGCCCGCCAGCGTGATTCCCACCTGAACCGTGGAGAGGAACCGGTTGGGATCGCGGGCGAGCCGAGCCAGGGTACGACCGGCCCGGCTCTGCTCCTCGAGTCGCGTCAGCTGTGAGTCGCGCAGCGCGATGAGGGCGATCTCGCTTCCGGCGAACACGGCATTCAACCCGATCAGGAACGCCAGAAGGAGGAGTTGAGGGAGTGGCTGCGGCATGGGCGAACCTCCGGTGCGATCGGTCTCCCCTATTCAACCAGTGGTCGTGCCGGCTGCAGGGACGCGTCAGCCGATCCCCAACTCGGCCATCATCGCCGGGAGCAACGTCCCGAGGCCTTCTTCGAGCGATCGCGGCTCATATCCGAGGCGGCGCCAAGCATTGGCGTTGTCGGCGAGGTAGGGGGCCCCGGCCCCAACCCGCAGCGTCTCGGCGTATCCGGCGACCGTCGGCACCACCCGCCCCAGCCCTCCCCGGACGGCGGCGCCACCGTGCCGGAGGCCCGCCGGACCGCAGCGGTGAGCACAACCGGACCCCTCCACGGAGAGCGCTTCTGAGTGGGAACCGTCCGGTGTCGACCGAAAGGGCGATGCCGCCTCTCAGCCGCTGATCCGATGGGCCTCCCACGCAGCCGCTCCCAGCAGGAGCGCGATCACCAGCACGGCGCCGATGGCTTCTTCCCGCCGGAAGGGCTGCCGGGGGACTCGGGTCACGGTCTGGCGCGGCCACCGCCCCCCGAGCTGCCATACGCCGATTCCCGCGGTTACCGCTGCGGCAAGAAGATAGGACGTCAGCTCGTACACGCCGGCACCACCCATGACCTCCATCGTGGGAGCGATCTTGGTGCCATCACCATATGGGATCGAGAACGAGTTCGTCCCGAGCATGATCCCGAAGACGGTGGTCAGCAGCAGCGCGCACATGGCGCCGAGCGGGTAGCCGCGCACCGTGCGGAGGAGGTTCGGAGCAACAACGGCGACGAGCACGACCGCCGTATTGATGGCGAGGATGTGAAGCCACTCGGTGGCGAATGATGAAGCGGCGTCGCCGCCGAGCACTGCTGCGGCTGTTCGGCCACGAAGGACCCCGACTGGCAGGAAGAGCCACGACGCCGTCCAGGACACCGTCAATACGACGAAACCGGCCGCCGCCAATATGGCGAAACGGCGGGCAAGAGATCGGGAGACGTAGCTTGGCTCGGTGCTGAGCCGGCGCATTATCTCAGGACCCTCGACCGTCGATGTCGGGTGCCGCATTCCCAGGCCGCTCCGGCCTCGAGACGGGGCATTGCAGGTGCGCGTCGACAACCGCCTGCCGCATGCTCTCCTTGTCGCCGACGTCCCCCCCACCGGACGTCGATGCCGAACTCGACCAGGTCGCCGGCCTTCTCGGGGTCCCGAGCGAGTGCGATCAGGGAGTGCCCTTCTTCGGCGAGCTGGCGGGTGAGGACGCCGCCCAGGAACCCGGTGGCGCCGGTGATGAAGCACCGCATGGCCGCACTGTAGGCCGGGGACTCGACCCAGCCGTCATCGCGGCCCGGGGGACGCGGCGACACCCTCGCTCCGACCTCCAGGGTTCGTCCCAGGCGCGGTTGTGCCAGGATTGGGGCGATCGCGCGAAGCCTGAGAGGAACCATGGCCAAGAATCAGACCGGTGTCGTCGACGGGCGGCGAGTCGCCATCGTTGGAGGTCTCCGGACTCCCTTCATGAAGTCCGGCACCGTGTTCCGGGACATCTCCACACTCGACCTGGCCGCCGTGGCGGTCGGCGAGTTGCTCCAGCGCTCCGACCTGGACGGCGAGCAGATCGACCGGATCGTCTTCGGGTCCGTCGTTCCCGACCTCGCAGGCCCCAACATCGCCCGTGAAGTGGCGATGCGCTGCAACCTCCCTCCGTCGATCGACGCCTTCTCCGTCAACCGTGCCTGCGCCACCTCCACCCAAGCGATCGTCAGCGGCACCGAGGCGATCCTGCTCGGCGAGGCCGACATCGTGATCGCAGGCGGCGCCGACACGCTCTCCAAGCCCCCGATCCTCTATAGCGACAACGTCGTCGATGCCCTCATGGCAGCCAATGCCGCCGAGGACCTTCCCTCCAAGGTCAGGGCCTTTGCTCGCCTCCGGCCCGGTGACCTGGCGCCTCACCCACCTGCCCTCGCCGACCTCTCGAGCGGTCTCACCATGGGCGAAGCGGCCGAGAAGATGGCCCGCGAGAACGGCATCGGACGGGAGGAGCAGGACGCCTACGCGCTCGACTCGCATCGCAAGGCGGTGGAGGCATGGGAGAAGGGGATCTACGACAATGAGGTGATGGCGGTCCATGTGCCGCCCCGCTATGTCGAAACGGCCACTCGGGACGGGATCCCGCGGTCCGACACCACCCTGCGGCAGCTCGCCGAGCTGCGACCGGCCTTCGACCGCAAGTACGGCACGGTCACCGCAGGCACCGCCTCACCCCTCACCGACGGTGCCGGCGCCGTGCTGCTCATGGAGGACGAGATCGCCGGTCGCCTCGGATTCGAGCCTCTTGCGTACATCCGGGCCTGGGCATTCGTCGGCCTCGACGCCAGCTGGCAGATGCTGATGGGTCCCTCGTTCGCAACGCCGCTCGCTCTCGACTGGGCCGGCCTGACGCTCGACGACATGGACGTGATCGACATGCACGAGGCGTTCTCTGCCCAGATGCTCTCGAACCTCCAGGCGTTCGCGTCGGACGAGTGGGCCAAACAGCACCTCGGCCGAGATCGCGCCATCGGTGAGATCCCGGGGGAGAAGCTCAATCTGTACGGAGGCTCGATCTCCCTCGGCCATCCCTTCGGCGCCACCGGCGCCCGCCAGGCGATCACCATGGCCAACGAGCTTGCGCGGCGTGATCACGGCACCGCCCTCGTCACCCAATGCGTCGCCGGCGGCCTCGGCGCGGCGTTGATCCTCGAGCGTTGAAAGGACCGACGTGACCAGCGAGATGAAGCTCACCAACCTCCACTTCGAGATCGACGACCACGGTGTGGCCACCATGCTCATAGACCGCGAAGGGGAGGAGATCAACACCCTGTCCCCCGATCTCTTCGACGAGTTCTCCTCGGTCGTCGAGCGGGTCGAGACCGACCCGGGCATCGTCGCCTTGGTAATCGGGTCGTCCAAGGAGAACACGTTCCTGGCCGGTGCCGATCTGCACTGGCTCCAGAGCATTGACAGCGCCGACAGCGCCCGCGAGCTGCTCGCCCAGGCCCAGGACGGCTTCTTCCGCCTCGAGAGGTTGACCACCGAGCAGGGCAAGCCGGTGGTGGCCGCCATCCACGGCGCCTGTCTCGGGGGCGGGCTCGACCTGGCGCTCGCCTGCTCGATGCGCATCACCTCCGACGACGAGGAGCGCACCCGACTCGGCCTGCCCGAGATCCACCTCGGGATCATCCCGGCCGTCGGTGGAACCCAGCGACTGGCGCGCCTGATCGGGATCGCCGCCGCGCTCGATCTCATCCTCACCGGCAAGCCGATCCGGCCGCGCCAGGCCAGGTCCCTCGGCCTCGTCGACGAGGTCTGCCCACGCCAGGTGCTCCTGGAGACCGCCCGCAAGAGAGCCCGTGAGGCCGCCGCCTCACCCGGCGAGTCCGCCGCGAAGGGCGATAGCGGCAGCTTCAGCCGAATCAAGAGCTTCCTGGCTCCATCGCACCTGCACCAACTCGCCCTCGAGGAGAATCCGATGGGCCGCAGACTCCTCTTCTCGAAGGCCGAGGACAAGATGCTCGAGCGAACGCGCGGCAACTACCTCGCTCCCCAAGCTGCCCTGAGAGCCGTCAAGACGGGGATCGAGAGAGGCCTCGAAGCCGGCTATGTCGCAGAGGTCGAGGAGTTCTCCCGACTGGTCATCTCCCCGCAGGCGAAGGCGCTCATGTCGCTGTTCGTCGCGACCCAGGCGCTCAAGAAGGACACCGGCATCGCCGGGGACACCGCGGCTCGGCCGATCCGCAAGGTCGGCGTGCTCGGCGGCGGCCTCATGGGGGGCGGAATCGCCGCGGTGAACACCATGAAGGCCGCAGTGCCGTCGCGCATCAAGGACATCAACAACGGCGGGGTGCGCCGCGGATTCGGCTACGTCGCCAAGGCGCTCGACATCCGGGTGAAGCGGCGCCGGATGCGACGCGGCGACGCTGCCAGAGCGATGCATCTCGTCACCGGGACCACCGATTGGACCGGGTTCGGCAACGTCGACCTCGTCATCGAGTCGGTGTTCGAGGATCTCGCCCTCAAACAGGCGATGGTCGAACAGGTCGAAGCCGCCGCCCGCCCCGACACGATCTTCGCCTCGAACACGTCGTCGATCCCGATCGCCGAGATCGCCGCCGGCGCTGCCCGCCCCTCCCAGGTCATCGGCATGCACTACTTCCCGCCGGTGGAGAAGATGCCCCTGCTCGAGGTCATCGTCACCGATGAGACCGACGACTGGGTGACCGCGACCTGCGTCGCATTCGGCAAGCAGCAGGGAAAGACCGTGATCGTGGTCGGCGACGGCGCCGGTTTCTACACGACGCGCATCCTCGGCCCCTACCTCGGTGAAGCCATGCGCCTGCTCGAAGCCGGTGCCTCCATCGAGGCCATCGACCGGGCGCTGGTCAACTGGGGTTTCCCGGTCGGCCCGATCACGCTGAGCGACGAGATCGGGACCGACGTGGGTATCAGAATCGCCAACGTCCTCGAAGGGGCGTTCGGCGATCGTATGCAGGCCCCGTCCCAGTTCGAGCGGCTGGTCGCCGACGACCGCAGGGGCCGCAAGAACGGACGTGGATTTTACGTGTACGAGGACGGGAACAAGGGTGCGGTCGACGAGAGCGTCTACTCCGTGCTCGGAGTCGACGAGCGCTCCCTGGTTCCCGAGAAGGAGATCCAGGAACGGCTGGTGCTTCCCCTCATCAACGAGGCCGCTCGCTGCCTCGAGGAGGGCATCCTGCGCTCGGCCCGCGACGGGGACGTCGGGGCGATCCTCGGGTGGGGCTTCCCGCCGTTTCGGGGCGGACCCTTCAGCTATCTCGATCAAGTCGGAATTGCCGCCTTCGTCGAACGCATGGACGCCCTGGCCGAAGCACACGGGGATCGCTACACGCCGGCGCAGATCCTGCGGGACCACGCCGCCTCCGGGGAGCCGCTCCGAGACTGACAGCGCCATCGTGGAGCCACGCCTCCCGGGACGAGTGGATCGCCTCACCTAGCGGGATGACGGAACGGGAAGGTAGCCTCCACCTCGGTCGAGGCGGGAGGTTCTGTGGCAAGGATTCTGGGTCTTGGCGGTTATGTCCCCGAGCGGGTGATGACCAACGACGACTGGTCGAAGCTCGTTGACACAACCGACGAGTGGATCACCACCCGCACCGGCATCAAACGCCGGCGTTTCGCCGCCGAGGACGAGTCCACGCTCGACTTGGCTGCAGCCGCCGCCGAGCGGGCCTTGGCCGACGCCGGGCTCACGCCCGCCGACGTCGGCGAGATCATCGTCGCCACCGACACGCCCGAGCTCTACACGCCGGACACCGCCGCGCTGCTCCAGGACCGGCTCGGCTGCGGCAACGTGCCCACCTACGACCTGGGTGGGAGCGGATGCGCCGGCTTCGTGCAGGCTCTCGATGTCGCCCGGGCCCGAATCCTCCTATCCCCCAAGAAGGTGATCGTGGTCGGCGTCGAGCTCATCTCCCGGCTCATGTCGTGGACGGACCGATCCACCTGTGTGCTCTTCGGCGACGGCGCCGGGGCGGTGGTGATGGGGCCCGAGGGCGGCATGGCCGAGGTCGTGGACGTCGTCGCCGGCACCGACGGCAGCAAGGCGAGCATCCTCACAGCACGCACGGGCGGCACCCGCCATCCCTTCACGGCCGACACGGTGGCCACCGGCGAGCATCAGCACCTCGACATGGAAGGGAAAGAGGTGTTCCGGGAAGCCGTGGTGCACATGACGGCGGCGGCGTTCGACGTGCTGGAGCGCACCGGCAGACTGATCGAAGACGTCTCGTTGGTCATCCCGCACCAGGCGAACAAGCGCATCATCGACGCGGTGCGTCAGCGCCTCGGCGTCGACGAGTCCGTGGTCTACGTCAACGTCGACGAGTACGGCAACACTGGATCGGCGTCGGTGCCGCTTGCGCTGTGGGAGGCACGCCAGAAAGGCCGGATCGGCGCCGGCGACCTCGTGGTCCTCACCGCCTTCGGGGCGGGATTCCACTGGGCCGCCGCCGCCGTCCAGTTCTGAGCCTTCATCCTCACCCCCTGAAGAAGGGCCCGCTCCTCCACCACGGGAAGTACCGGCGCGCCCACTTGGGGAACCTCGGAACTCGCCTCTTCATCCGATGCCAGCCCTGTTGTCCCGCCGGCTCGACGGTGCAGGCCGCCCCGTTGAGACGGAACATCTCAGGGTCTGCGTTGGCGAGCTCACCGGGATCTCCGATGAACCCGAAGGTCACAGAGGCTCCCGGGTAGATCTTCGAGTTCCAGGTCAGGTTGGTCGCCGTGACCGTCGAGCCGTCCTGGGTCATCACCGCGCTCCAGTTGTAGGCAATGCTCTGGTCGCCGATGAAGTCCCACACCAGCTCCCAGCCGTTGATGGGCGTGGCTTCGGTGTTGGTGATCCACCCCTGGGCGTTGAAGCCACCAGGCCACTCGCCGTGGATCGTGTAGCTGACGGCACAGGTCGGATTGGCAGGTACCAACGCCTCGTCCTGGTCGGCCACGAACGAGGCCACCCACGACAGCGCCGAGTTCCAGGTGATCGTGATCTCATTCGTCACCCACGACCCGATGTCGTCGACGTAACAGAACTGCGGGGCCCAGCCGTCGGAGAACAGGCGCTGCGCCACCGGGTCCCAGCTTCCCACCTGCGAGTTCGGACCTCCCTCAGACCAACAGGGCTGAACCTGGCAGAATCGATCACGCCGATGGAAGCGATACGGGAGCGGCTCGAGGAGTGGTACGCCCAGGAGAGCAGTCCCTGACCACCGACCGTGGCATCCGGACCGGAACCGGTTAGAGGAACTCGGCCATGTCGCGAACGGGGCCGGTGCGTCTCCACCGGAGCCGGAACCGTCCGTTCGACTCGTGCCCCAGCCAGACGACCGCCGACCAGGGGAGGCGGATGATGCCGAGGAGCCGGAGCGTTCTGCGGTGGAGGAAGACGCCGAGCAGGCAATCGAACTCGTCGGGAACACGCCCCAGTTCGAACACCGTCGCCTCCTCGAGCGATTCCACCGTGCGGGCATGAACCTTGTAGCTGCGGCCGCCCTGGTCCCACAGCAGATCGCGGTCGGCCCGCGACCGCCGTGGCCGGGAGTCGAGGTGGAGGCGCTCCCGTGCAAGAGCACGGGCGAGAGCGTGCACTTGCCGCGGGTCGCGGCGTTCCCCCGGAGCCCGTCGCAGCCGGGCACGGATTTCGGCACTGTGTGTCATCTTCTCCCGCGAGAAGGCGGAATCCGAGCATACCGGGGGTGGCGAGAGCCTCTCAAGAGAATGAGGCGATCGACCCCTTCAGGAACCCACAGAGCGCGCCGATACGAACCAACATGTGGCTGCGATCACGCAAGACAAAGCGCGAAGAGGAAGCTCTCGAGGTGGA
>CAZMSN010000011.1:0-32978 GCA_964569015.1 uncultured Acidimicrobiaceae bacterium | reverse complement strand
GGAAGCTCTCGAGGTGGAGGCTCCCCCGACGAGCAGAATCGAGGAGCGCACAGGCTCACGCCTGCGTAGCCTCGATGGTTACGACTTCGACGAAGAAGAGGCCAAAGAGGTCGAGGCGCGCATCCGCCGGATGACCTACGGGCACAAGGTCGAGAAGTAGGAACCACCGGTCCCCCTGATCCGCCGAGCCGGATCGGGGTGGTTCTGTTGTCGCCACAGTCCTCACCACCCTGACAGTGCTCCGGGTATCTCGTCGAAGGCCCCCGTCATCGGCCGTGGCCCATGGCGCCGGAGCGAGAGACGAGAAAGGGGTGGCATCGATCTCTCCGGGGCGATGGTGCGAGTCGAGCCTGCTCAGTCAGACTCCGCCGGATCGGCGGTGAACTCCTCATAGACGACGGGTCCATGCTCAGCGTTGATCATCCTCTGCGCAACCTCTGCAGGAACCGGCCGGTTGCCCGTGTCGACGTGGATCACTTGCGGCGTGTGGTCGTCGAGCTCAGATTCCTCGTAGTCGGCGTAGCTGAGAACGATCACCTTGTCGCCGGGATGAACGAGCCGGGCCGCCGCCCCGTTCACACATACTTCTCCGGGACCGCCCGCGATGGCGTAGGTGACGAACCTGTTGCCGTTGTTGAGGTCGAGCACATGGAGCTGTTCCATCTCACGGATGTCCGCGAGCTTCATGAGATCGACGTCGAGGGTCAGAGATCCGACGTAGTCGAGGTTCGCGTCGGTGACAGTGGCCCTGTGGATCTTCGATTTCATCATGCGTCGCCGCACGGTTGCTCCTTTGCTTGACGCCGCCTCGCGGTCGCCGTACGCCTCACTCTGCGGGGCTGAAGCATAGGTCCCGACTGATTCAACCGAATCGCCGGTAGCTGCTATTCCGGCATTCCCCTCTTGCCTTGACCCCGGCCGTCCCCGGCAAGCCCGTCCAGGCCGGCGCACGAGAGACCGTAGTCCCGTCGCCGTGCGTCTCCGTTGTCGGCCGCACGAACTCAGGCGATGGCAGGCCCGGCTGCAACCACGTCGGCGCCCGCCAAGTCGGCGAAAGCGGCGAAGTTGTCTGCGAACAGCCGCGCCAGCTCGGCCGCCTTGGCGTCGTACTCCTCGGGATCGTCCCAGGTCTCTCGCGGCATCAACACCTCGGCGGGGATGCCGGGACACTCCTTCGGCACCTGGAACCCGAACACCGGGTCGGTGGTGTACTCGACGTCGTCGAGGGCACCCGAGACGGCAGCCGCAACGACGGCCCGCGAGTAGGCGATCTTGAAGCGCTCGCCAACCCCGTACGGACCGCCGGTCCATCCGGTGTTCACCAGCCACACGGAGGCGCCGTGCTTCGCCATCTTCGCCCCGAGGAGCTCGGCATAGACGGTTGGGTGGAGTGGCATGAACGGAGCACCGAAGCACGCCGAGAAGGCCGCACTGGGCTCCTTCACCCCCTGCTCGGTTCCCGCCACCTTGGCGGTGTATCCCGAGATGAAGTGGTACTTCGCCTGCGCCGGCGTCAGGCGAGCGATGGGAGGCAGCACCCCGAAGGCATCCGCAGTGAGCATGAAGATGTTCTTGGGATGGCCGGCCACACCGTCTTCGACGACGTTGTCGAGATGGCTGACCGGATATGCCCCCCGCGTGTTCTCCGTGCCGGCCTCCTCGAGATCGACCCGGCGGGTCGCATGATCGATCGTGACGTTCTCCAGCACCGTCCCGAAACGACGCGTCGTCTGGTAGATCTCCGGCTCGGCCTCATCGGAGAGACGGATCATCTTGGCGTAGCAGCCGCCCTCGATGTTGAAGATGCCCTTGTCACTCCACCCCAGCTCGTCGTCGCCGATGAGGGCACGGTCCGCCTGGGTGGAGAGGGTGGTCTTGCCGGTGCCGGACAGCCCGAAGAACACGGCCGAGACCCCATCGGCGCCCACATTCGCCGACGAGTGGAGACTGAGGACCCCCCTTTGCGGCAGCAGGTAGTTCATGACGGTGAAGACCGCCTTCTTGATCTCCCCCGCGTAGGCGGTGCCACCGATGACCACCATCTTCTCCGCGAGATTGAGCAGGATGAAGGCCTCGCTGCGGGTGTGTTCGCGCTCGGGGTCCGCCTGGAACTCGGGGCAGTCGATGACGGTGCAATCGGGCTCGAAGGTCGCGAGGACCTCGGGATCGAGCTCTCGAATGAACATGTTGCGGGCGAAGAGGCTGTGCCAGGCGTACTCACTCACGATCCGCACCTTGATGCGGTACTCCGGGTCGGCGCCCGCGTAGCAGTCCTGAACGAAGACGTCCCTGTTCTGCAAATAGGAGCGCAATCCGTATCGCACCTTCTCGAAATCCCCGACGGCGAAGGGCCGATTGATCGGACCCCACCAGATCTGATCCTTGCTGAGGTCTTCCTCGACGACGAACTTGTCGTCGGCCGAGCGTCCCGTGTACTTGCCGGTGCTCACCACGAAGGGGCCGAGATGTCCGATCGCGCCTTCTTCCCGCAAGATCGCCTGCTCGTAGAGAGCCGGTGTCGGCAGATTGCGGCGGATAGTGCCGAGGTTGGCCAGCCCGATTGCCGAGAGATCGATCATCAGTGCTCCTTGATGGGAGGAATCAGATTCCGAGGCTACCAATCGACATCGCGAGCTGGCCCCCCGAAGGGGGCCAGTCCGTTCGATCGATGACCTGGTCTTGTCAGCGGTGGCGCCAGACAATGCGGCCCCGTGTCGGATCGTACGCAGAGACTTCGAGTTCTACTCGATCGCCCGGGATGATCCGGATCAGACGGCCGCGGCGCATCTTGCCCGAGGCGCGGGCTACGACCTCGTGGCCGGATTCGAGACGAACCCGGAAAGTGGCATTGCGGAGGGTCGCTACCACGATCCCCTGCGCGCGAAAGACGTCGTCTGAGGCTGCCACCGGAGCCGCTCTCAGCGGCGCGGCTTGGCTTCGTTGACCCGGAGGCGGCGACCGTCGAGATCGTGACCGTCGAGTTCCTCGATGGCGCGACGCGCTTCGGCGTCGTCGACCATCTCAACGAAGCCGAACCCGCGGGATCGGCCGGTGTCGCGGTCGGTGATGACCGACGATGAATCGACCTGTCCGTACTCGGAGAACAAGCGCTCGAGCTCGTCACCGGTGGTTCGGAAGGGAAGATTGCCTACGTAGATGTTCATGCCTGAACGTCTCTCCTTGCATGAGTGGTCCGTCCGTCCGCGGGCCGACTGAACTGTGACTCGACCTCGACTCGAAACGACGGATTGCAGGAGAACGGGGCGAGTGTCGCATCAACGACGGCCATAGGTTAGCGGAGACGCGCAGGGGGTGTGGTCGCCGCACTGCGCTTCGCCCATCTTCTCCCATGCCGTAGGCCCGCGGCGACGGCCCCCGGCGCCGACTCGGATCGGCAGCTTGTCCTCCGAGGATCGCCCTACTCGACGATCTCGGTCACGAGCCACCCGGGCTCGCCGCGGCATACCGCAGGCACCGGGCTGTCGAGCAGGCTCGCCATGAAGTCCTGGTCGACCACCTCGCCGCCGCCGACGGAGATGACCGTGCCGGTGACGAGGACGTTGCCCGCCAGGTCGGTGACCGTCACGGTCCCGTCCGATCGCGATACGGTCCAGCCTTCGGGCCACAGTGCGAGGTAGTGGTCCTCGCCTGCGTCGATCCACAGGCAGCCGGAGTCGAGCGTCAGCGTTCCTTCGATCATCGCAGTCGGAAACCCCGGACCCGAAAGGGTGTAGATCGGGAAGTAGACCCCGACCTGTGCATCGTCCGGCGGTGCATCCGATGAGGATGAACAGGCTGCCAGAATCGCGATCATCAACACGAACATCGACATCATCAAGCGACGGTGTTTCGGCATCAGGACGCCCTCCGGTCTGCCGTGAGCGCTGCCGTGGGCCTCGCCAGCTGATCAACGATCACGACCACGGCACTCGATGGGAGAGCCAGGTCGTGCTCCGCCAGGTACGCACTCAAGGCCTCGATCGACGTGACCTTCAGTTCGAGCCGGTTGTTGAACACGTCGATGCTGAGATCGAACGGCCGGGTGCCCCCGCCCTGGAGGATCCTCGCCGCCTCGGCTTCCAGGCTCTCCAGCGAATGCTCGACGGCACGGACCTCGATCCGACCCTCCAGTCCCGTCGCCGCGACGTAGTCGTCGATGTCGGTTGCAGGATCGGTGAGGAGCACGACCACATGGAAGACCGGGGCATGCTCGATCCAGGCACCGGCGAACGTCGCCGGCTCATGCTCCGAAAGCAACCCATCGAGCCTGCCGGCTGCCTCCTGAACAGCGAGATTCTGAGCCGCCACGTCAAGCCCGACGCCCATCTCCTCCGCGTACGCTGCCGCGTCGGGCGAGTTCACGGCCGAGCCCGCGTTCCCCGAGGGCGTGCCGTCCTTCGGCGCTATCGCCGGCAGCACACCGAAGAGCAGCACCATGGGTAGGGACAGCAGGAGGATCACCCCCACCAACCTCAACGAGCGCGCGAGAGGGCCGCGAAACTGCCCTGGCCGCTGCGGCATACCAATATCGCTGGACATCACGTTCCCCAAAACCGGACCGCGCAGCCCCTTGCCGGCCTCTATTCTCCACCGGTCTCGACCCGCCGTCCAGTCCCGAATCCGGAGCCCGATGCCCCTCAGCGGCGGCGCCCGATGACCGCGGCAGCGATCGCCCACGACCCGGCCGTCCAGGCGGCGAGCACCAGGTACGAGGCAGTGACGTTCTCGACGATGCCCTGGGTGAGGGAGGCCCGCACCACCACCGCCATGTGATAGAAGGGCAGCACCCGATGCGCCGCCGCCATCCAGCCCGGGAAGTAGTCGATCGGGATCACGAAGGGCGAGAAGAGCAGCACGAAGAACACGATGATGTTCGTGATCAGGTTCGTGGTGCGCGGATCGGGAACCACGTGCCCCAGGGCGTAGCCGACCGACGTCGCCATCAGCGAGACGAGAAGCAGGGCCGGCACCACGGCGGCAGACACGTGCAGGTCGACGTCGTAGCGGATGTCGGCGATCCACAGCGAGACCACCGTTCCGGGAATCGCCGCCAGGGTGAACACGGTGACCGTGCTGGCGGCGGCAACCGTTCGGGGTGAGGGCAGCGACCAGACGTAGTCGTAGGTGTCGGAGAACTTGAGCATCATGATCGAACCCGGCGCCATCACCATCCCGACCGGGACGATGGCCAGTGCTGGGATGCCGGTGACGATGAACGTGCGGGCCTCGACCGGGACGTCCCCGAGGTAGAAGCCGTAGATGTACGCCATCCCGGCCCCCATGAGGATCTGCATGATCGCCACGGTCACCAGGTACGCCCGCAGGGTGGTCACGTCGAATCGGAGCATCGCCCGGTAACTCGACCACCAGAAGCGGGGTCCGCTCCGCAGCGTCACCGGAGCCGCCATCATCTCCTCCCCAGAGCCCAGGCGCTGAGCGCGGCGCTCACCAGCGACCAGATCCCCAGCACCCAGTACGAACGCGCCAGGTCCTCGACGATGCCGTTCGTGAGCCCAGCCCGCACCACGTTCGCCATGGACTCGAACGGAAGGTACCGGTGCACGGAAGCCAGCCATCCCGGCAGGTTCTCAGGCGGAAAATTGATGGGTGAGAATCCGAGAACTCCGAAGATCATGACCTGGGCGATGCCCTGGGTGACCTCCGGTCTGGGGACCGCATGGGAAAACGCGTACCCGATGAGGGTGCCACAAACCACGGTGAGCGCCACACCGGGCACCACGGCCAGCGTCACATCGAAATCGAGGTCGAAGCGCAGAAGCGCCGCCAGCAACGCCGCCACCATGCCGGGGAGGGCGATGAACACGTTGAGGGTCACCCAAGCTGCCGCTGAGGAGCTTCGGGGCACCGGAAACGACCACATGAAGTCGTAGGTGCCCATCTGCTTCTGCTGGGCAACGAGCTGGGGACCGACCGCGATTCCGACGATGACGAGGGTCACTACCGCAGCGCCCGTCGAGAGATAGAGGGCGGAACGGGGCGGGATCTCGTCGAAGAAGATCGCCATGCCCAAGATCATGCCGACGCCGATGAACATCTGGGCGACGATGGTGAGGGGAAGCAGCAGGCGCATGCCGGTCACTTCCCATCGCAGCATGGCGCGGTAGGTCTCCAGCCAGTGACGGGGGCCCGAGCGCTTGACCGCCACCGTGGACAGCGCCGTGGTCGTCGTCACTGGAGATCCTCGGATCCGTGGCCGGTGAGCCGGACGTAGGCGTCCTCGAGGGTCGTGGCGCCGAGGGCGTACTCCTCGGCGACGCCGGAGGCCATCACCTGCTGCGCCCAGGCGATGCCGTCGGAGGCCTGGGCCTCGTCAATGACGGTGACGAGGTTGTTCCCGACCCGCGAGTCGTCTTGGACGAGTGCAGGCAGCTCGGGCGTCTCGGCCCCGGGCGCGAGCATGAGCTGGAGCCGGAGCCGGCCCCGATCGGCGGCCTTGAGCGACGACGGGGTGCCTTCGGCGACGAGCCGGCCCTCGTCGATGAGCGCAAGACGGTCGACTGACTTCTCGGCCTCGAGCACGTTGTGGGTGACCAGCAGCACCGCGGTTCCTTCGGCCCCGAGCCGCCGGATCTGCTGCCACAGCCGGCGGCGGCGCAGCGGGTCGACGTCGTTGGTCGGCTCATCGAGGATCACGAGCAGCCCCGGCCATACGGTGGCCATGGCGAAGCCCACCAGACGTTTCACCCCACCCGAGAGCCGGGCGCCGAGCGTGTTGCGCCACTCCTCGATCTCCAAGGTCGCGATCAGCTCCTCAGCTCTTTGGCGTACGGCGACCTTGCCGCCTCCTCGAATCTGGCCACTGATGGTCAGCGCCTCATGGAGCTTGAAGGAGTCGATGGGCACCTGGGCCTGCGGCAGGTAGGAGCAGAGCTGGCGAGCGAGGTCGGGGTCGGCGACGAGGTCGTGGAGGCCGAGGGTGATGGCGCCCGACGTCGGCTTGAGCAGCCCGATGACCTGCTTGACGAGGGTCGACTTGCCCGCTCCGTTGGGACCGAGCAGGCCGTAGACCTCACCGGGTCGGATCTGGAACGTGATGCCGTCGTTGGCGAAGGACTTGCCTTCGTCGTAGGTCTTGGTGACCTCGTCGATGTGGAAGACCCACGAGCGGTCCGGCATGCTCACCCCTCTCGTCTCTGTCATGCGAGAGGATACGGCGTACCGGCCTCCCTCGATCTGCGACCCGATCCAGTGGCCGGAAGCGTCATCGTCGATTTGATAGGCCTGCCTCTGACAATCCCCGGTTGACGACGTGCTCGCCGCCACGGCCGCCTGCACCGGCCGCCACAGCCCCCGGTCCGGGGTACCATCTCGACTGCATGTCGGACTCCCCTTTCCGCAACGTCGCTCTGATCGCGCACGTCGACCATGGCAAGACCACGCTGGTCGACGCCATGCTCGGCGCTGCCGGCGTCTTCGCCGCCCACGAGACGCGGATCGATCGCGTCATGGATTCCAACGACCAGGAACGCGAGCGCGGCATCACCATCCTCGCCAAGGCAGCCTCGATCGAATGGAAGGGCATCCGCATCAACCTGGTCGACACCCCCGGGCATGCCGATTTTGGTGGTGAGGTCGAGCGGGCGCTCGCCCTCGTCGACGGGGTCCTGCTCCTGGTCGACGCCGCAGAGGGACCGATGCCCCAGACCCGATACGTGCTCTCGAAGGCGCTCGCACTCCATCTCCCGGCCGTCGTCGTGATCAACAAAGTGGATCGCCCCGACGCCAGGGTCGACGAGGTCGTGGACGAGGTCTACGAGCTGTTCTTCGATCTCGGCGCAGAAGAGCGGCACATCGAGTTCCCCATCGTCTCGACGATCGCCCGCTTCGGCCGGGCCACGGCAGGGATCGGGCTCCCCGGCGACGACGCCGACCTCGCCCCGCTGCTCGATGCCATCATCGAGGCGATCCCCGCCGCCGCTGGCAACCCCGGAGCGCCTCTGCAGGCACTGGTCACGAACCTGGATGCCTCCGACTACCTGGGCAGGCTCGCCATCGGCCGGGTCGTCGAGGGAACTCTGCGCCGCGGCGAGCAAGTGGCGCTGTGCCACGCCAACGAGGAGGAGCCGCCGGTGAAGCGGCGCCTCACCCAGCTCATGGGCTTCGTGGGCCTCGGGCGAGTCGAGGTGGACGAACGGCGCGCCGGAGACCTGTTCGTGGTAGCGGGCTTCCCGGAGGTCGAGATCGGCGACACTCTCGCCGATCCCATCGACCCCCAGCCCCTCCCCCGGCTCGTGGTCGACGAGCCGGTGCTGCGGATGACCTTCGGAGTCAATACCTCCCCCTTGTCCGGCCGGGAGGGCAAGTTCGTCACGTCGCGCCAGATCAAGGAACGCCTCGATCGCGAGGTCCTCGGCAACGTCTCGATCCGCATCGGCGCCACGTCCTCACCCGAGGTCATCGAGGTCGCCGGGCGCGGCGAGCTCCAGCTCGCCGTGCTCATCGAGTCGATGCGACGGGAGGGATACGAGCTTCAGGTCAGCCGGCCCGAGGTCATCATCCGGGAAATCGACGGACGTCCTCACGAGCCGCTGGAACGGGCCGTCATCGACGTCCCCAACGAGCACGTCGGCACCGTCACCCAGGCCGTCGCTCCCCGCAAGGGCAAGGTCACCGACCTGCGGCCAGGTGACCAGGGACGGACCATCGTCACGCTCGAGGCGCCGGCGCGAGGGCTCCTCGGCTTCCGGTCTCTCCTGATGACGGCCACCCGAGGCACCGCCCTCGTGCACCAGCACCTGGCCGGATGGATTCCCTGGGCGGGCGACCTTCCCCACCGAGCCGGCGGGGCAATGGCGGCCGATCGACTCGGCACCACGACGGGGTTCGCCCTCGACAATCTCCAAAAGCGCGGCGAGCTGTTCATCGGGCCCGGCGAGGAGGTCTACGAGGGGATGATCATCGGCGAGGCATCCCGCCCCGAGGAGATGCAGGTCAATCCGACCAAGGGCAAGCAGCTCACCAACATCCGTACCCACAACACCGACGAGGCCATCAAGCTCAGGCCGGCCCGAGAGCTGACGCTGGAGGCAGCAATCGAGTGGATCGCCAACGATGAGCTGGTAGAGGTCACTCCTGCCGCGATTCGGGCCCGCAAGCGACACCTCAGCGAAAGTGACCGGAGACGCAGCAAGAGGCAGTAGCGGCCTCGCCGCATACAGCCGGAACCCGTCTCCCGAGCCCGATCACACCCGCCGCGTACGGGCTTGCGGCAATGAAACGAGGGCTTGGCCCCGCTCGTCTGAGGAAGCCGGCAAAGAAGGTGGACCAAGGAAGGTACGAGCGGTCGACCTCAGCCCATGTAGTCCGGCACGTTGCCACGGCGGAACTTGATGCTGCACCCCATCGACGGGTACTGGGGCTCCGAGACCGGCTCGTCCGTCAATACGGCGTCGATGGCACTTCGCAGCTCGTCCCCGGTCAGCGGCACCGACGATCCCGGCCGGCTCCCGTCGAGGCGCCCCCGGTAGACCAGCGCCCGATCGGGCCCGAAGAGGAAGAAGTCCGGGGTGCAGGCGGCGGTGTACGCCTTGGCGACCTCCTGGGTCGCATCGAAGAGGTAGGGGAAGCAGTAGCCCTGCCGCCGAGCCTCGGCGGCGATCCGATCGGGGGAATCGTCGGGATAGGAGAGGGTGTCGTTGGACGAGATGGCCACGATCCCGAGATCGGCGTCTGCGTAGTCCTCGGCGAGGGCAGCGAGGCTGCCTGCCACGTGCTGAACGTAGGGGCAGTGGTTGCAGATGAACATCACCAGCAGCGCCTTCTTGTCGGCGAACGTGTCACGCGACACCGTCTTGCCGGTGGCGGGCTCGACGAGCGAGAAGTCGGGGGCGTGGGTTCCGAGAGCGAGCATCGTCGATGACACGGGCATGGTGCCTCCTCCTTGGCGCGACAAGACGAGTCTATCGACAGGCCCCCGCGGAGCCGACACTCGACTTGTTCAAGCAACGAGCATGACGCACCGATTCAGATGAGGTGCGTGAATTACCGGCCGACCCGTTCGCATCGCCACTGGAGGGCGTTCCGAAGCGCGATCCGGGCCAGAGCGCAGACGACCAGGAAAAGGCGCCCGAGGGCGGCATCGTTCTCGGTGCCGCAAAGAAGCTCCTCCGGGTGCGGGGGGAGGGGTTCTCACGGAAGACGGGGACGGCGGGCGAGCGAATCGTTGGCCGAAGCCTCGACCGGCACCTCGACAGACGCCGGTGGCTGGTCCTCCACGACTTGGCCCTCAACGAGGCGGGCGCCAACATCGACCATCTGGTCATCGGCTCGCCCGGGGTGTTCACGATCAGCACCAAGAACCATGAGGGCCACAAGGTCCGAATCGGCGACCGATGGGTCTACGTCGCCGGGCAGCCAAAGGACTACCTCAAGAAGGCACGATGGGAGGCGGGCCAGGCTCGCCGCTACCTGCAGGCCCCCGACGGCGAGAGCCCCGAGGTGACTCCGGTGCTCGCCATCCTGGCCGACAAGATCATCGTCAAAGACAAGCCGGAAGGGGTCGAGGTTCTCAAGGCGCGTCACCTCGTGAAGTGGCTCGAGTCACAGCCTCCCCGTCTGAGCGATCTCGAGGTGCTCCTGCTGAAGCACGCCGCAGGAGACTGGGCCCGTTCGATCGCACAGGACTCGTGATGCCCCACATCCGGACATCCGGGCTTGACGTGGCGCGAGAGTTGCCTATCGTCCAACCCAAGATGTCGAGCTACACCGCTCTCTCGTGTTGTTGCTGTTGTTGCGGCGCCACCGTGGTGCCGTGCGGGGAGGTCAACGCGTAGCGACAAGCTCACATCCGAAGCCCTCACACCACCCGCACCGGCATCCACCGGGCGGGTTTTCTCATTCCCGACCTTCACCATCTCTCATCAACGAGGAGACACCATGACCACCGGGCTCACCCCCCCACGGGAACTCGCCAGAGATCCGGGTGTGCGGCGCTTCAACGATATCCGGGAGTTGCTGCCGGACATCGACAACCCGACTCCGCTGGTACGGATCAACCACGTCGTACCCGAGGCGGGTGTCGATCTCTACCTCAAGCTCGAATGGCTGAACCCGTTCGGGTCGATCAAGGACCGGGCCGCCGCCTACCTGCTCGACGGCATGGCCGAGCGCGGTGAGCTCGATGGCAGACAACTCGTGGAAGCATCGTCGGGAAACACCGCCATCGCCCTGGCAGCCCTGACAGCGATGCAGGGGATCAAGCTGACCGTCACCATCCCCGACGAGGCTCCGGCCGAGAAGCAGGTGATGCTTCGCATGCTCGGCGCCGACGTCTGGGCGACGCCCGACGACCTGTCCCCCGCCGATCATCCAAAGGACGGGGCCATCGCCCTCGCCCGCTCGTTGGCGGCGAGCGGGGGCGGGGAACTGTACGCCATGCCGGATCAGTACGAGAACCCCGACAACGTCCGAGCCCACTACGAGACGACAGGACCCGAGATCTGGCTTCAGACGCAGGGTAAGGTCCGCTACTTCTTCGCCGGCTTCGGCACCACCGGCACCATCACCGGCGTCGGCCGGTACCTGAAGGAGCGGGACCCCTCCATTCAGATCATCGGAGTGGAGCCACAGCGCAATCACCGGCTCCCGGGGCTGAAGAGCTTCCAGGAGGCCAAGCAGCCGGGGATCCTCGACTGGGACGTGATCGACGAGGTGGTCCGGGTGGACGACGAACCCGCATACGCCGTCACCAA
Organism: uncultured Acidimicrobiaceae bacterium; assembly: GCA_964569015.1. Classification (GTDB taxonomy): domain Bacteria; phylum Actinomycetota; class Acidimicrobiia; order Spongiisociales; family UBA5794; genus CAYQEC01. The sequence continues at coordinate 21,267 of CAZMSN010000011.1, read as the reverse complement.
GCGGCTCCACCGGGAAGAAGGCCTCATCGTCGGTCCCTCCACCGGCGCCGTCGTCCATGCCGCCACCGAGTTCGGAGCCGGCAAGCAGGGCCTCGCAGTGGGGATCTCTCCTGACTCGGGCGCCAAGTACGCCAGCTTCTTCGCCGAGTTCTTGGGCGAAGAAGGGTTGCCGGCGGCCCAATCATCCGTTCCGCTCTTCGGGTAGACACCGACTCGTCAGCCGGGGCGGGCTGCGGCATCAGCGGCGCCGTCCCCGAACCGTGGCGCCGCCGCCAGGAACCGGCGCTCTACCCGAGCGAGGGTGCGGCGAGCCACCCGCTGCGACAGCGCCGCCGGGATAGTCCGCAGCACGATCCCAACACGGGTGCGGGGTCCTCGCCACGGCACTATCCCGCAGCGCCGCGCGCAGTGCCGGTAGTGCCGGTCGGTGAAGAGCAGCATCATCACGGCCGCTGCCCTCGCTCCGGGCCGGCCCAGGCCGAACGCCTCGAAGACCCGCCGGTAGGCCGGTGCCCGGCGGAGGGCCATCCCGGTGAGTTCCTGCCTCACTCGCCGCACGGCCTCCCGCCTCTCTCGTTCGTCGCCGGCATTCCCGAGGAACGGCGCGAGCGCCGGGTGGTAGGCGATGCCCCGCGCCAGATCCCGCTCGATGTCACGGGTGATGTTGGCGAGCTGGATCATCTCCCCCACCGTCATGGCGTCACGCTGCATCCCGGACGTCGGCTCCTTGCCGCCGAGCTGGCGGAGTGCGAACACGGCCGGGTGACCGATCACGTTGCGGCAGTACCGGACCACCTGATCCCGATCGGTGAGGATTCCTCCCTGGGCCGCCATGGCTTCGGTCGACCAAGCCATGCCGTCAGCCATGGCGCGGATCATCGAGGCGATCGCCTCGCGGGTCGGTGCCGGCAGGGTGCGGTAGACGGCATCGACGTGTTCGCATCGCTCCACCAGTAGGAGGTGAACCCGGTCCCGATCGTCGGCGGCGAGAGTGGCCGGAATCGGCGCGGGGGCCGGAATCGGATCGGCCTCGAAACGAGCGGCGAAGGCGCCGAGCTGCTCGACACGGGCATCCAGATCGGGGAAGAGATCCTCGTAGGTGTCGAGCATCCGGCTGTAGAGGTACCCCACCGCCATCGCCCGCGCTTGGTCGGGCGGGAGGACGACGATGCTGGCGGCGAAGCTGCGGGCGGCGTGCGGGAGCACCCGCCACACGAAGCGCTCCGGGTCCTCCTCGGCGGCGAGGGCGGCGAGATCGGGGCGGCTCCGCCGTGCCAGCAGGCCGCGGAGAACGAGGAAGGGGCGGAGCCGGGCGAGGCGGGCGAGCATGGGCCGCCAAGGTAGCAGCGCCCGTGCCGCGCTCCTCCTCTCTCGCCCCCCTTGTTCCAAGGGAATCCGGTGAACGCAGTGGCCTCTTCTTCTCGTCCTCCCGCGATCAGGGGCGGACCGGCGAGGCGCCACCGCAGGGGCCGCCCTCCCGAAGCGCCCTGCCCGGATCGCGGATCTCACTCGGTCCCGATGGCCAAGGACCTTCGGCCCCTTTCGGATTCCACTGTTGAACGTCACTCTTAAGGTGTGCCTGAAGAAAATGCTGCTTTAATTGAAGGCATGCCTGAGCTTCCCTCGACCACCGAGAGCGAGCAGATGTACCTCATCACCGTTGCGCGCACCACCGAGGAGGGCGCCTCCGGGCCGGTCCCGATCGCCACCCTCGCCTCCTCCCTTGCCGTCTCGGTGGCCTCCGTCAACGAGATGGTGCGCAAGCTCGCCGGGCGCGGCCTCGTGGAGTACGTCCCCTACAAGGGTGTAGAGCTGACGGAGGCCGGGCAACGCATCGCGGGACGGGTCTTGCGAACCCGGCGCCTCTGGGCAACCTTCCTGGCTCAGCATCTCGGCTTCTCGGCTGAGGAGGCCGACGCTCTCGCCTGCCACTTCGAGCACGTCACTCCAGCCGACGCGGTGGAACGCCTCGCCGCCTACCTCGGTGACCCCCATGCTGGGCCGCTCGGCAAGCCGATTCCCCCGGGAGCCGGAACGGTGCCACGCTTCGAGACGGCGACGCTCGCGGACATCCCGGTGGGCGAGACGGCCGAGATGCTGTCCACCTCCATCATCGGGCGGGCCAGGGAGTACCTCACAGCCGAGTCGCTCACACCCGGTGCGATCGTCACCATGCACGCGGCCGGTTCATCGGGCGTCCTCCTCGAGGTCGCCGGTCACTGGATCCACCTCGCCCCTGAGATCGCCTCCTCCATCGAAGTGGCGAGAGGAGTGCGACATGCACCCGCGTAGAGAGCACAGGCACCGCGAGCGCCTCCGTGGAGCCCGGCGTCATGGATTCGCTCGCCACGAACGCCGCCGCCTCCGGGAAGGCATGCTCACCCTCGACATGGTGCCAAGTGGTCGGCGGGCGCGCGTGGTGCGGGTCCACGGGGGCCGGCGGCTCGTGCACCGGCTCGCCACCCTCGGGCTGGTGCCGGGCTCGGTGGTCACCGTGACACGGAGCCGCGGGCCGGCGATCGTGTTGGTCCGGGGAACGCGAATGGTGGTGGGCCGCGGCGCCGCCATGGCGATCGAGATGGAAGAGGCGGACGAGTGAGTCCGATCATCGCCATCGCCGGTTGCCCGAACGCAGGCAAGACGACGCTCTTCAATCGCATGACCGGAGCGAAGCAAAAAGTCGGCAACTGGCCGGGGCAAACCGTCGATCGCCACGAGGGCGCCTTCTCGGTGCACGGCCAGACGTTCCAAGCCGTCGACCTCCCGGGCACCTACGGCCTGGTCGCCGTCTCGGCCGAAGAAGCCATTGCGACCGGCTTCCTGTGCCAAGAACGCCCGGCGGCGGTCGTGACGGTCATCGATGCCACCAACCTGTCCGCCGGCCTGCACTTCGTGGCCCAGATAGCCGAGGCGGGCCTCCGCCAGGTCGTGGCTCTCAACATGTCCGATGTCGCCGAGCGGCGCGGCATCACCATCGACACCGAGACGCTCGAAGACGCCATCGGGGTGAAGGTGATCCGCACCGTGGCGCGCCGTGGCGACGGGGTCGAGGAGCTCCAGGCTGCGATCGCCGATGCCGTCGCCGGCGGCCTGCCGGCGGCGCCCCTCGTCCTCGACTACGGGCCGGTGGTGGAGCGGCACCTCGGCGGCCTCGTGGAGACCACGGTCTCTCACCCGGCGATCCAGCGGCTTGGCCCACCCCGCTGGATCATGCTCCAGCTGCTCGCCGGCGACGAGCAGGTGACACGAGCCGTCGAAGATATCCCGGGGAGCGCCGAGGTGCTCACGGCAGCACAGCAAGCCCGCGAGACGGTCGCTGCCGAGCTTGGTTTCGATATCGAGACGGCCCTCGCCGAACGCCGCCTCGACTGGGTCACCGGATTGGTCGATCGGGTCTCCGGCCCATGCCACGCCGGCCCCACCGTGTCAGATCGTCTCGACATGGTGCTCACCCATCAGGCATGGGGACTCCCAGTGTTCCTGGCCGTGATGTGGATCACCCTCCGCGTCACCGCCGACGTGACCGCGCCGTTCCTCGACTGGATCGACTCAACGATCTCGGGCCCGGTCAGCCGCTGGGCCGAGGCCCTGTTCCAGGCCATCTCACTCGACGGAACCTGGGCCGAGGGCCTCGTAGTCGACGGCATCATCGCCGGCGTCGGTGGAGTCCTCGCCTTCGTGCCGGTGCTGTTCGGCCTCTACTTCATGCTCGCCATGCTCGAGGACTCCGGCTACATGGCGCGGGCAGCGTCCGTCATGGACCGCGGGATGCGCGCCGTCGGCATCCCCGGCAAGGCGTTCCTGCCGATGATGGTGGGATTCGGGTGCACCGTCCCCGCCATCTACGCCACTCGAACCCTCGATTCCTCCCGGGACCGGCTGCTCACCGGCCTGCTCACCCCCTTCATGTCGTGCGGTGCCCGGCTGCCCGTCTACGTGCTCCTGGCCGAGGTGTTCTATGCGGGACAACGCAGCACGGTCGTGTTCTCCATGTACCTGCTCGGCATCGCCGTCGCGGCCCTCATCGGCCTCATCCTCTCCAGGACGGTACTGCGGGAGAGCGAGCCGGCTCCCTTCGTCATGGTCCTGCCCGAGTTCCGCTTGCCGAATGCCCGTACCGTGTGGGCACTGACCAGGCAACGTACCTGGACCTTCATCAAGGGCGCCGGAACCATCATCCTCGCCGCCAGCATCGTCGTCTGGTTCCTGCTCGCCATCCCAAGCGGCGGAGGAGGGGGCTTCGCCGACACCCCGGTCGAGGACTCGGCCTTCGGAGGCATCAGCAAGGTGATCGCCCCGGCGCTCGAGCCACTCGGTTTCGGCGAGTGGGAGCAGTCCGGCGCCTTGCTGACGGGGTTCGTCGCCAAGGAGGTCGTGGTGAGCACCATGGCTCAGCTCTACGCGGTCGAAGATACCGCGGAGGAGGAGACATCGGACGGATTCGGGGATGACCTGCGGGAGATCGGGACGAGCTTCGTCGGCGCCGCGGCAGACACGTTGCGCGCCATCCCCAGGGTGGTGGGCCTCAACTATGTCGACCTGGAAGACGACTCGTCGAGCCATCTGCAATCGACCATCCGCTCCTCCTTCGACAAGAGCAGCCACGGCCACGGAGCACTCGCCGGAATGGCGTTCCTCGTCTTCGTGCTGCTGTACACGCCCTGCATGGCGGCGGTCGCCGCCTTCCGCCAGGAGTTCGGAGCCCGATGGATGTGGGTGAGCGTGATCGGTCAGTCCGTCGTGGCCTGGACCGGCGCCCTGCTCGTCTACCAGGGCGGCCTGCTGTTGGGGGTCGGATGAGGCTCGCCGACCTGACTCGCGAGATCGAACGGTCGAGGGGAGCCGTGACCGTCCTCGATCTGGCGGCGCGTCTGGACACGACGCCGGCTGCGGTGGACGCCATGCTGGCCGCGCTCCGGGCCGCGGGAAAGCTGAGCCCCGACGGCCGGCCACAACAACGCTCCGATGAGTGCCCCTCGCCCGGATCGTGCTCGGCGGTCTGCCCGGGCCCGGCGAGCTGCCCGTTCGTCGCCAACCTCGTCACGGGCCTCGAGATCAGACGACGCTGAGTGCCTGCACGCGCACCCCAACGGGGGTTCAGCTCGCCCCTCCGGTCGCAGGCGCCTACCGTGCGCCGCGGGCGGGAGCTGGCCGGCCCAAGGCACGGAGGATTCGGATCCATGAACGAGAGCACCGTCACTGTCCCGGCATGGGCGCCGCCGCGCCGGGTCAACCGGCTTCTGACCGCAGCGCTGAAAACGCCCGGGTTGCAGCGCATCGCCGGGAAGGGCTTCATCCTGCTCACCGTCACGGGACGCCGCACTGCCAAGCGCTACACCGCACCTGTGCGATACAAGCGGAACGGCGACTAGATCATCGTTCTCACCAAGGCTCTGCGCACCTGGTGGAAGAACCTGCGCACCAACCCCGAGGTGGAGGTACGCCTCGGCGGGAAGGTGATACGGGGACAGGCCACAGTGAGCCTCGGCGACGAAGCCGAGCTGCCCACCGTGAAAGCGTTCCTCGAGCAGAGCCCCCATGACGCCAAGCCGTACGGCGTCGAGCTGGGAAAGGACGGCGAACTCAGCGAGAGCGACGCCTGAGCAGCTCCCTCAGGTCGTTGTGATCCGTATCGACCTCGACTGACCGGCACGAACCCGGCCGGCCGCGACCGTGTCACCAGCGCTGGTGGACGTGAGCCTTGGCGAACGTGTCGTAGATCTCGTCGATGCGCTCCATCGCCTCGGGACTGATGGCGGGCAAGTCGGCGGCGGCGGCGTTGTCCGCCACCTGGGTTGGGTTCTTGCCGCCCGGGATCACCGCGGACACGGCGTCGAACATGAGGATCCACCGCAAGGCGAGCTGCGCCATCGTCGCTCCTGCCGGGACGAGCGATCGAAGCTCCTCGACCGCGTCGAGCCCCACCTCGAAGGGGATCCCTGCGAACGTCTCGCCGACATCGAACGCCTCCCCGTGACGGTTGAAGCGCCGGTGATCGTCTGCGGCGAACTCCGTCGTCGGGGTCATCTTGCCGGTGAGCAGGCCACTGGCGAGCGGCACCCGGGCGATCACGCCCACGTCCCTTGCCTGGGCCTCCCGGAAGAACAGGCCGGCCGGCCGCTGGCGAAGGATGTTGAAGACGATCTGGACCGAGGCGACCGCCGGGTACTCGATCGCCTTGAGGGCCTCCTCTACCTTCTCGACGCTCACGCCGTAGCTGCGCACCTTTCCTCGACGCACCATGTCGTCGAGGGCTGCGAACACCTCAGGGTGGTAGTAGACCTCCGTCGGCGGGCAGTGAAGCTGGAGCAGGTCGATCCTCTCTGTGTCGAGCATCCTGAGGCTGCGGTCGACGAAGCCCTCGATGTTGGCGGCGTTGTAGCCCTCGGCCACGTGCGGATCCAGGCGGCGCCCCGCCTTGGTGGCCACCACGAAGGCGTCGTTGGGCCGCTCACTTCGCAGACGGGCGAGGAGGCGCTCACTGCGCCCGTCCCCATACACGTCGGCGGTGTCGAAAAAGGTGATCCCGCGATCGAGCGCCTCGTGGAGAGCGGCCATGGCATCGTCCTCAGCCACCTCACCCCAGGAGCCCCCGATCGCCCAGGAGCCGAAACCCACCTCTGACACCTCGAGCCCGGTGCGACCAAGTTGGCGGTGCTGCATCTCTCACTCCCTGTTGGCTACACACCCAAGATACCCGGCCCGCCGGCGGGAGTCCCCCCCTACACCCAACCCAGGGTTGGTGGACATGAAAACCCTGCACCACAGCCCACGGTTCACGACAAACGGGAAACCCACCAACCGTGGGCCCACAAGCCGGAAAACCCTACGCCTCAACCCTGGGTTCGCAGTAAGGGGAGCCGTGTATGCGAGAATTGCCCGATGATCGTCGACTGCGCTCTCTACGAGAACGGCGAGCGCCGGCCGGAGCCGTTGCCCGTCGAGGGAGCCCGGGCCGCCGCTGCGGCGCCCGGCAGCTTCGTGTGGATCGGTCTGCTGGAGCCGACCAGCGAGGAGTTCGAAGCAGTCCGCGAGGAATTCGGTCTCCACGAACTCGCCGTCGAAGACGCCATGAAGGCCGAACAGCGCCCCAAGCTCGAGGTGTATGACGACACCCTGTTCGTGGTGCTGAAGACCGCCCGCTACCTGGACCGTGAGGAGGAGGTCGATTTCGGCGAGATCCTCGTGTTCCTGGGCGCTCACTTCGTGGTCGTGGTGCGCCACGGCGAGGCCACCGAGTTGGCCTCGGTGCGGCGCAATCTCGAACAGCAGCCCGAGCTGCTGCGCCACGGCCCGGCGGTCGTGCTCCACGGCATCATGGACCGGGTCGTCGACGCCTACGGACCGGTGGTCAACGGCCTCGGCAAGGACATCGACGAGGTGGAGCGTGACGTCTTCTCTCCCGAGTGGACCAATCCCGCCGAGCGCATCTACCTGCTCAAGCGTGAGGTCCTGGAGTTTCATGTTGCGGCGCGTTCGCTGATCGAGCCGCTGGGGCGACTGATGCGCGGGTCACTCCCGGTGATCGACGAGGACACCCGCCGCTACTTCCGCGACGTCCACGATCACGCCGTGCGAGCGACATCTCAGCTCGAGCAGTTCCGCGACTTCCTCACCAGCGCACTCGAGGCGAATCTGGCCCAGATCACGGTCCGGCAGAACGAGGACATGCGCAAGATCTCGGCCTGGGTCGCCGTCGCTGTGGTTCCGACACTGATTACCGGGGTCTTCGGCATGAACTTCTCGCGGATACCGGGTCTCAGCAGCGCGTGGGGGTTCCCCGTGGTGGCGGGGATCATGGCATGCGTCGCCTTCACGCTGTATCGGCTGTTTCGCCGGAGCGGCTGGCTCTGAGCCCTACTCCTTCAGCGCCCCCGACATGAGGCCTCGCAGGAAGTAGCGCCCGAGGAAGATGTAGATGAGCAGGGTCGGCACGGCGGCCATGAACGAGGCGGCCATCTGCACGTTCCAGGCGATGATCTGGCTTCCCGCCAGGTTGTTGAGGGCCACCGTCACCGGCCAGTGAGTGTTATCGGTGAGCACCACGGCGAAGAGGAAATCGTTCCAAGCCGAGGTGAACTGCCAGATGAGGGCGACCACGAAGCTAGGAATCGCCAGTGGGAGCAGCACACGACGGTAGGTGCTGAGCATCCCGGCGCCATCGATCTTGGCGGCGTCGACCAGGTCCTGCGGCACGGTGGCGAAGAAGTTGCGGAAGATGAGCGTGGTGATCGGGATCCCGTAGATGACGTGGGTGAGGATGAGACCCCAGTAGCCGCCGGCGAGCCCGATGTTCTCCATGAAGTCGACCAGCGGGATGATGATCGCTTGGTAGGGAATGAACATCCCGAACAGCAGCAAGGGGAAGATGACGTTGGCGCCCTTGAACTTCCACTTGGCGAGCACGAAGCCGTTGAGCGAGCCGAGGATCGACGAGGCCAGGGCGGCCGGCACCGCGATCCGCAGCGAGTTGAACAAGTTGGGCGAGAGGGCGTCCCAGGCAGCGCGGAAGTTGTCGAACGAGAGCCCTGCCGGCAGGTTCCACATCGTCTTCAGATCGACTTCCGCGAAGCTCTTGAAGCCGGCGTTGAGCATCACGAACAGGGGAACGAGGTAGAAGAGGGCCATCATCGTCAGCGGGATGTAGACCCAGGCGCGGTTCTCGGTGCCGGTCATCGCTCTGCTTCCCTACGCAGGGTGAAGAAGAGATACGGGATCACGAGCACCGCCACGCTCACCAGCAACACGATCCCGATGGCGGCGCCGCGACCGAAGAAGTAGCCGTCAAACGTGGTGACCCACATGTAGGTGGCCGGCACGTCGAGCGCCACCTGCTTGCCGACCATGGCGATGACGAGGTCGAAGACCTTGAGGGAGATGTGCCCGAGGATGATGAGGGCACTGAGGGTGATGGGGCGCAGCAGCGGCATCACCACCTTGCGGTAGACCATGAACTCGGAGGCGCCGTCCACCCGGGCCGCCTCGCGCAGGGTCTCGGGCACCGCCCGCAGGCCGGCCAGGTAGAGCGCCATGATGTAGCCCGACATCTGCCAGATGGCGGGCAAGGCGACGGCAGCGATCCCCCACGTCGGTGTGGCGTGCCACGTGTTGATCAGCCCATCGAGGCCGATCTTGTGGAAGAGGAGGTTGAGGCCGCTGAGGCGGTCGCCTGTGGCGGGGTTCATCAACCATCGCCATACCACCCCGGTGACGATGAACGAGATCGCCATCGGGAACAGGAACAGGCTGCGATAGAAGCCCTCGGCCCGGATGCCCTTGTCGAGGAGGATGGCGAGACCGAGACCGATGAACAGGCATCCCAGCATGAAGACGACCGTGAAGATGGCCGTGTTGCGAATGTCGATGTGGAAGCGGGCGTCGTTGGCGAGACCGCGGAAGTTGTCGATTCCAACGAACGTGTAGTCGGGAAGCAGGCCCTTCCAGGCGCTCACCGACACCCGGGCCGTCCAGGCGATGAACCCGTAGACGAAGACCATCACTGCGATGATCGACGGCAGCACGAGCAGGAATCCTGCCGAGCCGTCCCGCTTGAACCGGCGCAGCCGAGGGAACCTCGGTCTGTGTCTTGGCGGCGCCTCCGTGGCGGTGACTTGCATCACTTCCCGTTCCGGTTGTCACAAGAACTGGCTCGCCCCTTTTGCGAAGGGGCGAGCCAGCTCTCTGTGTCTCTGTTCCCCGTCTACTGGCTCGGGGACGCCGCGGCGGCCGCGGCCAGTGCCATCTGGAACGCCTCGACGTTCTGATCGCCCAGGAACAGTCCGAGGGCGGTCTCGAGCTCCGACTTCCAAGAGTCATTCGCCACGACGCCGTGCGTCAGGCTGCCGACCACCGTGTCGGAGGCCCAGTCGTCCATCGCCGACAGCAGGTACTCGCCGTAGAGGGAGCGGTCGGCGTCATTGCGGGCCGGAATCGAGCCCTTCACCGGATTGAAGGCATCCTGTCCGTCCGAGGACCCTGCCACCGTCAGCCACGCGATGGCAGCATCACGGTGCGGGGCGTTCTTGGCCAGCACGAAGCTGTCCGAGAGGAACTGGAAGTTGCCTCCGGTACCTGGGACGGGTCCCCAGATGTAGCCGGTGCCCGGCGCGGACCCGACCTCGCGGAAGAAGCCCTCCTGCCAGTCGCCCATGATGTTGAAGGCAGCGTCGCCGTCGAGCACGAGCTGACCCGCATCCTGCCACGACAGGCCGGTTGCGTCGGCGTTGGTGTACTCCAACACCTTGGCGAAGTTCTCGATCGCCTCGGTCACCTCAGGCGCCTCCCAGTCGCCGGTGCCGTCCCACAGGGCGGTCCAGGCGTCGCCGCCCAGAGAGGCGAGGAAGATCGTCTCCATGAGGTGCTCCGCCGTCCACTGCTCACCCATGGCGAGCGGGGCGTCCATGCCGCCGGCCTGCAGCGTGTCGAGGGCCGTGAAGAACTCGTCGAGTGTCTCCGGCATCTCCACACCGGCCTCGTCCAGCACGGTCGGGTTCGCCCACAGCACGTTGGCGCGGTGGATGTTGACCGGAACCGAGTAGATGTTGTCATCCTTCGAGATGAGCGGGATCAGCGTGTCGGGCATGACGTCGAGCCAGCCCTCCTCGTCGTAGAGGAAGTTGAGCGGCTCGATCTGGTCGGCTGCCACGTAGGTGCCGATCAGCTCCCACCCCGCGTGACCCTGCCAGCTATCCGGGGGATCGTTGGCCTGCAGGCGGGATGCCAGCACGGCCCGGGCGTTGGTGCCGGCACCGCCGGCTACGGCTGAGTTGATGAATTCGATGTTCGGATCAGTCTCCGCAAAGACCGCGATCATGGCGTCGAGGCCGGCTGCCTCGCCGCCGCCCGTCCACCAGGAGAACACTTCACCTCGGAAGTCGCCGCTGGAGGCGCCGTGGTGTCCGCTGCTCCGGTAGTCGTTGTCGTGTCGTCGTCGCCGCCGCCACAACCCGTTGCGATCAAGGCAAATGCGAGTACTGCGCCGAACAGCCTAAGGCTGGTACGTGTGCGCATTCAGTCTCCTCCTCCTCTGAAGGGGGGGTAATCACTCCCGAACCTGCGCCTGGTTTCGAGTCCTTGTCAAACACGGAACATCGAAGGCTGTTTGACAACAAAACGTAAGAAGCCATAAGTTGGCCCACAATTGGCTCACGAGCGTCAGAAGACCGGATGGAGCAGTCCCAACGATTGGTGCCGGCGGAGATCCGCCGCACCCGCATGCTGTCGATGGTGCGAGAACGCGAGTTCATGCGCGTCGCCGACCTGAGCCGATTCTTCGGCATCTCCGAGGTGACGGTTCGCTCCGACTTGGATCGGCTCGCCGGCGACGGGATGCTGCAGCGGGTGCACGGCGGCGCCATCGTGACCGCCTCCTCCCCGCAGACCGAGCAGACCTTCGAGCAGGCCGAGGGCGCTTCGGCGCTGGAGAAGGAGGCGATCGGGCGGGACGCCGCCGGCCTGATCTCGTCGGGAGAGACCCTGCTCCTCGACGTCGGCACCACCACCGCCGCGGTCGCCAAGGCCCTCGTCGCCCGCTCCGACCTCAACGACGTCGTCGTCTTCACGAACGGTCTCCCGATCGCGATGGCACTCGAGTCGATGATCCCCCGGTTCACCGTCGTGGTGACCGGAGGGACTCTGCGGCCCCGGCAACACTCGCTCGTCGACCCACTCGCCAGCGCCATCATCGGCGAGATCCACGTGTCAACGGTGATCCTGGGATGCAACGGCCTCCACCCCGAGGAGGGCGTGACCAACATCAACCTCCCGGAAGCGGCGGTGAAGCGGAGCATGGTGAATGCCGCCCAACGCTGCATCGTGGTCGCCGACGGCACCAAGCTCGGCAAGATCTCGGTGGCGAAGGTAATCGACATCAGCGACGTCGACCTCATCATCACCGGCAGCTCGGCCCCGGTTGAGATGCTGGCCCACCTCCGTGAGCTGGGACCCGAGGTGCGGGTCGCCGAATGATCGACATCCCCGACTCCGGCTCGGCTCGGTGATGACACCCGAGGCTCGGGCCATCGGTCTGTTCCGCGGCCGCTTCGGCGGCGACCCCGATCTCGTCGTTCGCGCCCCGGGGCGAGTGAACCTCATCGGCGAGCACACCGACTACAACGACGGCTTCGTGCTGCCGATGGCCATCGACCTCCACACCGCCATTGCCGGCCGCCGACGCGCCGACAGGGTGGTCGAGCTGACCTCCGAGGGATTCAGCGAGAGCGGCTTCGCGCTGGCGGCCCTCGAGCGCGGCGCTCCGGATTGGATCGAGTACGTCAAGGGCGTCGCATGGTCGTTGGGAGCCGACCGCCTCACCGGATGGGACGGAGCCCTGGCGTCGAGCATTCCGCTGGGTGCGAGCCTGTCGTCGTCAGCAGCCCTCGAGGTGGGCGTCGCCCGGATGTTCTCGGCCCTCGCCGGGCTCGACTGGGATCCGGTGCAGGCCGCCGTCGTCGCCCAGCGCGCCGAAAACGAGTGGGTGGGGATGCGCAGCGGGATCATGGACCAGCTCATCTCGGCCGTTGGGGTGGCCGGCCATGCCATCCTCATCGACTGCCGCACTCTCGAGCGCGACCCGCGCCCACTGCCCGAGGAAACCGCCGTCGTGATCCTCGACACCGCCACGCGCCGCCGCCTCACCGAGTCGTCCTACAACCAGCGCCGCTCCGAATGCGAGACCGCGGCTGCCGCCTTCGGAGTCGCCAGCCTGCGAGACCTCAACGCCTCCGATCTCGCCCGGCCGCCACTGTCGCTGGACGCGACGGTGCTGCGGCGGGCACGTCACATCGTGGACGAGAACGAGCGGACCGTGGCGGCTGCCGCCGCCATGGCCGACGGTGATGCGGAGCGCCTCGGATCGCTGATGGATGCGTCGCACCGCAGTCTCCGCGATGACTACGAGGTGTCGAGCCCGGCGCTCGATGCCTTCGTCGACGCCGCTCGCCGTTCGCCCGGATGCCTCGGCGCCCGCATGACCGGGGGTGGTTTCGGCGGGTGTGCGGTGGCACTTGTTCGAGAAGCGCGGGTTGCCGACTTCGCTGCGGCTGCGGCGGCCCGGTATGAGCAGGAGACCGGCAATCATCCGGCCGTCTACGTCTGTGCCGCGGCCGACGGCGCCTCCCTGGTCGAGCCCTGGGCAGGGTGACGGCTCCTCGCCGTCGCTCCCGGTGGTGCGGCGACCACCTCCCCCCTCGGCTCCAACGCCACCTCCGGTCGCACCGATTCGTCGGCGGCCGAGTGTTCCGGCACAATCGAGCCGTGCCCGGGCATGCGCCGCGAGACAGGACACGACAATGACCGACCCCCTGACCGTCTCCTCGTTCATCGACAGGCTCGACGCCGAGGGTCCCCTTCTGGCAGAAGCGGCCGAGTCGGCGGGCGCCGAGGCACCGATCCCCACCTGTCCGGGCTGGGCGATGCGAAACCTCGTGCATCACGTCGGGGGAGTCCATCGCTGGGCCACCGAGATCGTCAGCACACCTCGCACCGAGGAGTGGTTCGTCGAGCTCACCGAGGTGGTGGGGTCATGGCCCGGCGACGCCGAGTTGATCGAGTGGTTTCGCGAAGGGCACCGCCGGCTGGTCACGGCACTCTCCGAGGCACCAGCCGACCTTGAATGCTTCACGTTCCTCCCGGCCCCGTCGTCGCTCCTGATGTGGTCGCGACGCCAGGCCCACGAGACCACCATCCACCGGATCGATGCCCAGAGCCCCACCGGGACGTACTCGGAATGTGATGCCGAGTTCGCTGCCGACGGTATCGACGAGCTCCTCGCCGGCATGCTGAACGAACGGTCCGTAGAGACCCCGAGAGGGCGCGCCGTCACGATTCACGTGCGCGCCCGTGACACGGGCGATGACTGGTTCGTGAGGGCCGGGTCGGGGTCGATCGTCGCCTCACGTGAGGGCAGCACCGCCGATTGCAGCCTCTCGGGCCGAGCAACCGATCTCTATCCCCTGCTGTGGAATCGACGTGGCAGCGACGGGATCACCGTCGAAGGAGACGCCGCTCTGCTCGATTGGTGGCGAGAGAGCGTCCCCATCCCCTGATCCCGGAACGGCCGGCTCAGGGTTCAGCGACGACCGCCGGTGATGGCCAGAGCGCCGATGAAGTGCGAGGGTTCCAAGTGCCCGGCACGAGCGCCCGGTAGAGGAATGCCGCCATCTGCCCCCGGGTCACCGAATCGTCGGGACAGAAGCGATCGTTCGTCGGCGGGTTGCAGCCCTTGGTGATCCCGGCGGTCGCCAGCTTCTCGATGTCGGCCTCGAAGATCGAATCGTCATCGTCGACGAAACCGACGCCGGGGTCGACAGCGGTCAGCCCGAACGCCCGCACCAGGAACGCCGCCATCTGCCCCCGGGTGACCACATCGTCGGGGCAGAAACGATCGTTCGTCGGCGGGTTGCAGCCCTTGGTGATCCCGACCGTGGCCAGCTTCTCGATGTCGGCCTCGAAGATCGAATCGTCGTCGTCGACGAAACCGGGCGTGTCCCGGATGGTCAGCCCGAACGCCCGCACCAGGAACGCCGCCATCTGCCCCCGGGTCACGTACCGGTCGGGACAGTAGAGGTAGTTCAGCGGCGGATTGCATCCCTGGGTGATCCCGGTGTTGCCCATCCAGTAGATCTCCTCCTGAAAGGTGTGTCCGAACATGTCGTCGAAGAGACACCGCAGCTTGGAGTCGATCCCCGTCACATGTTCTCCATCGCCCACGACCACCGGGGTGGGCAGTTCGCGGCCGAGAAGCGGCTTCTCCCGGTATGCCTCGACGAAGTAGTCCCAGAGGAATTCGTCGTCCCCGTTCCAGAACACGAGGTAGTAGGTCCCCGCCGCGAGGTCGTCGATGGTGTAGGTGCCGTAGGAGGTGGCATCCACCGTGTACAGGTAGTCGATGTTCTCGTCAAAGAGGTCGACGTGCCCCTGATCGACGACGTCGCCTGCCACGTCGCGCATCGTGCCGCTGATGCTTCCCAACTCGTCGGCGCCGGCTGTGACCGGCGTGAGCACCGCCACTATCAGGCTCAACAGCGCCAGTGTGCGGGCCGCCCGCTTGCTCGGAGAAACGCCCATGATCAGCCCCCTTGGGCCTCGAGTGGGTTCACTCTCGCACGTTGCCACCACCGGTTCGAATCGGGAAGCATGGCTGTTCGCGACCGGCACCGGTGCGCGCTCTCAGCAACACCTAGGTCGCCAGCTCTCTCTGGAGCGGGGTAGTGAAACGAGGCGTCACCCGATCGTTCTCCAGCCAAGATTGGAGGCGCCCCGCCTCGGATTCCACCATGGCCCTGGCCTCAGCGCCGGTGTCCTCCAAGAGCCGGTAGGCGATCTCCCCGTCGGCGCGCTGCGCCCAGCCGCCGACGACCCGGCCGTTGTGCCAGATTGTCGGCCCGGCGTTGCCATTGCGATCGAAGAGCGCGCGGCGGTGTTCGCCGAGGTACCAGTCACGATGCCTCCAGCCCATCGTGGTGGGATCGAGGCCGGGAAGAAGGGCAACCCACGGAGCCGGCACATCGATGGGATCGACGTCGCCGGCAAGGGCGATACCGTCCCCCGTCTCCAGCGAGACGCCGACGGTGTCGAGGGCGGCTAGGGCCTTGCGGGTCTTGGCGACGGTCCAACCTGCCCACCACCTGAGGTCATCGAAGGTGGCTGGGCCGAACGTGGCGAGCCACCGGCCTGCCAGTGCCGCCCTGGCCTCCGCCGGATCGACGATCGGGATCTGTGCTCCCAGCCAGTGGCTCGTGGTAGTCCACCGGTAGTTGGTGGAGAGCCATGAGCCCTTCGGCCGGGCTCTCAGAATCGTGCCATCGGTCGCCACCAAGAACAGCACCCGCGTCGACACGCCCACCGTGCCGCCCCACTTCTTGCCCTCCCCGAAGACGAGCTGCTCTCGGAGTCCGGCAACGTCGCCGCGCAGCTCGGTGGCGGTGGCCTCGCCTCTCCTCCTGATGGCGGCGAACGTCTCGGTGACGACGGCGTCCAGCCAGGCCTCGCCGTCGTCAGCCACCCCCTGACTCTCCAGCATGCCCGCCAGCCGCTTGCGCTCACTCCGCACGTAGGCCTGGGCGCAGCCGTGCTGGAGCAGCGGGGCATCGGCCGTCGGAACGACGAACATCGTGCGCCGCATGCCGAGGATTCGCACCAGCGTCTTGTCTTCGTACAGCGCAGCATCGAGAGCGGCGGTCACGTCTCCGCGGGTGCGGGGGCGCGCCGCCAGGTACACGGTCGCCGGATCCGAGGAGTGGAGCCCGATCAGGTCGGAGGCAACGGTGACCACCTCCGGGATGGGATCCGCCAGGTGGTGGCGGATCCCCAGCCTGGCCCGCCGCTGCTCGGTCGTGATTCTCGGTGTCATGGGGTGATTGTCGCGACGCAAGGCCTGGTCATGCGGCGGCGCATGTGGACTCGGCCTGCACGGACGCTGACTTGGGCTGCCGGCGCCTCCTCGGTAGGGTACGAAACGGAGAGAACAATCCACCGTTGCGGGCCCTGTGGGGAGGGTTGATGAGCAGCGGTGCCTACGTCTGGAGGACTGAATGCCGATGAAACGCGCTCAGGTGGTCGCCACTCAAGGAAGCGGATTCCGTACCGAGTGCACGGCGGGCTCCCACACGGTCATCGTCGACCAGCCGGTTGGCGGCGGCGGCACCGATGCTGGCCCCTCGCCACTCGATCTTCAGCTCGTCGCCCTCGGTGGCTGCATCACCGCGATCGGTCGGATCATCGCCAATCAACGCAGGCTCGACATTCGCGGCATCACGGCAAACGTGGAGGGCGACCTCAACCTCGACGGCCTGCTGGGCAAAGAGAGCACCGACCGGGTCGGCTTCTCCGCCATCCGGGCCGAGGTGACCATCGATGCGGACCTGTCGCCGGACGAGAAAGCCGCGCTGATTGAAGAGATCGATCACCGGTGCCCAATCTCGGACAACCTCACGAACGGGACCTCGGTGGAGATCGCCCTCGCCGGCTGAACGCGACAGCGCCACCGCGCGACCGGAGTCCGGTCGGCCACGGTGGTGCGACGCCCGATCCACCACCACGAAGCCCCCTACACCCCAACCCTGGGTTGGTAATGGGCAAAACCCGGCATACCAGCCCACAGTTCGCGGACAGCAGGCAAGGCGCGCCGAACCGTGGGCTGACAAGCCGGGAAACCCTACACCCCAACCCTGGGTTGGTAATGGGCAAAACCCGGTATACCAGCCCACAGTTCGCAGACGGCACGCACGACGCGCCGAACCGTGGGCTGACAAGCCGGAAAACCCAACACCCCAACCCTGGGTTGGCAGTGGGAGGAACCGGCGACCTCCCGGGTGATCGACGGAGGTTTCACTCGTCGTCGGCCGCCAGCAGCCGGCGCCGACCGTAGCGCCAGGGGCGATCGGTCTTCGACAACAGCATCTGGTAGACGGAGATGCCGCCCCTCTCGAACGCAATCGCCGACCCGGCCATGTAGACGCGCCAGATGCGGTAGACCTTCTCGCTGGCCGCCTCCACGGCGGCCTCTCGATTTCGCTCGAGGTTGGCGACCCAGTGGCGCAGGGTGCGGGCGTAGCTCATTCGGAGATTCTCCAGGTCGCGGACTTCGAATCCGGCCCGCTCCGCCGGGCCGACGACCCGCTCAATCGGCACCAACTCGCCGTCGGGGAAAACGTAGGTGCTCACGAAGGTCGGTTTGCGGCCGCGCCGGCGCGAGCGGTCCCGGGTCGTGATGCCGTGGTTGAGCACCTGGCCTCCCGGCTCGAGCATCTCTCCCAGCCGGCGGAAGTAGCGTTTGAGCTGCCGCTCCCCGACGTGCTCGACCATGCCGATCGAGGCGATGGCATCGAACTTGCCGTGCAACTCCCGGTAGTCGGTGCGCAGGATCGTCACCCGATGGGAGAGGCCGGCCGCCGCGATCCGTTCCCGGGCGAGCTCGGCCTGCTCGGCGCTGAGCGTGATGCCGATGGCTTCGACGCCGTACTCGGCAGCGGCGTGGAGCACCAGGGAGCCCCAACCGCAGCCGACGTCGAGGAATCGCATCCCGGACGCGAGCTCCAGCTTGCGGCACACCACGTCGAGTTTGCGGCGCTGTGCCTGCTCCAGCGGCTCGTCGGGGCTGAGGAAGTAGGCGCAGGAGTACACGAGGTCGGGATCGAGAAACTGGCGGAAGAACTCGTTGCCAGCGTCGTAGTGATGGCTCACCGCCTCCCTGTCGCGGCGTTTGCCGTGCCTACGGCCTCGCATCATGGGCCGGGCCTGTTCGTGCCTCTCCGGCTCGGGCAGTTGCCGGATGGTGCGCATCAGACGCAACGCCATGAGACGGCGCCGAGGCACCGATTCCAGCCGCGCCGCGAACTCGAGGACGGCCAGGATGTCGCCCTCCAGGTCAACGTCATCGTTGATGTAGGCCTCGCCCGCGGTGAGATCGGTGGGCGGGAGCAGCAGCGATCGCAGGGCCGCGGGATGGCACAGCACGATCGTGGCCGCGGCGTCATCGGGTCCCCAGGTCGTCCCGTCCCAAGCCCGCATCGCCACCGCGGGCGGGCCGGCGATCTTCACCAGCGTCTGGTAGATGTCGTGTGACAGCTTCAGGGGATCCACAACGGCCCCCTCCTCTCGTGATCGGGCTCTCCTGATTCTCGCGACTTCGGGGAGTTGATGGCGGGCCGATTGGCAAGAAAGATCGCGCTGGGTCGCGGCAGGACGGGTCGAGGCAGACCCGCGTCGCTCCCCTAGATTGGCGGCAGGGACAAACGACTTGCGGCCGGCGAATGCCGGTCCGATGGAGGCTGGCGGAGAACGAGCAAGAAGGTACTCACCGTTGTCGCCGGGATCGCCATCGTCGCCGTCCTGGCTGCGGTGGCCATCTCCGTGTTCCGCGACTCGGGGCCCATCGATGACGCCGCGTCGACCGCCACGACCTCGGCGCCGGTGACCACCACCTCCGACGCGACCGCCACGACCTCGGCGCCGGTGACCACCACCTCCGACGCGACCGCCACGACCACCAGTCAGACCTCGGCCAACACTCTTTCGGGGTTCGTCGGCGTTGACGGGACACGGTTCGTGGTCGACGGGCAGACCTACCGCTTCGTCGGCGCCAACCTCTGGCAGGGCATGAACCTCGGCATCGAGGGTGAGAACGGCGACCGGGCCCGGCTCGAGGCAGAGCTGGACCGCCTCCAGGATCTCGGGGTGACGAACCTGCGGGTGATGGCCGCGTCGGAGGGGCCCGACACCGAGCCCTATCGCATGGTTCCAGCGCTCATGATCGAGCCCGGCGAGTACAACGAGGCGGTGTCCGACGGCCTCGACTACCTGCTGGCTCAGATCGCGGCGCGGGGCATGCATGCGGTGATGGAACTCAACAACTTCTGGCACTGGTCGGGCGGCATGGCGCAGTACGTCTCGTGGTTCGAAGGCTCCCAGATCCCCTACCCGGGAAACTGGAGTCGGTTCATCGCATATTCGGCCGGGTTCTACGCCTGCGACGGGTGCCAAGCCTGGTACCACGACCACATCACCACGGTCGTCGAGCGCGTCAACTCCTGCACCGGCCTCGCCTACCGGGACGACCCCACGATCTTCTCCTGGGAGTTGGCCAACGAGCCACGGCAGTACCCGAGCGCGTGGGTCGACGACACCGCCGCCTTCATCAAGTCGCTCGACTCGAACCATCTCGTCACCACCGGTGTCGAAGGCAAGGCGCCGGCGTCGGGCGTGCGGTTCGTGGAGGCCCACGACGGGCCGGACATCGACTACGCCACCATCCACATCTGGCCGTAGAACTGGGGATGGTTCTGCCCGTGGCAGTCCGCCAGATACGAGAAGGCCGAGACGACCGCGCTCGACTACTTCGACCACCACTCAGCCCTTGCCGCCCGGCTCGACATGCCCTTGGTGCTGGAGGAGTTTGGGCTCGTCCGCGACGCGGCGCCCTACGGCGACGTCCACGATCCGAGGTCGCCGGTCGTCCACCGCGATCTCTTCTTCAAGGCCATCTACGACGCGGTGTACAAGTCGGCGGTGTCGGGCGGCCCGCTGGCCGGCGACAACCTGTGGGCGTGGGGCGGCGAAGCCCGGCCCGGCCACGGCTGGACCGGTGATCCGCCGGACGAGCCTCCCGGCTGGTACTCGGTGTACGACACCGACACTTCCACCGTCGAGGTGCTCGCCATCCACGCCGAGGAGATGGCGGCGCTGGACTGACGTCGTCGCCTATTGATACTCACAGCCCCCGTGTGAGCCCGATCAGCCGGCGACCCTGCCGGCATCCAGGTAGAGCACCGGCGCGCCACCAACGATCTCGAGGCATTCCGACGACCACGCCGAGGCGGGGTAAAAGTCCCCGTCGCCCGCCCATATGTACACGAGCAACAGGGCGCCGAGTGGTCCCCGGTAGGCCAAGACACTGTCATCCGGGACCGGGACGAATGGCACGGCGGGATCGGCCACCCCGTCATTCCAGAGTCGTTCGTAGACCTCCTCGGGCGACTCACCCTGCGCGATGGGCTCCCTCACCCACTCCTCGTAAGCACGATCCACCTCTTCGAGGAGCTGTGCGAACGTGGTGCCGTCGGCGGTGATCCGCATCGGCGCCCTCATGTTCTCCGTGACGGGAACCGCGATGCCGCTCAGGACCACCGTGAGGTCACCGAGTGCAATGGTGCGGTCAACCGATGTCGAGTCGTCGACCGTGATATCTCCTTCCAACACGTCCGGTGAGCACCCGTTGGGATTGTCCGCACAGGACACCCATCGGTAGAGGGTGACGGTCAGAGGGCCGGCCCAGTCCGGGTTCCGGGTCATGCCGAAGGCGTAAGCCCCGTTGTAGGGGAATGGACCCCAGGACGGTGGGAGAGGTGGCGACGGCCGACCGCTGGAGTTCTCGCCGCAGCAGCCGATGTACACCGGGCAGTGGGCATCGGTGGAGGCCCACTCGGTGCCGACGGCAACGTCGGCGAGGGTGGTGGTCGTCGAGCTGGTGGTCGTGGTCGTGCTCGAGGTGGTCGAGGTGGTCGAGGTGGTCGTGGTCGAGGTGGTCGTGGTCGAGGTCGACGTGGTCACCGCCGGAGCCGACGAAGTCGTGACCGCACCGCCGTCGGACGAACAGGACGTGGCCAGCAAGGCCAGCATCACGACGAGACCTCCGATTGAACGACGCGTCACGGTTCCGTCCTCATGCCCGGCATCATCGCGCTCCATGGATGCAGTTGACAGGACCCGAGCTCACTCCCAGCCTGCGGTGAGCTCGTCGAGACTGGTGCGCAGCTCGGCGAACCTGCG
>CAZMSN010000010.1:0-45328 GCA_964569015.1 uncultured Acidimicrobiaceae bacterium | reverse complement strand
GATGCCGAGGGCCTCTTGCAGCACGTCGACGAACGGCTGGATGTTGTCCTGGAGCTCTTCCTGCTCCTGGCTGGGCACGAAGCCGAGGATGATCTTGTCCGGCCAGTCGGCCGGCACTCCGGTCGTCGTCGTCGTGTCCTCGGTGTCGCTGCCGCAGGCGGCGATGACGAGGGCGAAGACGGCGAGCGCGGTCATCAGCTTTCGGGTGGTCATAGCAAACGGTCTCCTTGGGATGGGCGCATTGTGCGCGTTCCTCAGCGCAAGCCCAGGCTAGTCGCGGAGGTCTCGCCGAAGCCGGGAAACCGATAGCCGTTGGGGCGCGATCAAGAGGGCGCCGTCTCCAGAGAGTGCACCACCGCTGCGAACTCGTCCCAGCCGGCAACGTCGCGTGCCCCGGGAACGGGCTCGTTCCAGGGACGCACGTAGCGGCAGACGGTGGCTCCGGTCCGGTGCTGCACCAGCGCTGCGAGTATGAACGGTGAGTCGTCGAGGTACACCTCGCAGTCGACCGTCCACTTGTCCGTGACTATGTGCACCTCCCGTGTCGGGAGTCTCCGCTCGGCGATCCAGGTGAGCGTGTCGTGGGTGGCCCAAGGGGGCCTCATCGTGAGGATCACGATCTCGTGGCGAGTGGCGAGCGTCTCGAGGGCCTCGATAGCGCCCGGGTACACGTCGAAATGCCGGAAGATCGACGCGTCCTCGTCGCGGCGCGCCCATCGCCAGAAACCTGACAGATCGTCGAAGTGGGTGAGCTGCGGCGGGGCGTGCCAGGAGTTCACCTGGTCGGCGGTGAGATCTGTGCCGAACTCCTCGTTGTAGACGCGCATCCACCCGTTGTTGAAGTCGGCGACGACACCGTCGAGGTCGATTCCCACCCGCATGGCCGAATCACCGTAGTCCATCAAGATTCTGACGGTCGGTGTGGGTCGAGTCGCCAGAGGCCGGCCCGCCGAGCTGCCGCGGCCGCCGCTTCCAGTTCGTGAGGTCCGGGGACTCGATCGATGTCGGCGTATCGTGGGTTCCCCGGGACCCGGTGCTCAGGCCGGTATTGGCCCATCAGATTGACGTAGGTGTCGGGTGAGATCTCGGTCGCCAGCCAGTCGGTGATGGCAGTGGTGTCGTCGAGCATGCCGGGCATGACGAGGTGGCGAACGAGTACCCCACGGCGGGCGATGCCATCCGGCCCGAAGCGCAACACGCCGACCTGGCGGTGCATCTCGGCGATGGCGGCTCTCGCTACCTCCGGGTAGTCGGCGGCCCGGGCGAGGCGGCGAGCGGCCTCGGTATTCCAAAACTTGAAGTCCGGCATGTACACGTCGACCAGGCCGTCCAGGAGTGCGAGCGAGTCGAGGGAGTCGTAGGCGCTGGTGTTGTAGACGATCGGGAGGCGCAAGCCGCGCGGGATGGCGGCGGCGACGATCTCGACCACTTGGGGGACGACATGCTCGGGCGTCACGAAGTTGATGTTGTGACAGCCGCGATGTTGGAGCCAGATCATGACGGTGGCGATCGAGGGGGCATCCATCTCGGCTCCGGCGTCTTGCTGCGAGATGTCCCAGTTCTGGCAGAAGACACAGCGGAGGTTGCAGCGCCCGAAGAAGACGGTTCCTGATCCGTGAGTGCCGCGCAGGCACCATTCCTCGCCATGGTGGGGAAAGGCACTGGCGACCAGGGCATAGCGGCCGGTGCGGCACGTGCCGGTGTGCTCGTCGGCCATGCGGTCGACATGGCAGCTACGCGGGCAGGCGGTGCAGTCGGCCAGCTCCCGCTGTGCCTGTGCCAGCTTGTCGTCCAGCCGCCCTGACCGCCAGGTCTCGAGGTAGGCGGCCTCGAACGGCTCGATGAGGAACCGTTGGTCGATCACCCCTCCAGTGTGCCACCCGGCGGCCGGCGCAGGCCACGGCGCCTGTTGACCGGCCCGTCGTCGTTCAAGCCACGGCTGTGATCGTCACCCCGAACGTGTCGGCCGGCTCGGCATCTTCCCAAGGCCGGCGGTAGACGAGGCCCAGGCTCGTCTCACCCTCGCCCACGGCTTCGAACGTGAAGGTGAAGGTACCAGGGGCGCCAACGAGGTCCGTGTCCGATGTGAATTCGGCTTCGCCGGCCATCTGGAGCACCGACTCGTCGATGCTCTCGACCTCCCATCCATAGCCGGTGCTCGGATTGCCTTCGAGCACGACCTGGATGGTGTCCCCGACGGTGACCTCGAGATCGAGGCCGGCATCGGCGGCCGTGAGAACGATGGTGTTGTCGCTTGGCGTGGTACCGCCGTCTGCGGGCGCAGCGTCGTTCCCACATGCACTCAGTCCGAGGAGCAGGACCATCAACGAGATGATGGAACGCACGTCTTCCTCCTTGTAGGCGATGTTGATCCGTTTCCTTGTGATGAGACGAGAGCCGTGGCTCGGTGGGTTCCCGCCAGCCCCATGCGGCATGGAGGATTGGGACGCTCCTAGCGGTGCAGGGCGGCCAGCTCGTCGGCGGTGGGCCAGGGATTCGGCTCGCACGAGCCCGCACCCTTGGTCTGCGGCATCATCACGGGGGCGGCTTCGCCGGCGCCGGGGCATGCCCGATGACCGAACCCGAGTCGGTGGCCTACCTCGTGGTTGACGAGATAGCGGCGGTAGTCGGCGAGTTCGGTCCCGAACGACTCCGCACCGGTTTCCCAGCGCCACGAGTTGATGACGACGTGATTGCCGTTGCGGCACGAGTACCTGCCGAGAGTCTGCAGCGGGGCGCACAGCCGGTTGGTGGTGTCCGGTGACGCCAGCACGATCGTGAAGTCGGCAGGCTCCGTTTCGACCCGCTGGAAGGCGACCTGTCCCGTTCCGGTCCAGCCGCGCTCATCGTGCAGGATGCGCTCGATGTCCTCGGCGAAGCATTCGGCGTCGACGGCGAGGCCGTCTTCCACCGCCACCCGGTACCGGAGCAAGGTGCCTTGCCCGGCGACGGCGCTCGAGCCCGGGACGAATGCCAGGGTGCCCGTGGGCTCGTGGGGAGTGTCGAGCACGCAGGAGGGGATCGTATCTCGGATCGTTTCCGCC
This sequence comes from uncultured Acidimicrobiaceae bacterium, assembly GCA_964569015.1. GTDB lineage: Bacteria > Actinomycetota > Acidimicrobiia > Spongiisociales > UBA5794 > CAYQEC01. The sequence goes on along the minus strand of CAZMSN010000010.1, from coordinate 42,284 downwards.
GCTTCGATCGCGAGGGCTCTCTGGTACATCGTGGGAGCCACCGGGCAATCGAAGGAGGGGGACGGGATGCAGTGGTCCGGGATCACGTTGTAGGAAGCGACCGCGAGATGCACGCTCGGCACCGGGACGGACGGCGACGGCTCGGCGGCGGGTGCTCTCCCGGAGGTCCCGAGCACCGTGACACCGGCAATCAGGATCGAGATCATCCAGCGCCCCGTCCGGCGTGGAAGGGATTGGCTCGCCATCGCCCGAGCATATCCCACCGTTGCCGCTATCGGGTGTCACTCGGCGGAGCGTGGTCGCCTACCATCGCACGCAGATGGACTACCAGGCTCTCTACCGCAAGTACCGCCCGCAGCGATTCGACGAGGTGATCGGCCAGGACCACGTCGTGGCCACGCTGTCTCGTGAGATCGTCGAAGGCAAGATCGCCCACGCCTACCTCTTTGCCGGGCCTCGCGGCACCGGCAAGACGACGACGGCGCGCCTGCTTGCCAAGGCCCTCAACTGCACGAACCGGCAGGCTTCTGGTGAGCCGTGCAACGCTTGCTTGTCGTGCGTCGGCATCACCGAGGGCACATCGCTCGACGTCATCGAGCTCGACGCCGCCTCCCACAACAAGGTCGAGGACATCCGGGAGATCCGGGTGAACGTGGGAACCGTCGCCATTGCCGGGGGGGCACACAAGGTGTACATCCTCGATGAGGCCCACATGCTGTCACGAGCGGCGGGCAACGCTCTGCTCAAGACCCTGGAGGAACCGCCCGAGCACGTGATCTTCGTGCTGGCCACCACCGAGCCCTACAAGCTGCTCGACACCATTCGCAGCCGCAGCCAGCGCTTCGATTTCCACCCGATCGCGGTGGAGACCCTCATCGATCACATGGCCGGGATCAGCGAGCGTGAGGGTTTCGAGGCTCGTGCCGACGGCCTGACCATGGTGGCGACCCATGCCAGAGGATCAGCGCGGGATGCACTCAGCCTGCTCGAGCAGGTGGCCGCCCTGGGGAACGGCGTGGTCGAGGCCGATCTCGTGGCGCGCGCCTTGGGCCTCGCCGACAAGGACGCTCTCGCCAAACTCGCCGCCGCCATCGAGAAGCGGGACGCCCCGGCGGCCCTCGCCCTCGTCGCCGCTCTCGCAGCCCAAGGCGCCGACCTGCGCCGGTTCGTCGCCGAGGCAGTGGGGTTCTTCCGTGGCATCTTCCTCGCCCAATACGCTCCCAATCTCGAAGAGGTCGTTGACGAGCCACTCGACACACTCGAGGAATGGCGCCGCTACGCTGCGACGATCGACGCCTCCGACGTGCTGCGGGCCATCGACCAACTGTCGGAGGCGCTCTTTCACCTGCGCCAAGGGCGCGAGGAACGCCTCGTCGTCGAGCTGGCCCTGATTCGCCTCACCCGTCCCGAAACGGCACTCGATGCCGCCTCGGTGATGGCGCGGGTCGACAGGATGGAGCGGCAGGTGCGGCAACTGGCTGTGACACCTCGCACCGGCGAGGACGCCGGCGCCGCTTCGGCGCTCGATGCCACGGCTCCCGTTCCCGTCCCCGAAGGAGCCCCGAGTCCCAACGATTCGACGGTGGCCGCCGAGGAGCCGGCGCCACAGGGGGAATCCGCCGACGCTCATCCCCTCGAGCCGGCGCTGCCTGATCACGCTGACGAGGCGCCTTCAGCGCCGAAGCCGGCGCCGGCCGCGCTGCTGACGACGCTGGACCTCGCCACGTTCGAAGCCGCCTGGCCGGCCATCACGGCGAGGGTGAGGGACGAAGCGGGGCCGCGGCGACACGCGCTCGTCAAAGAGGCGGTCCCGGCGGAGGTGACGGACGGCACGGTGGCGCTCGAGCTGCCCGCCCACCTCCCCTTCCACCTCGAGCAGCTTCGCTCCGACCACGAGCTGATCGGCCTCATGGAGACGCTGGCGTCCGAGCTGCTCGGCGGCGGGATACGGGTGGAGTTCAGGAGCGGATCGGAGTCTCAGTCCGGGACGCCCGTCGAGGCGGAGACGCCGTCACGGGCCCCCGACAAGGATGACCTGCTCGAAGAGGGCGATGGGCAGACCGACCCGGAGGACCTGGTGGCAGACATCCTCGGCGGCGAGGTCGTCTCCGACTAAGAGGGGCCGGGGATTCGGCTTTGGGCCTCCGACATCCTGCCGGCAGTCGTGACGGGAGCGATTGGCGATCGCCGTTGCACGGCGGCGTCCCCGATGCCCCCGGAATCGGGGCCCCGAACCGCTACGCTGACCCGCATGGGACGCATGCCAAAGGACATGCGCCAGCTCATGGAGCAGGCGCAGCAGATACAGGAGCAGCTGGCGCACACTCAGCAACAACTCGCCGAGAAGACGTATCGCGGGACCGCAGGCGGTGGCGCCGTCGTCGCCACCGTGAAGGGGTCTGGTGAACTGGTCACGGTGGAGTTCGATCCGTCGGTGCTCGATCCCGAGGACCCCGAGATGGCCGGGGACCTCGTCGTTGTCGCCGTCAACCAGGCGATGCGGGCCGCTTCCGAGGACGCCGGTCAGGCCATGGGCGGTCTCGCCGGCGACCTCGATCTCGGGGGTCTTCTCGGCTGATGTTCGAGCCGCCGGTGCAACGGCTCATCGACGAACTCGCCCGGCTGCCCGGGATCGGGCGCAAGAGTGCGCAGCGTCTCGCTTTTCACCTTCTCCATGTCGACGAAGCCGATGCCGTCCGCCTCGGCGACGCCATTGTCCGGTTGCGCCGGGAGGTGCGTCTCTGCTCCCGCTGCTTCAACGTGACCGCCGAGGAGGAGTGCTCGATCTGCCGCGACACGCGCCGCGATTCCACGATGCTGTGTGTCGTCGAGCGGGCTCAGGACATCGCGGTGCTCGAGCGAACCCGCGAGTTCTCCGGCCGCTACCACGTGCTCGGGGGAGCCATCTCTCCGATCGAGGGTGTTGGGCCGGAACAGCTCCGCATGAAGGAGATGGTGGCGAGGATCGAACCGGAGGGCGTCACCGAGGTGATCGTTGCCACCAACCCGACCGTCGAGGGTGACACCACCGCCCTGTACGTCGCTCGCCTCCTCAAGCCACTCGGCGTCACGGTGAGCCGCCTCGCCAGCGGCTTGCCGGTTGGGGGCGACCTCGACTACGCAGACGAGATCACACTGGGCCGGGCCCTGGCCGGCCGCAAGGAGATGTGAACGGGATGCCGGACGCAGAGGAGGCGGCGCCATGAGGATCGCGATCGTCGAGCCCTACTTCTCCGGGTCGCATCGCGCCTGGGCCGAGGGCTACCGGCGGTTCTCCGAGCACGAGGTTGTGCTCGTCACTCACGAGGCGCGCTTTTGGAAATGGCGCATGCAGGGCGGCGCCGTGACGCTGGCGAACGAGTTCCGCGCCGAGGTCGCCAAGAACGGTCCGGTGGATCTCGTGCTCGGCACCAGCATGCTGAACCTCCCGGCCCTGCTCGGGCTGACATATCGGGATCTCGGCGACGCCGCGGTGGCGCTGTTCATGCACGAGAACCAGCTCAGTTACCCGGTGTCGTCGCAGGACAAGCCGGACCAGACCTACGCCATGGTCAATTGGATGTCGATGCTCGCCGCAGACACGATCCTCTTCAACTCAGAGTTCCACCGCGACGACTGGTTCGGAGAGCTGTCTCGTTTCCTTCGCCAGTTCCCCGACCATGAGCACGAGGAGTTCATCCCCGCGGTTCGCCGGCGCTGCCAGGTGGTGCCGGTCGGTGTCGACCTGCGCCGCTTCGACGAGCTGGATCGGGAGCGGGGCCCTGTGCCGCGGATCGTGTGGAATCAGCGCTGGGAGTACGACAAGGGCCCCACCAGCTTCGCCCGCGCCATGGGCCGTCTCCAGGAGCGCGGCGTCGACTTCGAGCTGGTCATCGCCGGCGAGCAGTTCGTCTCCAACCCGCCTTCCTTCGAGCGACTCCAGCGGCGGTTGGGGAATCGGCTGGTGCATTACGGCTATGCGGCGGACGACGTCTATGACCGTTTCCTGATGTCGAGCGACATCGTGGTGTCGACCGCTAACCAGGAGTTCTTCGGCATCGCGGTGACCGAGGCGATCTACGCCGGGGCGTTCCCGATACTGCCGAGCCGATTGGTGTACCCGGAACGGCTTCCGATCGGGGTCCACGACCACTGCCTCTACCACGACGAGGACGAGCTGGTCGACATGGTCACGTGGGCCCTCCAGCATCGCCCGGAGGCGCAGGCGATCGCCGATGATCTCCGCCCGGTGATGGCCGCCGTCGACTGGTCGGTGGTGGCCCCTCGCTACGACACGCTGCTCGAGGAGGTGGCGGCTCGCCGCGGGGCGTGAGGCGCCTTTCGCCAGGGTTCGGCAGAGGGCCCACTACCGTTGCCGGCATGTTCCCCTACAACCTCGATCACGTGGCGATCATGGTGGCCGACCTCGACGCCTCGCTTGCCTCGTACCGGCGACTCTACGGAGCAGAATCCGTGTCGCGAGAAGTCGTCGAGAGCCAGGGAGTCGAAGAGGCGATGATCGCGATCGGAGGCTCGTTCATCCGGCTCCTCCAGCCGTTGGCGCCGGACACCCCGGCCGGCAGGTTCCTCAGTCGGCGCGGCGAGGGTCTTCACCACATCGCGCTTGCGGTGGCGGACATCGACGCCGCGTTGGAGCATCTCCGCGCCGAGGGTGCCCGATTGGTGGACGAGGATCCCCGCGACGGCGGCCGGGGAGCCCGCATCGCTTTCGTGCATCCCGATGCATTCGGTGGCACCCTCGTCGAGCTCGTAGAGTCGGCGTGATGAACGCGGAGTTCGAGATCGTGGGCGGCGCCGGGGAGCCGGAGGCGGCGGCGATCGGCGCTGTCATCGCCTGCCTGCTCAGCGAAGAGACCGAGGCCCGCGCCGATCCGTGCCGTCCGCCAAAACCGAGCCCGTGGGTGGTCGCCTGGAGGCCACGAGAGGTACCCACCCCACTGCCGTCGCACACCTACGAAGCGCCACGGACCGAGACCGAAGAGAATCGGGGCTCCGCCGAATAGCCAGACCTGCGACGAGGCCACCGCGTCGAGAGCGCGCCCACGGCCGGGACGTCGTTGTCAGGAGATGTCGCCCGTTTCGGGAGGAGCAGCCACCTTGGCATCGTGGGTGATGCGGACCAGGCCCACGGTGAAGCAGAAGCGGGAGCCGGTGGGAAAGCGCGGCTCGAACCACAGGTTGCCACCCATGGCACGGGCCAGCTTGCGGGCGATCGGAAGGCCGAGTCCGACGCCCTGATTGGTGCGAGCGTCTCCCTTGGTCGCCTGCTCGAAGTGCTCGAAGATGCGCTCTCGATCTTCCTCTTTCACTCCGGGGCCGTTGTCGCTGATGACCACCATGTAGCGCTCCCCCCGCGTTTCCCCCTCGACCAGCACCTGTTCCCCGCCGTACTTGCGGGCGTTCTCCAGGAGGTTGCGTATGATCTGGCGTACCCGGATCGGGTCGGCGCTGACGACGACGCCGCCGGGGATGGCGGCGTTGTATTCCTGATCAGCTCCCGAGAACACCAGGCGCGCCGTGTCACGCAGCTCGCCGGCGAGATCGAACTCGACGAACTCGAGGCGAAGTTGGTTCGCCTCGAGGCGAGGGATGACGAGGATGTCCTCGACGAGGTTGGCGAGATGAGCCGCTTCCTGCCGCATGATGAGCAGGAACTCCTGGACCTCACGCGTCGAGAGGTCCTTCCAGCTCTCCCGCAGGGTGTCGGTGAAGCCGGCGATGCTGGTGAGTGGTGTCCGAAGCTCGTGGCTGACCATCGACACGAACTCGTTCTTGAGTCGTACGGCGCGTCGTTCGCTGTTGAGGGCCGTTCGGTGCCGGGCGGTGGCGGTATGCAGCGCCTGCACCGCGCCGTAGAGGAGCTGGACGACGATCGTGGCGAGTGCCAGGACGGTGATCGTTTCGAAGATGGTGGTCTGGGTTGAGGCTTCGGCGGCGTCGGAGATCGGCGCCAGGGCGGCGACGAGGCCGGCCCACACCGCGGCGTAGGAGAGCAGAACGGCGATTCGTCGCAGGGTCAGCAGCAGCATCCCGGCGGTGAGGATGTAGAGAAACCCGGCGACTTCCACCGATTGGGAATGACCCCGGACCAGGAGCACGGTGCAGAACACGGTGACGTCGACGAGGAGTAGGGGGAGGGCGCTGGTGCCGTGGTGCCGCCGGTAGAGCGCGTCGGCGACGAAGAGAGCGGCAGCAGCCGCCAAGACTGCTCCGCGAGTGTGGATCGGGAACTGGGACACGGCGACGACGACGATCGCCAGACCCCCGACGGCGCGGGTCGTGTTGTATCGGGTCCTCACGTCGACGTAGCCGACCGGTGCCTGCAGCTGCCCGGGATTCTGATCTAGCTGATCGTCCACGGCGGCCTTCCTGCTCAGCCTGGTTATCGGGCCGGGCCTTCCGCACCTTGAGAGCCCCCGCCTCGGGCGCTTCTCAGCTCTTCTAGTGCCATGTCGGGAACCACCAGGTCTCCGTATCCGCGCCCTACTGCGAGCCCCGGCTTGTAGGAGCCGTGGAAGTCGGATCCTCCGGTCGCCACCAGCGCGAGATTCTCGCAGAGACCGGCGAGATGCCGCCGCATCTCGAGAGGGTACGCCGCATAGTACGCCTCGATTCCCCCGAGCCCGACGGCCGCCAGGTACTCGAAGGCGGCTGCATAATCCGCAGCGACGAGGCCCAACGTGTGGGGGTGAGCGATCACGGGGACGGCGCCCGAAGCCCTGGCGAGGGCGATCGCTTCCTCGGCGTCGAGATGCTTCTGGTCGACGAAGCCCGGCCTCCCTTTTGCGAGATACCGGTCGAAGGCGTCTCTGACGTCGGCCACGCATCCCATACGAACGAGGACCGCGGCGAAGTGCGGTCGCCCGACGCCGGTGCCGCCTGCTTCGGCCAGAACCTCGTCGAAGTCGATCTCGATTCCGAGAGACCGGAGGCGGTCGACGATCTGTGTGTTGCGATTTGCCCGTCCCGCCCGGATCTCCTCGAGTCGATCCTGGAGCGGGCCCTCACCCGGCTCCAGGAAGTAGACGAGCAGGTGCATCGGGCCGCTGGCCCAATTGACCGAGATCTCCGTGCCGGGGACGAAGGCGATGCCGGCCGCCGCGGCAGCCGCAGCCGCCTCAGGAACGCCGTCGAGATTGTCGTGGTCGGTGAGCGCAATGCCGGTGAGGCCGACCCGGGCGGCCATGTCCACGATCACACTCGGAGTCTCGCTGCCGTCGGAGAAGACGCTGTGCAGATGGAGGTCGACTGCCATCGACCTCAGGCCGGTGTCAAGAAAGTGATCGACTCGATCGTGGTTGTCGTGGCGTCGGTCGATCCGCCGCCCCACAACCAGGACGAGATGAGGATCAGTCCGAGGATGACGACCGTCCAGATGGCAATGCGCCTCGAGCGGTCGATGAACCGGCGCTTGCGGCGCGCTTTCTTCTCCTCTTCCTGCCTGGCCTCACGGTTTGCCCGCTGCCGTTCGCGTTTGTCGGTGGCCATGGTGGCTGAACTATAGAATCGGTGGGCCGGCGCCGCTGCCCGAAGCCGGCGGCCTCAGCGCTCGATGACGACCTGCTCGAGGTAGAGCGTTTCCAGGGGAACGCTGATCTCGCCACGTGCATTGGATCCGAGGGGAATTTCGGCGATGCGGTCCAGCGTGTCGATACCGTCGGTCACTCTCCCGAAGACGCTGTAGTCGGGCGGGAGGGCGGCGTCACCGAGCATGATGAAGAACTGCGAGCCGGTCGTCCCGGCGCCGGCATTGGCCATGGCGAGGATCCCGCGCTCGTAGACGAAGCCGGCATCGGGCAGCTCGTCGGGCACCACGTATCCGGGCCCGCCGCGCCCAGTTGCGGTCGGGTCGCCCGCCTGGAGCACGAAACCCGGCGCCACTCGATGAGAGACGCTGCCGTCGAAGTATCCCTGACTCGCCAGGAACACGAACGAGTTGACGGTCTCAGGTGCGAGCGCAGGGTCCAGCTCGACGACGATCTCCCCGCATGAAGTCACGATGGTGGCCGTGACGGTGGCGGTCGGGTCGAGGCCCATGTCCTCGGGTTCGGCGAAGGTGAGGTCGGCGACGGGATCGGGGATGCTCCCACCGCAGGCCGTGGCTTGCTCGCGGAAATCGGCGTAGTCGGTGGGAACCGGGGGCACCGTCGTGGTGAATTCCGCGGCTGTCGTCACTTCCGTCGTGTGCTCGGTGGGTGTGGTGTCCGGGTCTCCCGGCGAGGCACCACATGCAGTGCCGACGAGGGAAATCACGACGAGGGCGACGGCCGCGGAGCGGAGGCGGAGCGTGGCGAGCATGGCGGCGGATGCTACCAACGCCCCGCGTCTCCCCATCGATTCATGCCGGAGGACGGGCGTGCAAGGGCGGCTGTGGCGAGCGCCGTCCGGGCGATTGCACGAGAGTCTGGCGGTGAGGAGTGAGTGCCTCGCGACAACCTGTACACTCGCCGTCCATGGCTCTTGTCGTGCAGAAATACGGCGGGACCTCGGTTGCGGATGCCGACCGGATCCGCGACGTAGCTCGCCGCGTCGTGGCGACCCACCAGCAGGGCTATGAGGTCGTGGTGGTGGTATCGGCGATGGGCAGCTACACGGACGAGCTCATCGACCTCGCCCATGCAGTGAGCGAGCATTCCCACCCGCGTGAGATGGACATGCTGCTCACCGCCGGGGAGCGCATCTCGATGGCGTTGTGCGCCATGGCTATCGAGGATCACGGCATCCCGGCCATGAGCCTCACGGGATCGCAGGCAGGCATCCTCACCACGCCGGCGCACGGCCAGGCAGAGATCATCGGGATTCGTGGCGATCGGGTGCGCGCCGGACTCGATGAAGGCAAGGTGGTGATCGTCGCCGGCTTCCAGGGGGTCAATCCGGATTCTCGCGACGTCACCACCCTGGGACGGGGCGGGTCGGACGCCACCGCAGTGGCGCTGGGAGCAGCTCTACACGCCGATTTCTGCGAGATCTACACCGACGTCGACGGCGTGTTCACGGCAGATCCCCACCTCGTGCCGGACGCCAGGAAGCTCGACGAGGTCTCTTTCGAAGAGATGCTCGAACTCGCCGGCAGTGGGGCCAAGGTGTTGATGTCCCGCTCGGTCGAGTTCGGCCGCAGGTATCAGATTCCAATTCATGTGCGTTCGTCCTTCCACGACGGTGCGGGGACGTGGGTGAAGGAGGCGACGATGGAAGAGGCGATCATCCGCGGTGTGGCCCACGATGCATCCGAGGCCAAGGTGACAGTGCATGGGGTACCCGACCAGCCGGGCGTGGCGGCAGCGCTCTTCGAGCCGCTCGCCGACTCCGGCGTCAGCGTCGACATGATCGTGCAGAACGTCTCGATCCGCGGTGTGACGGACATCAGCTTCACGGTGCCGCGCAGCCACCTCACCGAGGCCAGAGCCGTCGCGGAGAACATCGTCGAGGAGCTGGGAGCCGCCGGCGTCGACGTCGACGAGAGCGTCGCGAAGATATCCCTCGTGGGCGCCGGGATGAAGGACGAGCTCGGCATCGCCAGCAAGATGTTCCGCATCCTCTCCGACAGCGGCATCAACATCGACATGATCTCTACCTCGCCGATCCGGATATCCTGCGTCGTTCGAGGTGAGGACGTGGGCGAGGCCGTCCGCAACCTTCACGCCGGATTCGGGCTGGCGGAGCCCGGGGAGCGACCCTCATGAGCATGAACAATCCACGGGTGGCGGTCGTCGGCGCCACCGGCGCCGTGGGATCGGCAATGCAGTCGATTCTGGCGTCGCGACACTTTCCGGCCTCCGAGATTCGTCTGATGGCGTCGGAGCGTTCGGCGGGGCGTGTCGTTCCCACCCCATGGGGCGACGTCGTCATCGAGAACCTGGCAACCGCCGATCCGGTCGGCATCGACATCGCACTCTTCTCAGCGGGCGGAGCCCGCTCGCGCGAGTACGCCCCCAGGTTCGCCGCGGCCGGGGCGGTCGTGATCGACAACTCGTCTGCCTTCCGCGCCGACCCCGACGTTCCGCTCGTGGTCGCCGAGGTCAACGACGACGCGATCCACGCCCACCACGGCATCGTTTCCAACCCCAATTGCACGACGATGGTCGTGATGATGGCACTGGGGCCGCTGCATCGGGCGGCCGGGCTGCGGCGCTTGACGGTCTGCTCCTACCAGGCGGTCTCGGGATCGGGACAGACGGGAATGGATGTGCTGGCGCACGAGCTCGACGTGCTTGGCAAGGACCGCGACCTGTTGGTGCACGGTGGCTGGTCCGACCCGGGTGGGGACTTCTACGCCCGTCCCATCGGCTACAACGTCCTGCCCCATGCCGGATCGTTCACCGAGCAGGGCTACACCGACGAGGAGTGGAAGCTGGTTCACGAGACGCGCAAGATCCTCGACGCTCCGGACATCCTGATCGAGCCGACGTGTGTACGGGTCGCGGTGATGGTCGGCCACGGCATCGCGGCGACCGCTTTCTTCTCCCGTCCCGTGTCGGTGGACGAAGCCAGAGAGATCCTCGGGGCCGCTCCCGGTGCGGAGCTGTGGGACGACAACAAGGTCCCGACGCCGCTCGATTGCGCCGGCCGGGACGAGGTCCTCATCGGCCGGGTCCGTGCCACCGTCGGCGAGGAGGGCGGTATCAGCCTGTGGACCGTCGGCGACAACCTGCGCAAGGGGGCCGCCCTCAACGCCGTGCAGCTCGCCGAGCTGCTCCTCTGACGAGGGAGGGCTTCGCGCGGTCCTGCCTGTTGCGGTGTCGTCGGCCGCGCCGCAGCCTGCATGTTCGGAAAGCATCGTGCGATGCGGCATCCTCCTCTCGCTCCCACCGAGCCGCGCCGATCGATCGCCAGCTGCGCCTCGCTGCCGCCTCAGAGACGGAACGCTTCATCGCACGCACCTACCTGCCGACGTTCGTATTCATGCGTGCAGGAGCTGCATTCTCTTGTACGGTGGGAAGTGAAGCGGACGAAGGACGCAGGATGATCGCTCAAGCCAGCATCTTGATCGAACGTTCGGTAGACCAGGTCTTCTCCTTCATCGCCAACGTCGAGAACATGCCCCGATGGGTAAGCGGCGTGAAGAGGGCGCGGATGGTGTCGCGCGAGATCGGCGAAGGCGCCCACTTCGTTGCCGAGTACGTCGCCGGTTGGCGGCCCTCGGAGATCGAGTTCCGGGTCACCTCATACGCTCCACCAAGCGAGTTTGGCACCGAAGCCGATCGTGGCCCCTTCTCGTTCCGGGGTTGGCTCGAGCTGCATGCAGTCGACGGCAAGACCGAGGTCGTCAACAGGATCGAGGCCGGGCCCGACAGCCTGGCGACCCGCTTCGTCTCGCTGCTGCTCGGGCCGTTCCTCCGGCACAGTATGCGGTCCCGGCTCCGCCGGGAGCTGGAGGTGCTGAAGAAGGCCATCGTCGGCAGCAGCGCCGCCCAGCCGGCGTAGCGGCTCGGCGGGGCCGGTTGTTCAGAGTCGACGAGACGCGGAGAAGCCGGCGGAAGACCGCCGGCTTCTGGTCGGGACGGCCGGATTTGAACCGGCGACCTCATCGTCCCGAACGATGCGCGCTACCAAGCTGCGCCACGTCCCGATGACACAATTGTACTGTGCTGGGACGGTGGCTCAACCTGTACCCGATCGATGCGGTTGCGGTCCATCGTGAGGACCGTGAAAACACACACGTGGGCATCGATCTTGTCGCCCTCCTCGGGGATTCTCCCGGCGATGGCCATGACGAGGCCCCCGACCGTCGAGTACGGGCCGCTGGGGAAACGGCATCCGACCGCGGCCTCGAGGTCCTCGATGGGAAGCCGCCCATCCGCCACCCATTGCCGGGGTCCGACCCGCACCACCGACGGTGATCCTGGGTCGTACTCGTCTTGGAGCTCGCCGACCAGCTCCGCGACGAGGTCCTTGATCGTGACGATTCCCTCGACGCCGCCGTGCTCGTCGAGCACGACCCCGAAGGCGAACCTTCGGGCCCGCATGTCCTGAAGCACCCGCAGGATGGTCATCGATTCGGGAATGAAGGCAGGCAGCCGCAGGATCGAGTGGATCTGGTCCGTGGTCGGCTGGGCAGGGAGCTGCAGCAGGTCCTTGACGAAGAGCACTCCCCGTAGCTCATCGAGGCTCCCCGCAGTGACGGGAAAACGCGAGTGACCGGCCGACGCCACCGCCGCCCTGACGTCTTCGGATTCGACCGGCAGGGTGAGGGCGACGATGTCGACCCTGGGCGTCATGACCTCGCGGACCGGGCGATCGCCGAGCGTGAACAGGGCGTCGATGATCTCGCGTTCGACGCTCTCGATCTCGCCGCCGTGCATCCCCAGCTCCACCAGGGCCTTGATGTCGGCCTCGGTCACGGCATGGGTGTCGGCCCGTGCCGGGATGCGGAACAGGCGAAACAGACCGCGGGTGATCCCCGTGAACATGTGGGCGACCGGTCTCAAGATGCGGGAGAGGCGCAGGATCGTTGGCGCCACCGCCAGCGAGAAGCGCTCCGGGTAGCGGGCAGCGAGACTCTTGGGGGTGATCTCCCCGACCACGAGCACGACGGCGGTCACCGTCAGGGTCGCCACCCACGGCCCCCATCGTGCGTCGAGCAATTGGATGAACAGCGCGGTGGCGATGGCGGCGCCGAGGATGTTGACCAGGTTGTTGGCAACGAGCAACGTGCTCAGGAGCCGATCGGGGTCGGAGACGAGTTGCTGCACCCTGCGCCCTCGCCGGCCCGTCTCGGCGAGTTGGTGGACCCGCTCTTTGCCGATTCCGATGAGCGCGGTCTCCGATCCGGAGAAGAAGCCGGAGCCCAGGGCACAGAGTACGAGGGTGACGATGTAGACGATGTTGGGGGTGCTCATGAGCTGTCGCCTGGGAGGCCGACGCGTCAGCCTCCCAGTGCCTGGTCGAGGGCTTCACGGATGACGGCGGTCGTGAACGGCTTGACGACCCAGCCGGCGGCGCCGGCGCGCTTGGCGAGGAACGCATCGGCCGCCCGGTCGAGGAGCATCACGACCGGCGTGAACTCCCGGCCGGCAAGGGCGTCCTGGTCGCGTACGTCTCGCACCACAGCCATTCCCCCCATCGCCGCCACCTGGAGGTCGACGAGAATCGTGTCTACCTTCTCGGCGACGGCCGTGGCGGCGGCAGTGGCCGGATCGTCATGGTCGATCAGGGTGTAGGCAGGCTCGCTGAGGGCGGCATGGACCTCATTGCGGACCCAAGGCTCATCGGCGACCACCAGGACGCGTGACATGGGTTTCTCCAATCTCAAACCTCCTGGAGCAGGCCGACTGGTCTGAGTGTCTTGGAGGCTAGTGGATCGACGCGCGCCGATCGGCCGGAGGGGGAGCCTGACGCACGACTTCTCCCTCGACCTCGTTCGAGGTGAGGCCGGCCTCATGGCGCAGACTCGGCTGTTCGCGACTAGCAAGCGCTTTCCCTCAACATCTTCCTGGCGCCTTCTCCTGCGGGTGGTTACCGTCACTGCTTGCGGTTGTACGTTTTGTCAACGCAACCGTGGAGGAGACTCTTTGTGATTCCGTTCGATCGATCTTGGCAACCCGTAGCCCTCTGCCGAGGAAACCGTTCCCACCTCTTCTTCCCCCCGAACACTACGGAACGCAAGGACGAAAGGGAACGGAGGGAGACGAGGGCCAAGTCGATCTGCAGCGTCTGCCCGGTGAGGGCGGCCTGCCTCGAGTACGCAATGCAGATCCGCGAGCCGTATGGGATCTGGGGTGGGCTCACCGAGGCGGAGCGTCACCAGATGCTGGTGAAGGCTTCGGTCTGACGTTCTTTCGAACACCTGAATGGATTGTCCGCCCTGCGCCGCCGAGTCATGCGAGCGGCGGCACCATCGTGTGGTGCTCGACTCCGGGAGGCGCCGAGCCTCAGTGTCGCCTTCGACGTCGGCCTGCCTGATGGCGACGGCGAGACGTCGGGTGTCCGATGCAGTCTTTCCTTGCGTTTGCTTCGTTGCGGCCGATCAGAATGAGGTAGTGCTGCCCGGGTGTGCGCCCACCTGGTATCGCTAACCCGCGAGAGCGCGGTATCGTTGCGACAGGGCGGCATTGATCGGGCAACCAGAGTGAAGCTCTCCGAGAGGGTGACGAGGTGAAGCGACTTGCCGCCGGCCTGGCGTTCTTCTTGCTGGTGTCGATTCCTGCGTACGCGCAGACGGTACCCGGTGAGTTGACGGCCGATGATGTCGCTGCCGCCGACGCCAGGCGTAGACAGGTCGGTTCCGAGCTGGCCAGCATCACCGCCGAGTACGACGTCAATGTCTCGCGGGCGTTTGAGCTCGAGACCGATCTGGACATGCTCAGCTCGTCGCTGTCCGTCGCGGAGAGAGAGCTCGCCTCTACACGTGCTGCCGCCCGGGAGGTGGCGCGCGAGCTCTACATGTCGGCGGGATCTCGGGGAGCGCAAACGTTGTTTGGGTTGTCGTCGATCAGTGAGGTGCCACTGCGCAATGGCTACCTGGCGATGGCGTCCGAGGACGGCATGGCGGTGCTGGAGCGGCTGCTGGCACTGGAGCAGAGCTATTTCGAGCAGAACGAGAGGCTGGTGAAGGCGCTCGACGCGCAGGCGGCCGCCAATGCCGAACTGGAATCGCAGGCCACGGCCATCCTGGCCGAGCTGGGGGCCGCCAATGCCGCATACGAAGAGGTGGCGTCTGCCTATCAGCAGCAGGAAGAGGAGCGCCGGCAGCGTGAGGAGGAAGAGCGCCTTCGCAGTGAAGAGGCAGCGCGGAACGCAACGTCGACCAGCACGACGACGACTACCACGACGACTCCCCCTACCACCGGGCCGGCGGTGACTACGACTACCCAGGCGGACGTGACGACGACTACCGAGCCGACGGTGACCACGACCACTGCGCCGACGGTGACCACGACCACCGAGCCGCCCGATCCTCCGGCGGGAGGGCTGGTGTGTCCCGTCAACGGGGCGGTGGCCTTCACCGACACTTGGGGCGCTCCCCGCTCCGGCGGCCGTACCCACGAGGGCGTCGACATCATCGCTGTGCGCGGGACTCCGGCGGTGGCGGTCGAGGCGGGCACCGTGTTCCGTTTGGGCAACGGCGGCCTCGGGGGGATCACGTTGTGGCTCCGCGGCGACGGGGGCGATGAGTACTACTACGCCCACCTCGACGGTTGGGTCGACGGCCTCGCCGTCGGCCAGCACCTCGACCTCGGAGAGCTGCTCGGCTACGTCGGGAACACCGGAAACGCCGCCTACACGGTGTCCCATCTCCACTTCGAGTTCCATCCGGGTGGGGGAAGTGCCGTGAACCCATACCCACTGGCCGCCAGTCTTTGCCTCTGAGCCGTTCCCTCGTGCCCCCTCGTTGAGGTGGGACCGGCGAGGCTTCACCGCAGGCGGCGTTCGAACTGAGGGGAAGCGAGGTCGCGCGCTGCGGTCTGATCGCGCCGCGGCCGGTATCGTTGCGACCGACCAGCACAGCGCGAGGAGGCCTCATGCCCAAGATCGTCATCGACTCCCCCCACGGGCCGGATCCAATCGGGCCATACTCGATCGCGACCGAGGCAGGTGGCCTCGTCTTCTTGTCCGGTCAAGTCGGCATCGACCCGGCCACGAATCAGCTGGCCTGCGGCGATGTCGCCGGTCAGGCCCGTCAGGTGATGGAGAACATCGGTGCTGTCCTCGGCGACCTCGGGCTTGGATACGAGGACATCGCCAAGACGACCGTATTCCTCGCTGACATCGCCGACTTCCCGGTCGTCAACCAGGTGTACGGGGAGTACGTCGGCGCGGCGAAGCCGGCACGATCGACCGCCCAGGTGGCGGCCCTGCCCGGTGGGTACCTCGTCGAGATCGAGGTCATCGCCGCCCGCTGAGCATGACAGGGGTTGACGGTGTCCCCCGTCACCCGTCTCGTCGGTGGAGTACGACGACGGCCTCGGAGTCGTAGACCAGCTCGAAGTCAGGCGAAGCGAGCAGGCCGTTCAGGACCTCGCGATGCTCCTCGATCAGGACGGTGGAGGAGATGATCCACTCGACACGGCTCGTGTCGGGCATGGCGGCATCCTGGAGCCCGTAGTTGTGGCGCAGGAACGGCGTGGGGAAGAGGTAGATCTCGTCGCGGTGTGCCAGGTGGGGCAGTAGCACGCTCGACGCTGACACGACGACGTCGTCGGGGATGAGATCGACTGCCGCCTCGAGGTCGTGCAGTTCGGCGGGAGTGCCGCCCCAGTCATGCCGGCGTGGGCCGTAGGGGAAGGGGGCAAACAGCACCTGGCCGGCGATCGCGGCCGCTAAACACCCGGCCAGGACACATGTCGCTACTTGCGGCCGCCACCAGGACGCGATGCGGGAGAGGCCCATGACGGAGGCGATGGCGATGAGAGGGATCAGGAACGCGGTGTAGTGGTACCGGATGTCGTACTGGTAATGGTGCGCCGTCAGCAAGTTGGCGAAGAGCACCGGCGCTCCGGCGAGCAATACCCACGGCGCCAGGAGCGCCGCGAGGACGGGCAACAGGAGCATGGCTACGTAGGCGACCTGCGACATGTTGCCAAAGCCTTCGAGCAGCACCCAGGGCCGGGTGATGATGCCGGTGACGATGCCGATGGGGCCCTGCCCGATCGTCGCATAGCGGTCCGTGTAGAGGAGCTCATCCGACGGCGACAGCGCCGGCAGCAACACCAGGAACGACACCAGGAATGCGACGAGGCCGGAGGCGGCGATGATCCACCCGATGCGCTTCTTCCAAACGAGCGCTATCAGCACCCCGAAGGGCAACACGATGAGCCCGGCATCCTCCTTGGTGAGCAACACGAGCAGGATCGCCAGGAGCGCCCACCCGTTCCGGTCGCGCAGCAATGCCACGAACGCCCACAACAGCAGTGGGATGGCGAGCACCTCCGGGTGGAACCCATCCCACGCTTGCCAAGCGATCGCCGGCTGCAGGAGGTAGACGACGGCAGCTCCCGCCGCCCAGCGAGGCGCCAGTCCGACGGCTCTCCCCGCCATGAACGTCAGCGGGCCACCGGCCGCCAGCGCGAGGCCGGTCACGACGATGAGAAGCCGCGCATCGGCCCAGATCCAATAGAGCGAGGCGACCAAGAACAGGATCCCGGAGGTGTGATCGGCGAACAGACTGAGGCCGCGCACGGTCACGAAGGGCTCCCGAAATCGGCTGAGAAGCCAGGTTCCCTGATCGAAGATGCCCAGGTCGAAGGCCACCGTTCGGAAGACGTCGTAGCGGCGGAGCGCCAGCCAGGTGTAGGCCACGAAGAAGGCCAAGGTCGCTGCCAGGACGACCCACCGCGCCGCCACGACCGGTCGATCCGGCCCGACCCTGTTCTCCGCAGTGGTCGCTTTGGACATCCTTCGCGCCTTCCCGGCACCGGTCTCGAGGCGACCGGCGCATCCTCCTCCATCAGACTCGCATGGACACTATTCAGTTCCCACCGCAACTCGAGTGGTTGAGCTCCGGCTTCGCGTTCCGCAGCTGCCGGCATCGCGAGGTTGACCGGCCCTCGGGCAGCGGCGCCAACTAGCGTTCGCTGGTGAAGCGGCCCTGCACGGAGGTGGACGGTGAACCGCGACGAGATCCTGAAGAGCCTGGGCATCGGCGAGGTGAATCCCGGTGGGTTCGCCGGAGGCTGGATCGAGACGGGCGGGGAGACGATTACGAGCGACGACCCGGCGACGGAACGGCCGATCGCCGAGGTGCGCCAGGCCACCGTCGACGACTACGAAACGGTCCTCGCCAACTCGATTGAGACCTTCGAAGAATGGCGCATGCTTCCGGCTCCCCGACGCGGCGAGCACGTGCGCCGGATCGGCGATGCCCTCCGTGACTACAAGAAGCCGCTCGGGGCTCTCGTCAGCATGGAGATGGGCAAGATCCGGGCCGAGGGAGAGGGCGAGGTGCAGGAGATGATCGACGTCGCCGACTTCGCCGTCGGTTCGTCCCGTCAGCTCTACGGGCTCACCATGACCTCGGAGCGGCCTCGGCACCGCATGTACGAGCAGTGGCATCCGCTGGGCCCGATCGGCGTCATCACGTCGTTCAACTTCCCGACGGCAGTGTGGGCCTGGAACGCCTTCATCGCTGCCGTGTGTGGAGACACGATCGTCTGGAAGCCATCGAGCCAGGCACCGCTGACCGCGGTGGCGGTCACTGCCATCGTCGAGGAGGTCATGGCCGGCACCGGATTCGAGGGAGTGTTCAATCTGGTCATCGGCCCGGGGCGCACCATCGGCGACGCCCTCGTCAACGACCGGCGGGTCCCGCTCATCTCGGCCACCGGCTCGTGCGCCATGGGCGAGAAGGTCGGCACCGCCGTCGCCGGGCGGCTGGGTCGATCGCTGCTCGAACTCGGCGGCAACAACGCCATCGTCGTCATGGACGACGCCGATCCAGAGTTGGTGGTCAGGGCGGCACTCTTCGCCGCAGTGGGCACCGCTGGGCAGCGATGCACGACCCTGCGCCGCCTCATCGTCCAGCGTGGCATCGCCGACGTGATCGCCGAGCGGCTCGTTGAGGCCTACCGGCGGGTTCGGATCGGCGATCCGCTCGAGGAGGGGATCCTCATGGGCCCGCTCGTCAGCCGGGGAGCAGTGGACGCCTTCGTCGCCGCTGTGGGCATGGCGAGGGAGCAGGGTGGCGAGGTCCTCTTCGGCGGCGAGGTACTCGACGGTGACGGCTTCTTCGTTGAGCCGACGATCATCAAGATGCCCGCCGACGCCGCGATCCTCCAAGTCGAGACGTTCGCACCGATCCTGTACGTGATCGAATTCGACGGGCTCCAGCAGGCGATCGAGATCCACAATGGCGTCGCTCAGGGGCTGTCGTCGGCCATCTTCACCAACTCGGTGAAGTCTGCCGAGCGGTTCCTCTCCCACGAGGGCTCCGACTGCGGGATCGCCAACGTGAACATTGGCACCTCGGGAGCCGAGATCGGCGGTGCCTTCGGCGGCGAGAAGGACACCGGCGGCGGCCGCGAGTCGGGCTCGGACGCCTGGAAGGCGTACATGCGCCGCCAGACGGTGACCATCAACTGGAGCGACGAGCTCCCCCTGGCTCAAGGCATCGAGTTCGGCTGACCCCTTCTGCGAACCCAGGGTTGGTATGCCGGGTTTTCAGCGTTGCCAACCCAGGGTTCGTATGCCGGGTTTCCAGTGCTGCCAACCCAGGGTTGGTGTGTAGGGGTGCCGGCGGTCAGTCCAGGGCGAAGGGCGGGTAGCGGTCGGTCAGGCTCGTCATCCATCCCCAGGCGCGCACGTACCACCGCATCACTCCGGTCATGAGATCGAACAAGCCCTTCGGGAGCGTGCCCTTGATGGCCACGATCCAGAAGCCGACATAGGCGGCGAGCTCCATCGCAGCCCCGAGGCCCCACAGGATCATCATGTGAGGGATCAGGAGGATCGCCTTGAGCCAGATGATGCCCAGTGCCGCCAGCCCACGATGCCGCTCGGGCGCGGCCTCGATGATGGTGACTCGGACCGGGTAGTCGGGCGCCTGCAGAGAGAACGGTGGGTAGACGTCGGTGACGCCGGTGAGCCATGCCGCGGTTCGGACGCTCCAACCGATGACACCTTCGGTGAACCGGGCGATGCCCTCCGGGAGCTTCCCGGTGAAGGTGATCGCGAAGAAGCCGAACCAGATCGCGAAGCAAGCCGCGAGATAGACGAAGAAGAGCACGATGAGGTGGGGAATCAGCAGCACGACCTTGAGGAAGAAGGCGGCACCGAGCGCAGCCAGGCCACGGTCGCGTGAGCCGTCTCCGTACTCGGCAGCGAACGCGATTGGATAATCGTTCATCCCTATCCCTCCATGGACGCCGTCGCACGTGAGCGTAGGCACGGGGACGAGCGCGGTGGCTCCCTCAGCCGAACCGGTATCCCACCGAGCGCACAGTGGTGATCCACGAGCTGCGTTCCTCACCGAGCTTGGCGCGAAGCCGCCGCACGTGAACGTCGACGGTACGGGAGCCACCGAAGTAGTCATAGCCCCAGACCCGGGACAGGATCTGCTCTCGCGACCACACCCTGCCCGGGTTCTCGACGAAGAAGCGGAGCAGCTCATACTCCATGTAGGTGAGATCACGTGGATTCCCATCGACCGTGGCTTGGTAGGTGGCGGTGTTCAGTACCAGGTCCTGGAAGTACAGCGTCTCTTCCCCAGGTTCATTCCCGCCGGTGCTTCGGAGGCGGCTGAGACGGGTCCTCAGCTCGTCGGCGTCGATGGGGGAGAGCAAGAAGTCGTCGAATCCCGCCTGCCCTTCGAGATCTTCGGTGTGGATCCGGTCGAGCACCAGCAGCACCGGCAGGGCGTGGTCGCTGTGGATCTTCCGCGCCGTCGACAGGGCGATTCCCGCGTCGTCGGAGATCTCGACGACTGCTACTCCCCACCCTTCACGAGGCCGCTTGGTGGTGAGGTGCGTCACCGCGTCGATGGGGACCGGGCGGTTCCCCGTCTCGATGATCGCCGCGGTCAGGGCGGCCGAGGGAGATGCCGGGTACACGGGGACGTACATGATCACAGCACCGGGAGGTACTCGGCCAGCTCATAGCGTGAGACGTGATGCTCGTAGCGCTCCCACTCGGAGCGCTTGTTGCGGAGGAACCACTCAAACACGTGTTCCCCGAGAGCATCCCGCACGAGATCGGAGGACTCCATCGCCGTCAGCGCCGCCGAGAGGTCGCCGGGCAAGCGCCTGATCCCGGCGGCCTTGCGTTCGGTGCGGGACATCTCGAAGACGTTGTTGGCGGTGGGTTCGGGTACCTCGTAGTCCTTCTCGATCCCGGCGAGGCCGGCGGCCAGGATCACCGAGAAGACCAGGTACGGGTTGCAGGCGGGATCTGGGGATCGGTACTCGATCCGGGTCGAGGACGGTTTGCCCTCCTTGGCCGTCGGGACTCTCACCAGGGCGGATTGGTTGTTGCGACCCCAGATCTCGTAGATGGGGGCCTCGAAGCCGGTCACCAGGCGCTTGTAGGAGTTGATCCACTGGTTGGTGATGGCGGTGATCTCGCCGGCGTGTCTCAGCAAGCCTGCGATGAAGCTGCGCCCGATCTTGGACAGGCCCTCGGGATCGCTCTCGCCGTAGAACGCGTTGTCGTCCCCTCGGAACAGGGAGAGGTGGAGATGGAGGCCGCTCCCGTCGTGGTGCTCCAGTGGCTTCGGCATGAACGTGGCATAGATGTCGTGCTCCATGGCCACCTCCTTGACCGCCAGGCGGGTGGTGACGAGGTTGTCGGCCATCGAGAGGGCGTCGGTGTGACGCAGGTCGAGCTCGTGCTGACTCGGCGACACCTCGTGGTGGGAGGATTCGACCGGAATGCCGAGCTGCTCGAGGGCGACGATGGTGCGGCGCCGGTACTCCTGGGCGATGTCGAGCGGGGTGAGGTCGAAGTACCCGCCGCGGTCGAGTACCTTCGGCTCGGGGCCGGAGTCCTCGAAGTAGAAGAACTCGACCTCGGGCCCGACGAAGAACGAATAGCCGAGATCGGCGGCGCGCTGCAGATTGCGCTGGAGGACCCAGCGCGGGTCGCCTTCGAAGCGCTCCCCGTCGGGGGTGACGATGTCGCAGAACATCCGGGCTACCCCGGCGTCGCTGCTGCGCCAGGGGAGGATCTGAAAGGTCGTCGGATCCGGTTTGGCGAGCATGTCCGCCTCCTGGACCCGGGAGAAGCCGTCGATGGACGATCCGTCGAATCGCATCCCCTCCTCGAACGCGGTCTCCAGCTCGGCCGGCGTGATCGCGAACGACTTCAGCGTGCCGAGGATGTCGGTGAACCACAGCCGTACGAACCGGATGCCCCGCTCCTCGACGGATCTCAGCACGTACTGCTCTTGTTTCCGCATCGTGGTGTGCACCTCCTGCGCCGGGTCATCGTACGTCACCTTGGAGAATCGGGACAGCCGGGGGTACCGTCCGAAACACAGCGTTCACATTCCGGCAACCCCATTGAAATGGACTGCTGTGAATGTGACCGCCGCGTGCCGAGGAGGCAGCGCAGCTTCGCGCTGAACGGCTCGCTGGACGGAATGCAGCCACGCACGAAAGAGAGAGTGCACATGCCGTACCGGGCGGAATACATCTGGATCGATGGGCAGAAGCCAACTGCCAAGCTGCGGTCCAAGACCAAGATCGTCCCCGACGGTGAATCCCCGCCGATCTGGGGATTCGACGGTTCGAGCACCGAGCAGGCGCCCGGGGAAGACTCGGATTGCGTGTTGCGGCCGGTCGCCATGGTGCCGGACCCGATCCGGGGCGGTGATGACAAGCTGGTCATGACCGAGGTGCTTCTCACCGACATGACACCGCACGAGACGAACACCCGCGCCAAGTGTCTCGCGACCTTCGAGCGCTACAAGGACCACAAGCCGCTGTTCGGCATCGAGCAGGAGTACACGTTCTTCAAGGACGGGCGCCCCCACGGTTGGCCGCTGGGCGGGTTCCCGGCGCCACAGGGTGGCTACTACTGCGGCGTTGGCGCCGACGAGATCTGGGGCCGTGACGTGGTGGAACACCACACCGAGGCGTGCATGACCGCCGGGATCGCCATCTCCGGCACCAACGCCGAGGTCATGATCGGCCAGTGGGAGTTCCAGGTCGGGCCTCTCGATCCGGTGGAGGTATCCGATCAGCTGTGGCTTGCTCGCTGGCTCCTGTACCGGATCGCCGAGGACTACGACATCTCGGCTCACCTCATGCCGAAACCGGTCAAGGGCGACTGGAACGGCGCCGGGGCCCACACCAACTTCTCCACCGAGAGCATGCGCGACGGCTACGACGACGTCATCGCCGCCTGTGAAGCGCTCGGGCAGAAGGCAGATCTGCACATCAAGAACTACGGCGCCGACATCGAGAGCCGACTCACCGGTCTGCACGAGACGGCCCCATGGACCGAGTACCGGTACGCGGTCTCCGACCGCGGCGCCTCGGTGCGTATTCCGTGGCAGGTCCATCGAGACGGCAAGGGCTACATCGAGGACCGGCGGCCCAACGCCAACATGGATCCCTACGTCGTCACTAGCTTGATCACCGACACTGTGTGCAGCTATCTCGAGAGCAAGGGCTCGTAGGGGGAGCAATCTGAAGAGGGAACGGACGGCGCCGTTCCCTCTTCTCGCATTCGAGTCGGCGAGTCGGCAGAGCTCAGCCCTCGGAGGTGACTGACGCCTTCGCCGTCGCCAGTGACCCGACGAGCTGGGTGGCGGTCTCCTGGAGCGTGTCGTTGGATTCGAGACGCTTCTGGGAGCCTTCGGTCTTGACCAGGCCGTCGAACATGTCGCTGGCGGCGGTCGCCATCGCCGACGAGACGCTCTTGACGTCGCTCCAGGCGACGAGGGCGCCCTCGGGAACGTAGGCGTCGCCGATCTCGGCCACCAGCGTGTCCACGTCGATCTGCAGCTCTCGCATCGTGTCCCGGGTCGGGCCGAAGAGCACCGTCTCACTGTCGAAATCGTCGTTGATCTTCTGTGATTCGGTAGCGAGATCCGAGACCCTCGTCGACAGGCCGTCGACGAGATTGACG
Source organism: uncultured Acidimicrobiaceae bacterium (assembly GCA_964569015.1). Lineage (GTDB taxonomy): Bacteria > Actinomycetota > Acidimicrobiia > Spongiisociales > UBA5794 > CAYQEC01. The sequence continues at coordinate 18,782 of CAZMSN010000010.1, read as the reverse complement.
AATTCGACGATGTCCTCGGGAAGAGTCGTGGTGGTCGACGAGTCCGCAGTGGTGGTGGACGTGCCGGCTCCGGCGACCGTGGTGGTCGTCTCCTCGACCGTTCCTTCCGGAAGCGCCTTCACGAACGTGTACGTGAAGACGATCAATCCGAGCACCACGAGGGGCAGGATCCAGCGGCCGTGCTTGGGGTCGTTCTTGCTCACCGGGTGACAAGATAGTCCGTGTTCCGGCCTGCGAGGCTCCCGGCTGCCGCCTCGTGGCTCCCGCGCCGAGGAAGACAGCCGTGCCGGTCGCCTTCTCACCCGCCCGCTACGCTGGGTTCTATGGACGTTCGCGGCAGGGTGGCCCTCGTCACCGGGGGCGCAAAGAGGGTCGGAAAGGCGATCTCGCTCGGCCTCGCCGCTGCCGGCGGTGACGTCTTCGTCCACTACAGCCAGTCGGCTGAGGAAGCCGAAGAGACTGCCGAGGAGATCCGTCGGATGGGCTCCCGGGCTGGATTCGGCTCGGCCGATCTGCGCGATCCCTCGAACGCTCACGGCCTCGTGGCGCAGGCCACCGAGGCGCTCGGGCCGGTCTCCATCCTGGTGAACTCGGCGTCCCGGTTTCCCTTCGATACCCTCGCCGATGTCACGGTCGACGGGTGGCGCCGCACCCACGACCTCACCCTGATGAGCCCGGTCTTCCTCACACAAGCGTTCGCCGCGGCCCTCCCCGAGACCGAGACGGGCGCGGTGGTGAACCTCACCGACGTGCGCACCGCTGCTCCCGGCCGTGACCACTTCTCCTACATCGTGGCGAAAGGCGGCATCGACACCTTCACTCGCGCCGCCGCTGTGGCGCTGGCGCCCCGCATCAGGGTCAATGCGGTCGCTCTCGGCATCATCCTCCCGCCTCCGGGAAAGGGAGCCGAGTACGCGGAACGGCTCGCCGCCGACCTCCCGCTCGAGCGGGTGGGCGGCACCGAGCCGGTGGTTGCAGCGGTCTTGTCGCTCATCGGCAACGACTTCGTCACCGGCGAGATCCTCCGAGTCGACGGCGGAGGGCATCTGACCTGACCCGCCGGCGCCGGCTCCGGCCTCCCGAGGCGGTAGCCTCGACGCATGGATCCACTCGACCGCATCCACATCAGGGATCTGAGCGTCACCGGCATCGTCGGGATCAAGCCCGAGGAGCGGGCCAATCCGCAGGAGATTCTCGTCAACGCGACCTTGTGGGTCGATATCGGGCCCGCCGCCCGCAGCGATGACATCAGCGACGCCGCCAATTATCGAACCATTGCCAAGGCGATGATCGACCACATTCGAGACGGCGAGCCGATGCTGGTGGAGCGCCTCGCTCAGGAGCTGGCCGACGTCTGTTTCGCAACCGAGCCGCGGGTCGAGGCCGTGGAGCTGACGGTGGAGAAGCCGGGGGCGCTGCGGCACGCCCGATCGGTGGGAATCACCATCCGTCGTTCCCGCGTTGTAGATCAGGAACCCAGGGAGTAGGAGCTCGTGAGCAGCGATTTCGTCCAGGCCGTCATCTCACTCGGTTCGAACATCGAGCGGGAGCGCTACCTGCCGGAGGCGATCCGTCTGTTGCGCAGGCACCACGGCATCGAGGTCCTGCGGGTGAGCCGCTTCTTCGAGAGCGTGCCCGTCGGCGGTCCCGAGGGCGCGCCGGCGTTCTTCAACGCCGCGGCCGTCATCCGGACGGATCTGGATCCCGAGCAACTCCGCGTCGAGCTGCGCCGCATCGAGACGGAACTCGGCCGGGAGCGCACCGGCGACAAGAACGCTCCCCGCACCATCGACATCGACATCGCCTACTACGGCGACCGGGTGGACGACCTCGGCGACTGGCGGATCCCCGATCCCAACACGGCGACGGCCGCGCACGTGGCGGTGCCCATCGCAGATGTGGTCCCGGATTGGGTCGACCCGGTGACCGGGTCGACCGTGTTCGATCTCGTGGAGCGCATCGACGCCGCCCGGGAGAAGGTGCGGCCGGCCAGGGCCATTCACCTCAGCTCGCCCTTTGAGTTGCGGGCTCCGCAGGACTTCGATGAGGTCGGCGACGTCTACGCACCTCAGCTCGAGGCGCTGGTGCGCCAGCAGCTCGTCGAGATGGGCGAGGATCCCGATCGCCAGGGCTTGGCCCGCACGCCGTTGCGGGTCGCCAAGGCGCTGGATTTCCTGACGAGCGGCTACTCGGTGTCGCTCGACGAGGTGGTCAACGACGCCATCTTCGACGCGGAGGGGGCGGACGAGATGGTGCTGGTGAAGGACATCGAGTTCTACTCGATGTGTGAGCACCACATGCTGCCGTTCTTCGGGAAGGCCGCGGTGGCCTATCTTCCCAAGGGCTCCATCATCGGGCTCTCCAAGGTCGCCCGCATCGTCGACCTCTATGCCCGGCGCCTCCAGGTGCAGGAGCGCCTCACCAACCAGGTCGCCCACGCCCTCGACTCGATCCTCGAGCCCCATGGCGTGGCCGTGGTGATGGAAGGCAAGCACCTCTGCATGATGATGCGCGGTGTCCAGAAGCAGGACAGCTCGATGGTGACGAGCGCCATGCTGGGGACCTTCAAGTCGGATGCCCGAACCCGCAGCGAGTTCTTGAACCTGATTGGCAGGTGACACCACACGCACCGGCTCGCACATGTCGGGTGGCCGGCGACCGCTCGTCACGGTGCTCAGCAATCGGCCGTCGCCGCGGTGAGCCGACTCTCCGCGGCCACCCTCCTGTGCCGGAGATTTCCTACGGTTCCTATGGTCAGATCGTCTTAGCCAACCCTATTGATATCACTTGCTCATGAGCCTACGGTTGCGCCATGGATCGACATTCCGAGCCTCCACCGGACTACGAGGAACTCGAGCAAATTCCCTGGTCGTCGCTGGCGGCGAGCACCCCGGACTGGAGGACTCGGATCCTGCCGGCGGCGGCTGTGGTGGCGGCTGCGGTCGTGGTGGGCATGCTCGTCGTGCGGATGTTTACCTCGGCCTCGGAGGCGACGGTGGTCCCACTGAACGGGGCCGACTCGCCGGCTGCCTCGGTCGAGTTCGGCGCGGCGGCGGTCGACGAGACGACGACCTCGACAGTGCTCCCAGCGGTCGCCGCCGAGGGCGGTTCCCCGGGCATCTACTCGGAGGCCGATCTCCTCGCCGCCCCGATCGATGACGAGACTCGCTTGGCCGTGATGCGGGCCGAGTGGTTCGTGACGGACTACTTCACCGTCGACGGCGACCCTGAGACCGCGTCGGCGATTCGGGGAGCGCTCGGGAGCGATGAGGCGCTTCCACACGATGACCCCCTTGCCACCTCGTACGTCGAGTGGGCGAGGGCTTTTCGGGTGGAATCCGCCCGTCCCGGGTCCTATCGGGTGCTGGTGGCATTCCGTGTCCTGGTGTCCGCCGACGGTGGTGAGTTCTCGCGGGGCGCGGTGGAGGCCGTTTCTGTCGATCTGGCGGTCGATGCCGATGGTGCCGTCGCGGTGTTCGATCTCCCGTCGCCGGCCGAGATTCCGCTCGCGGCAGCCTCGGTTTCCCGGCCCGCCTCGGCCGAGCCGCCGCCCGAGGTGGTGGCCGCGGCGTTCGACGCCGTGGCCCCGATGGGTGGGGATCCCGAGCTGGTATCGGCCGGTCTCAGCGGCGACGGCTGGCGAGTGGTGGTGTCAGTGGCGGATTCGGTCGGGCTGCGCTGGCCGGTAGTGGTGTACCCCGAGACCGGAGAGGGCTGAGCGGCCGCCCCGCGGGGAGCTGAGGGCCGCCGACGGCTGCGTCTCCGGCGTCCCGTGTTTGAATGCCGGATGCGCAAGGGCATCACCTACGGCATTGCGGCCTATGTCGCTTGGGGACTGCTTCCCGTGTACTGGAAGGCCGTCGAGGTGGTGCCTGTGCTCGAGATCCTCGCCCACCGCATGGCCTGGTCGCTCGTTTTCCTCGTCGGGCTGCTCCTGGTGCGGGGCAAGTGGGGCTGGTTGCGCCGGCTCGACCGCCGCTCGCTGCTCATGCTGCTCGCCGCCGGTTCACTGCTGGCAGTCAACTGGGGCACCTACATCTGGGCGGTCAACGCCGACCGCATCGTCGAGACCTCACTCGGGTACTTCATCAACCCCCTGCTCAACGTGGTGCTCGGTGTCGTTGTGCTCCATGAGCGGCTCAACCGTGTTCAATGGCTGGCAGTCGGTGTCGCCGCGGTGGGAGTGGGCTACATGACCGTGCGCCTCGGCACGGTGCCCTGGGTGGCTCTGACCCTCGCCGTCACCTTCGGCCTGTACGGGCTCCTCAAGAAGAAGGTCGCCGGGGTGGGGCCGCTCCAGGCGCTCGCCGTCGAGACCGCCCTGCTGTTCCTGCCCGCCGTCCTCTACCTGGGAAGCCTCCAGAGCCGGGGCGACGCTGCCTTCCTCTCTGGCGATCTGCACATCACCGCGCTCCTGGCCCTCACCGGGGTCGTCACCGCGGCTCCGCTGCTGCTGTTCGGGGCTGCCGCTCAGCGCATCCCGCTGTCGATGGTCGGGCTGCTGCAGTACATCGCCCCGACACTCGCCTTCGTTCTCGGAGTGGCGGTGTACGGCGAGGTAGTTGGCAGCGACCGCCTCGTCGGATTTCTGTTCGTCTGGCTCGCGCTGGCCATCTACACGGCCGACGGTCTCTCCCGCTGGCGGCGCCAGACCGCCGAAGCACCGGCGCCTGCCTGAGGCGCCGGCCCTGCTCCCCTGCCGCGACGATTGCCGGCGGGGAGCCTCGGGGCTGGTCTCGGTCGGCGCGATCTCGGCGACTCTGGAGACGATGGACCACTCGTTTGGCCGCGATGCGGCTCAGAGCGGCAGCTCGTACACGACGAGCGGGTGAATGTCGTATCCGGCGTCCTCGAAGGCGGTCATGAGCCACGGCAGGCTTGGGAAGACGGCTTCGAGCCGTGATGCCTCGGCTTCGATGGCGAGATCGACGAGAGCCCGGGCGAGATCGGCCGCATCCTCCGGTCCGGTCTCGATCCAGCCGACTTCGAGACGATCCGACTTCGGTCCGGCCAGCGCCCATCCCGAGCGTGACACGGAGAGCATGCCGTGCTTCCCGGCGGTGCGGAGATCGTTGATGCGGAGCGTCCGCCACTGCCAATCGACCATGAACAGGCCGCGGGAAGCACGCACCAGAGCGCCCGATCGCCACGACACGAAGGCGGGTTCCGCCTCCGAGGAGTGGGCAGGTCGCAGGCGCTCGCGCGCCGGCACCCGCCGGCCACCGTTGCCGGGCGTCACGGGTTCGGCGTCTTCGACGGTACGGAACGCCATGTGCCAGCGGCTCACGGGGCGCATCCCGACGTGCTCAGACAGGCTCGCCGACGCGGTATTCGTCTCCTCGATGGCGAGGCGGGCCACGTCGGCCTTCTCGGTGCGCGCCCAGTTGATCAGGTCACGACCCAGCGCGGCGGCGATCCCTTCTCGTCGCCGGTCCGGGCGCACCCTGATTCCCTCGATCCAGGCCTCGGTGAGCGCCGTCAGGCAACCTCGGGCGACGGCGATGGCCGTGTCGGAGTCGTCGGTGGCGACGAGGAGCCTTGCCTGGGGGTCGTCGAGCCAGCCGTCGAACGCTTCGTGCACGTAGTCACCCCACCAGAACGTGCCTTGCGTGAACGGGGCGATGGCGTGTCTGTCCCCGGATCTCGCCTGGCGGATGAAGAAGCCCATGTCGCGTCGAGCTTAGGGCGCGGCGGTTGGGTCATTCCCCGGTCAGATCGGCGACCCAGACCGTGGGTGACGAGCCACCCTCGTCGAAGATACCGGAATCCTGGTAGCCGGTCATCACCACGATGCCGCCTCCGTAGGCGGCTGTGTTCGGGTAGAAACCTTCGCCGATGGTCTCTGAGACGGGGATCGTGGTCCAGTGCTCGAGGTCCGGAGAGACGAGCAGGGTCGAACGCGGTGTCCCGGATCCTTCGAATCGGGCCGTCTCGGCGAGCATGTACTGCTCCTCCCACGCCTGGGCGAGCTCCTCCTGGCTGATGGTGACGAGTGGCTCGTCAGACTCCGGGTCCGAGATGGCGATGGTCTCGTCGTCGGTGGAGAGGAACTCGTCTTCGTAGCCCTCGGCGATGGTGGCCCCTTCATCGTCGGTGAGGACGAAGCGGCCATCGCTGTGGACGGTGACCTCGTAGTCGCCGACCGAGAGCACGGCGGGGCCGATATCGGTGCTGAAGTCCTCGAAGGCGATCGCCGCGACACCGTCGGAGGAAGCAGTGATGTCATTGATGGAGAGTCCCTCGAGAGCGCTTTCGCCGACCGGCGCCCAATCGGTTCCGTCGTGCGATGTCCAGATGGGGCCGCTCCCCGAGCTGCTTCCGTATGCGATGAACGTGCCGTTGGCGACCCTCACGCCGTAGGGCTGCGCTCCTTGCGGCAGGGCGGCCGGCTCCCAGTTCTCGCCGTCGCGAGTGACGAGCAGTCGGTTGCCGACGCTGCCGTAGGTCAATGCGACGGTGACGTCTCCCACTCTGGCGAGGTCGCCGTGGCCTTCCCCGGAGGGAGTGCCGAGGTATTCGGCGGACCAGGACACGCCATCGGTCGAGGTCCAGACGACGGGTTGCCCCGCATACAGCAGCGCCACGAGCTCGGGATCGATACCGAGTTCCTCGGCCGTCGCTCGGTACGACATCTCGCCGTTTGGGTCGTAGATCTCGATGACATCGCCGTCGATTCCCCAACCGTTGCCGAAGCTCACGTCCGCGGGTAGCACATCGCGGAGGATGGCAGCGAGATCGAAGTCGCCGTACTGAGTGCCGTACACCGTGATCGTGGAGGCGTCTCCGGTGACGCTGCGGGCCGAGGTGCGGAGGTCGATGAGTATCCCGTCGGATTCGAACACCTTCTCGACCGGCAGCTCACTCGTCGACCACTCGAGGCCGTCGGTGGAAACGCACACGATTGCGATGTCATCGCCGTTCATGGAATCCCATCGGCTGCCAACGGCGAGGTAGCGATCGCCGACCGCCGCGAGATTCCCGATCCATCCCTCGCCGTCCTGCGGCAGGGCGACACCGGCGATCCAGTCGAGACCGTCTTCCGAGACGAAGACCAGATTCTGATTCTGGGTTCGGGCAAAGTCGGTGGCGAGCGCCGCGAATCCCTCCGGGCCGTACGTGATGCTGCTGACGTCGCCCTCCCGGATTCCCAGCGGCACCTGGATCCACTCAACGTCTTGGGGTTCGATCTCGATCACGCCGGGGCGGGCGGTGGTCGATTGCGATCCCGGCTCGGGCGCGGCGGTGACGGGGTCGTCGCCGATGAGGGCGGCCACTCCGAGGGCGCCACCGCCTACGGTGGCGACGGCAAGCACGCCGAGGCCCACCACGGTGGCGATTCGTTGTGTCGCACCTCGGCGCCGCGAGCTTTCGAGGCGGCTCATCGGTTCTGGGAATGCCTTGGCCCGCGAGTCCAGGATGTCGGCGAGGGAGCCTCCGCCGGTGTTGACGCGGGCCTCGGCCGCCGCCGATCTGGCGGGAATGTCCTCCGGGTCGTAGCCGAGAGCAGACGCTGCAAGGGCATCGTCCCACCGCAGGTAGTGGCGAAGCGTGAGGAGGGCACGATCGTCGATGTCGAGGTGATCGAATTGTGCGAGGGCTTCGTGGCCTCCCGTCGTGACCTCGGCGCCGGGAAGCCGGAATCCCTGGATCTCGGCTCGCCGTCCACCGCTGCGCCGGCGCGCCCACTTCAGCGCATGTCGAATCACCCGGGCTTCCGGCCGCGACACATCTCTGCGCAACTGCCGGTGCCATCGGGAGAAGCCACGGTCGACAGCCTCGGTGGCGAGATCACGATTGCCCGTGATCAGCACGAGAGCGCGGTAGAGATCCCCCCGAAGACGCGTGTACGCCGGCGCGAAGCCGGGAGCGATCTCAGTGTCGTTCAACCGCTACTCCCATCTTCTCGGGCAAAGAGACGCTCGCCGATCTCCCCAGGTTCCCGCACCGCCTGGGAGACGGCCGAGAGACGACGACCACCGAAGGCGCTTCGGGCATCTGCCGGGCACTTGGTCGTCGGGCGCTCGCCGGTGTGACTCTCGGCAATGCCCTAGTGCGCGGCGAGTTGGGCGGCTCGCTCGACGATTCCCTCCACCGAGGGGAACACCTGCTTCTCGAGACCGGGTGCGAAGGGAAAGGCGGGGATTTCGGGGGCGCCGTAGCGCTGCACCGGGGCGTCGAGCCAATCGAGCGCCTTCTCGCCGATCTGTGCCGCGATCTCCGCCCCGAATCCACCGAATTGGTTGTCCTCGTGGACGATGAGGACCTTGCCGTTCTGGTGCACGGCGAACTCGATGGACGGCCAATCGAGCGGACGCAACGACCGTAGATCGAGCACGGCGGCGTCGACGCCGTTGTCTGCGAGCTGCCGGGCGGCCTCGAGAGCGAAGTACGCCATCGTGCCGTAGGCGATGATGGTGAGATCGTCGCCGCTGCGGCGCAACGCTGCCTTGCCGATGGGAACTCGGTGCTCGCCCTCCGGGTATGGCCCCTCCACCAGGCGATAGAGCTTCTTCGGCTCGAGGAAGAGCACCGGGTCGGGATCCTCCACCGCCGACTGGAGCAGACCTTTGGCGTCGGCGGGCGTGGAGGGGACGACGACCTTGAGCCCGGGGACGTGCGTGTAGAAGGCCTCGACCGACTGGGAGTGATAGAGGGCGCCATGAACCCCTCCTCCGTACGGGACCCGGATCACCATCGGTACCGCCCATCGACCATTGCTGCGGTAATGGATCCGCGCCAGCTCGGACACGATCTGATCAAACGCCGGGTGGATGAAATCGGCGAACTGGATCTCGGCGATGGGTCGCGCCCCGGCCGCGGCGAGCCCGATTCCCATGCCAACGATGAGGGATTCGGAGATCGGGGCATTGAACGAGCGACGGTCCCCGAACTCCCTGGTGAGGCCCGTTGACGCCCTGAAGACACCGCCCTTGGGGTCGGCGACGTCCTGGCCGAAGAGGCAGGCATCTGGGGAGGAAGCAAAGATCTCATGAAGCGTGCGATTGATGGCGGTTATCAGGTTGACGGTCTCACCGGGAGGTGTTGTCTCCACCGTGGTGACCGGTGCGGTGGGGGTGATGGGGTTGGCGTAGACGTGAGACGACCAGTCTGTGGAATCTGGCGCGGCTTTGGCATCGGCGACGGCGGCGGCGATCTCGTCGGCCACCTCGCTCTCGATTCGGGCTTCGCTGGCCTCGTCGAGCAGCCTTGATTCCACGAGGTACTGGCGGAGCCGAGCAATCGGGTCCTTGCGGCGCCACGTCTCGATCTCCTCGGCCGAGCGGTACTCCATGTCGTCGTCGTCGGAGGTGTGTGCGTAGTAGCGGTAGGTTTTTGCCTCGATGAGGGTGGGGCCTTCACCGTTCCGGGCTCGCTCGACCGCGGCAGCGGCGACGGCGTACACCGAGAGGGCGTCGTTGCCGTCGACCGCCACGCCGGGCATGTCGTAGCCGGCGCCGCGGCCTGCCACCGTCCCGGCGACTTGCTCGGTGATCGGGACCGAGATGGCATACAGGTTGTTCTCGACCATGAAAATCATCGGCAGCTTGTGGATCCCTGCGAAGTTCATGGCTTCGTGCCAGTCACCCTCGGAGGTGCCGCCTTCTCCGGAGCTGACGAACACGACACCGGGGATCTCCTCGGACATGAGGTGGTAGGCGATGCCACAGCCGTGGGGGAACTGGGTGCCGATGACGGATGAATGAGTGAAGATGTGGAGATCGGGCTCGGACCAGTGGTTGGGCATCTGACGCCCGCCACTCGCCGGATCGGTCGCTTTGGAGAACGCTCCTAGGAAGATGTCGTGCGGCGAGACACCCAGAGCCAGGCTGAAGGCGGTGTCTCGGTAGTAGGGGAGAGACCAATCCACTGTGGGGTCGAGGGCAAAGGCAGCGCCGACCTGGGTCCCCTCGTGTCCCGTTGCAGAGACGACGAAGGGCACCTGTCCCTGGCGATTGAGGGCCCACATGCGCTCGTCCAGCTTGCGCGCCGCCAGCATGATCCGGTACATCGCGAGGACCTGGTCGTCATCGAGGCCGAGTGCCTTGTGGTCCTGCACGTTGTCGAGGTCCAGCATGATCGGGCCGCTCCTATTGCTTCAGTTCGCCGCTGCAAGGCTCGAGGGCGCCTTCATCTCGGAAGAGGGTCGGCGGGATCGACCTCGAGGAAGGTACTCGGTGCCATGGCGAGAGCACGGACGGGGAGGGGGATCCCGGGTCTGAGAGAAGCCTTCGATCGCCTTTGGGGCCTGTGGTCTCGCCTGATCCCAAGAGGATGCCTCTCGCTCGTGGCCGCCGGACACGTTGTGATCGCGGCCTGAAAGCCTCGACTCTAGCGACCGGTTGCGCCCGCGGTTAGGCACCCGCCTCTCGCCAACCGGTGCGTCCCGATCTATCGCAGTCGCGCCGCGCTCCTAAGATTCTCCCACATGATCTACTCCTCGTTTCTCAGGGTGTTCCTTCCTGCTGATCGAGCGGGGGGATTCGACGTTCATCGTGACCGCGACGGGGCGGTGTGGGTGACGCGGGCCGACGACCATTTCCTGTGGCATGAGCCGACCACCGATGACGCATTCCGGGTGGAGTGGGAGGGACGGGCCTACCTCTGCCCACGATTCCCTCGTCTTCGCATGCTCGAAGGCCTCGTCGCCTTCAGCAACGCCTATCCCGCTGCCCATCTGGTGCCGCCGTCTCAGGTCGAATCCGCCGTCCGAGAGCTGTCCCGCCTCCGGTCGTCTTCCCCGGTCGCCCGCTCCTACATCCTCACCTCTCCCTGGCACGTGCCACTGCGGTGGTTCGTTGTGTTCGAGGCGGATGAGCGCGAGCTGTACCGGGCCGCCGACGGCCTCTCGATTCGCTACCGGGCTCTGGTCTCGGCCGGCGTGGCCCGGGTCACTCGGGCCGTCGAGGTGTTCGATGAAGCGGGATTCGATGACGGGGTGATCGACCAGCTGCGCGGGTTGGTGCAATGGCTCGAGGGATTCCCGGGGGAGGCAATGGTGGAGCTGGACTACTCCTCGGTAGCCCGGCTGTTCAGCGACGGCGACCTCACTCTCGACGAGTCGGCCGCCGACGTCACGGCGAGCCTCGAGGCGTTGGCGCAGTCCGAGTACGAGGAAGCGACCGACGTGTACGCCGTCGTGGCGACCCGGTGGGCCCGCGCGCAGTCGCTCACGTACATCAACTGAACGGACTCGGCACCTGATTCGCCGGAGATGGTCAGTGTCGGGCGCGGTCGTGCAGGAGGGCGATCTCGGCAAGGGCGATTGAGCCCGCCGAACCGGCTCCCGAGCCGAGTTGGGCCGGTACGACGAAGTCGTCACTGTTGTGCTCGGGAAGTCCCGGGTAGCCGTTGAGCCGTTCGATGAGCTTCTCGCGGAGACGCGGGATCAGGCCCGGCATCGCGGCGACCCCGCCCCCGAGCACGATGCGCTCCGGCGCGACCGAGTAGACGATGTTGCGGAGCCCTGATGCCAGGTAGCCGGCTTCCATCTCGACAGCCTTGGTGAGGGTTCGTCCCTCGAGTTCCTCGGCGGGCCGGCCCCATCGCTCGCTGATCGCCACACCGCTCGCCATGCCCTCCAGGCAGTTCCCGTGGTACGGGCAGCCACCTTTGTAGGTGTCGCCCTCCTGACGGGGAACGAGCACGTGGCCCATCTCAGGGTGCACCATGCCGTGGATCGTCCCGCCGTTGGCGACGACGCCGCCTCCGATCCCGGTCCCGACGGTGATGTAGACAAAGGTACCGAGGCCACGGGTGGCGCCCCACCGCCATTCGGCGAGGGCGGCAGCGTTGACGTCGGTGTCGAAGCCGATCGGAACCTCGAGGGCGGCCGCAAACGGTCCGACCATGTCGGTGTCGGACCAGTGCGGTTTTGGGGTCTGGGTGATGAAGCCGTAGGTGGCTTCACTCCTCCGAAGCTCGACAGGGCCGAACGAGGCGATCCCCATGGCGGCGACTGCGACGCCGGATGCGTGGACCTCTCGGAAGAATCGGATCGCCTGATCGATCGTGGGACGGGGGCTGGTGGTGTCGATGCGGGTTTGGGCCCTCACGTCGTCGGGTCCCGTTCCTACCACGCATACAAACTTGGTGCCCCCGGCCTCGATACCACCGAAGAGGGGCTCCGTGGTGATGGGTGCGTCGTCGTTCACTCGTACTCCGAAAGGCTTCTCCACGAGGGACTTGCCGGTTCTGGGGTCGCGACAGTATACGGACTCAGGTTCCTTTGGATTCAGGGTGGATTCTCCCGCCGATATCCGACTCGGAACGGCGGCGGCACACCTAGCATGCACGTATGCCCCGCGTTCTCCCGGTGATCATCCAGGGCGGCATGGGGGTGGGAGTCTCCGGGTGGCGGCTCGCGAGTGCCGTCTCCGCCACGGGCCAACTCGGCGTCGTGTCGGGCACGGGCATCGACACCATCCTCGTGCGTCGCCTGCAATTGGGCGACCTCAAAGGTCACGTCCGTCGTGCTCTTCGTGCGCTGCCGATCGCCGGCGTTGCCGATCGTATCCTCGACCGCTACTTCGTGCGCGGGGGCAAGCCCGACACCGCCCCGTTCAAGGCCAAGCCGGTGCCCCGGCCGGAGCCCTCGCAGCGTCTCTTGGATCTGTTCGTGGCCTCCAATTTCGTCGAGGTGTTCCTCGCCAAGGAGAGGCACGGCAATCCGGTGGGGATCAACTTCCTGGAGAAGATCCAGCTTCCCACGCTGCCGTCGCTGTACGGCGCCATGCTCGCCGGGGTGGACTACATCTTCATGGGCGCCGGCATCCCGAAGGCGATTCCCGGGTTCCTCGATCGACTGGCTCGGGGGCGCTCGGCAGAGCAGAGACTCGACGTGAAAGGCGCCGAGCCCGGCGCGGAGTTCGTAACTCGCTTCGATCCGGCCGAATACGCCGGCGAGCCGTTGCCTCCCGTCAAGCGGCCGAGATTCCTCGCCATCATCTCCTCGCACGTTCTCGCAACGATGCTGGCCCGCAAGACCGTTCCCGGCGTGGACGGCTTCGTCGTAGAGGGTCCGTCGGCCGGTGGTCACAATGCGCCACCTCGCGGGCGCCTCCAGCTCACGGAGGAAGGCGAGCCGCTCTACGGAGAGCGGGATATTCCGGACCTCGAAGCCATCAGGGAGCTCGGTCTGCCCTTCTGGCTCGCCGGATCACGCGCCGAGCCGGAGAAGGTGAGCGAAGCCCTTGAGATGGGGGCGGCCGGCGTGCAGGTGGGCACCGCCTTCGCCTACTGCGAGGAATCGGAGTTCGAGGACGATGTGAAACGGGACGTGCTCAAGTTGAGCCAGGAGAAGCGCGCCCGAGTCTTCACCGACCCGGTGGCGTCGCCGACCGGCTTCCCGTTCAAGGTGGTCCGGATCGAGGGGACCCTCTCGGAGTCCATCGAGTACGAGAAGCGGAATCGCGTCTGCGACCTCGGCTATCTCCGCACCGGGTACCGGCGTGAAGATGGCAGCCTCGGCTGGCGCTGTCCCGCAGAGCCCAAGGCCGCGTTCATACGCAAGGGCGGCTCCGAGGAGGAGATGGTCGGCCGCAAGTGCCTGTGCAACGCGCTCATGGCGAACGTCGGGCTGGGCCAGATCCGCGGGACGGGGGAATCGGAGGGCCGGCTGGTCACCTCGGGTGACGACGTCGCCGACGTGGCTCGCTTCCTGCCGCCCGGCGCCGACACCTACACAGCGGCCGATGTCATCGACTACCTGCTCCCGAATGGGTAGCTCGGCGGTCCTGGGGGCTCCGTTCCAAGGACCACCGACAAGCGCTCGGGCTCGGTGATCGAGGCGCGCATAGCGGAGGCGTCACTCTCCACACTCCTGACGTTTCCGCATCGCGGCGTCGGTTCTCACCAAGTCGCGGTTTCGCGCCTTGAGCGATCTGGGATTGGCGGACGGACTCGTCACTCTGCGGCGCATGTGAGCCGGCTGGTGCGAACGAGAGCGCTCAGCGCGAGTGGGGGTTCCCGGTGGTGGTCAGGGCCGGCATCGATCCGGCGACCTCCGGTTTTTCAGACCGGTAGTTTCAGTGGCCTGACCAGGGGTTGCGCGACCGGGAGTCCGCGGAGAGTCCGCGTGATTCGCAGGCGCAGGGCTTCTGGTGCGGGTGCAGCCGGCGAATCCTCAGGCTGTTGCCGCAAGCTCGAGTATGGACCGCATCGCACGAATCGCCCGCTTGGCCTCGGCGACCGAGGGATCTTCGCCTTCGTAATGGGCCTTGTTCTTGATGGACAAGAGGGTCGCCAGATGGCCCCGGGCTGCCCGACCCACATCTCCGGCCTCCTCCAGGAGGGTCAGCGCTTGCTGGTGATCGTCACCGACGGAGTGACGTCCGAGGCGACGACAGCAGATCGCATCGGCCGCAGCGATACCCGACAGGACGGCGTTGCTGACCGCTGCCGACCTCGTCGGACCGTCGGCGGAGAGTGGATCGAGCTCGGCTACCTCGGCGAAGGCCTTCGCCTGGTCGTGCCGCTGCGCTGCATCTTGACGGTCGCAGCGTCGGGTGCGGGTGGACTTCTTAGCCATCAACTGGCTGCCGGTGCCAGCAAGTCGATCCCTTCTGTGGTGAGCGCAGCGTGCAGATCCGGTGCTCTGTCGGGGAGGGCCGCAAACCCGCTGGTGGTGTAGTACAGGATACGGCAAGGGTTTCCGGTCAGCCTTTGGACACGAGAGGAGATGTCCTCGCCGGGAGATGCCTCTTCCTCGGTGACCGTGTCGCCCCAGACGAGTAGCAGGTCGATGTCGCTCTTCTCGTCGGCTTCGCCTCTCGCCAGGGAGCCGAAGAGGATCGCCCTGATGGCCCAGGGAGCCTCCTCGGCGACGATGGCGGCGAGGTCTCTCAGGAGTTCGTCTCTCAAGTCGGCGATCCGGATTACGAAGGGGGCCAGGATGTGGTCTCTGTTGAGGCTGTTCAAGACTGCGTTTCCCGCCTGCATCTGGGTGACGAGTCCGTGAGCGCTCAAGTCATCGAGAACATTCTGCACGCCCTGCTGGCTTGCGTCTCGAGGCAGGAGACGCTGTACCTCGCGGCCAGTCAGCGGTCTTGTGGTGTGGGCGAGCACCTCGAGTACCGGACCTGCGAGGCTTGGGATGAGCGATGAGAGGGGATGAGTCAGATTCACTATGCCAACTATATTAGGCACGTGCCAATAATGATAGGCGATTGCCCAAGAGAGTTGGCAAAGCTGAGTCCTTGATTCGACCGACCGTCAGATCGATCGACCGAGGCCTTCGTCCCGATCTCTGGCCCGACGGTGGCTGGGCTTGCCTTCTTGTCTTTCGAGGATCAGCCGGTCGAGCTGGTCGGCGAGTTCGTCGAGACGATCGGGAAAGAGATGGCCGTACACGTTGTATGTGATCGTGATCGAAGCATGGCCCAGTTGGGTCTGGATGAGTTTGGGGTCGGCGCCGGCTCTGATCATCAGCGAGGCGGCGGTGTGGCGCAGTTCGTGAACGTCGAGGTCGTGGAGGCCGGCCGCCTCGGTGGCCGGCCTCCAGATACGGTTGCGGAAGTTGGAGTAGCGCAGCGGTCGGCCCGTTGGAGAGGTGAAGACGAGAGCCTCCGGCCTCTGGTCGACGGTGTCGAGGTGCTCCGCCAGGAGATCCCGGATGGTGGCCGGCATGACCACGGCTCGCCGCCGGTGCGTCTTGGTTGACCCGAAGTGGAGGTCGCCGGCAACCTCGGCGAGGGACTCGGCGATGTGGAGCCGGGACGTCGCCACATCGCATCGGGATCGTCGGAGTGCCGCTGCTTCCCCGAATCGAATCCCTGTGTAGGCGAGGATGTAGGTGAGAACGTCGTAGCGACCGGGCATGAAGGCGGCGAGTTGCCGCACCTGGGCGGGCGTGAGGTACCGGCGTTCGCTGGTCGGTAGCGGCGGGGTCTTGACCCTTTCGACGGGGTTGCGGACGATCAGGGAGGCCTCCTGGGCGAGTCCGAACACGGCATGGATGACGTTGCGGGCCTGACGGATCCGCGAGGGCGAGATGCCCGCCTCCAACAATTCCGCCACCCACTCTCGAACGACAAGCGGGTCAACCCGACGGAGCTGAAGGTGTCCGAGGTAGGGGAGGATGCGCGAGTCGAGCAGAGAACGGTAGCCGGCCCGGGTCTTCGGTTTCAGCGCCACAGTGGTGGCGAACCAGCGTTCCGAGAACTCGGCAACGGTGACCTTGCCGGCTTCGGGATCGACCCACTCGCCGCGCAGCTTCTCGGCCTCGATCACGTTCATGAACCGTTCGGCGTCGATCTTCCTCGGAAAGTTCCGAGCTCGCTCCCGACCCGTCGGGTCCCGGTAGCGAGCCTGCCAGCTGCCACCGTCTGTTCGGCGAATGTGCCCCATGGCGCGAGTGTCCCGAACCACCCTGTCAGCAGAATCCAACTCGGCGTCGCGGGCCCTGACAGGGTCCCTGACACTCGAATTGGAGGGTTGCTGACACTCGCACGAAAGGGTGGAGGGCTATCGAGACGAGATGACCGGTCCTCTCGAGTCACGCAGTCGGTGGATTCCGGCTCACCATGGTGGGTGTTGGGATCGGCATGACCGACTGACAGACGGGCAGCGGGGAGCCGTTCGAGGCGCCGCCGAATCCTGCGGTCCAACGGCGGACGGAGGAGGGTCGATGTGGAGGCATACCAGAGGATGAGATGAAGACCGAACTCCAATCCACCGAAGCCGCACCTCAGAGACCTCGAAGAATGCGCGTACCGATGGACGCAATCTCACCAGCCACCGCGCCCACTCCGACGCACTTCGCGCACAGCACCCTGTCGACACCACACGCACGTGCAACAAGTTGCCGGATGTCTACACGTCGACAGGTGAGGAAGGAATGATGGACCTGGACCGTGGCACGCTAGCGAGGATCGACCGCAAGCTGCTGTCCGAACTCGGGCACACCGAGACCTGGCAGATGGTCCGGGTGCCAGCTTCGGCTGCGATGTGGGCTACGTGGCGACGCTACTGCGCCGCGTTGGGGATATCGATGGGACGCGCCATCGCCAGGCTGATCGTCCACGAGCTCGGAGCGGTCGCCAGCGCGGGCTCGGAGCTCGAAGCCGGATACGCCTCCGAGCTGCACCGTCGGCTCGTTGCCAGAGCGGAAGAACTCGACGTTCGCGAACGCACCCTCGACGAACGAGAAGGCTCGCTGAGAGCGTCAGAGCGGCTTCTTCGCGCCAGGACCCGGCCATTCACCTCGTCAGGTGGCCCGAAGGTCGGGCGCAATGACCCGTGTCCATGCGGCTCGGGCTTCAAGTTCAAGCGATGCCACGACAATTGATTCCCGCCACTGAGAGTGAGATACGGATGTTTCCGGGATTGCCGGTTCCAGGACGGCGGTGAGTGCGCGAGATCGCTCGCGGCGGTGGGTGATCTGGGTGGCGACAAAGTTGTACGGAAGCGTTGTGTCTCGTCAGTCGGGTCATCGTCCGTGGACTGTCTTTCCCTTCTAGCTGCCCCAAAGCCTCTAATCCGGCAGAGGCGTGGACCGGGTCTGGGGCAGGGCGGAGACCTATGAGGTCGTCTGCCGCCTCGATAACAACCTGTGGGCCAAGCTTCCGAAGAACGGAAGACATGCCCGGTAAAGGGAGCTTGGCTGTCGTGTATCTCTTATTGATAAACGATAAGACCCGTGATATCGTTTATCAATATGGAACAAGACAACGGATATGAACCTGGTGCCACCATCAGGATTCTTGATCGGATCGTCCGGCTGCTACTCACGGGACTTCTCATACTCCTGGTGGTGCTGGTCCCGATCGCAGCCCTAGCCGTTGCGGGGCGAGGAGACATCGCTCTGAGCGGAACCGTCACCGAGCCCGTGACCATCACCTTCGAAGACGGGCGCTATATCGGGGTTGGTGAAGACGGCGTTCTCAGGGTCTTCGGCAACTTCCCAATCGCAGGCCGCGAGAGCGAGACTGTGAGATCGGGCACTGTCGTTCATGCCGCAATCGAGGTGACCCGAGACGATACGGACTCTCGCCTGATTGTCGTGTGCGCTACCGCCGGCCTACTTGCCTTGGCTTGGGTCGGTCTTGTCGCAATGCGGAACATCATTGCGGCAGCCCTCAGCGGTCAACCGTTCGCCGATCAGAACCCAGGCCGTGTGCGCCGACTCGCAGTTGCTCTGATCGCCGCATCGCTTGTCTTCGCTCTCATGCAGTGGCTGCTCAACCGGACACTCGATGCCGATATTGGGCTCCGCGTCTCATATGGATGGGCGGTATGGACGCCCGCCTTGGCGGGTGTTGGAGTTCTCGGCCTGGCCGAGTTCTTTGCGGAGGCAGCCCGGCTGCGGAAGTTCGAGGAATCGACGATCTGACATGCCAATCACTATCGGTCTCGACAAGGTCCTTGCCGATCGCGGCATGAGCCTCACCGAGCTTTCCGAGCGGGTGGGCATCACCATCGCCAATCTCTCGATACTGAAAACAGGTAAGGCCAGGGCGATTCGTTTCACCACACTCGATGGAATCTGTGCCGTGCTGGACTGCCAGCCTGGGGACATCCTCACCTACGAGACACCCCTCAGCCGACATGGAATCGACCAACCCGAACCGGGGTGACTCCCGAGAGTGTCGGCCACGACCCATCGAACCGCTACCTAGCGACTGGCGGCAGTGGCCTGCCAGGCCGCGATCTACCTAGCAGCCATCCGCCGCACCGATCAGCAACTCTGTCGCGGTAACGCCCACTTCGGAGAGTGCGCAGTATCGGCACGTCCGCGGGTGGCGTCTACGACAACGGGGTCAGGCACCGGGCGTGATGTCGGTAGT
>CAZMSN010000009.1:42571-45483 GCA_964569015.1 uncultured Acidimicrobiaceae bacterium | reverse complement strand
GGAGGGCGCTGACCGGCATCGGCTCGCCCAGACCCAGCGTCCAGAGGTGATCGAGGGACGCCTCCTGCTTCGGGCCGTCCACCTTGTTGGCCACCAGAACGAATGGCGTCTCAGAGCGCTGCAGCATGCGGGCGACGCCCTGGTCGTCGTCGACCACCGCGGTCGTGGCGTCGGCCACGAACACAACCACGTCGGCCGCCGCCGCCGCCGCCTCCGCCTGGTCTCGGATGCCGGCTGTGAGCCGCTCCTCCGGGTTCAGCTCCCACCCGCCGGTGTCCACCAGCAGGAACTCGCGGTTGAGCCACTCGGCGGTGAACTCACGGCGGTCGCGGGTCACGCCGGCCTGCTCGTCCACCACCGCCGCCTTCCGCCGCAGTATCCGGTTCACCAGCGTCGACTTGCCGACGTTGGGCCTGCCCAGCACTGCCACCACCGGGAGCCTGCTCATCGGCCCACCGCCTCCAGCAGGCCGGCGACCGTCGGAGCCGCCACCGTGATCGAGGCCCCGGTGCGGCCGGTGACGTCTTCGATCCGGACATCATCCAGGAAACGCCCACCCGGAACCGCGACATCGGGGATCAGGTAGCGGCTCAACGAGTCGCCGTCGCCCCCGATCGCCCGCTCCACGTCCGAGCCGACCAGCAGGCCCGCCACCGCCACGTTGCCTCCAAAGAACTCGTTCTGCACCGGCAGGATTCGAACCGCGCTCCCCAGGAGCGCCTCCAGGCGGGATCCCACCGGCTCCAACACCCGGGCGCCGTACTCGCCGGTGACGACGACCACCGGGCCCGGGTCGCCCAGAACGCCGCCGCCGGGCCGTGGCGCCCGATAGCCCAGCTCAGGCGCCGCCGGGAGTGCCCGCCACTCCCCCGTCACAGCAGGGACCACGCCCTCCTTCCCTGCCTCGAGCTGCTCCAGCCCCGCATAGAACGCTCTGACCATCCCGATCCCGTTCTCGTGCTGAGGGAAGCCCTCGTAGCAAGCCGTCTCGGGAAATGGCATTCCTGCAACCAGATACAGCTCGTCGGAAGCGAAGAAGAGCCGCCGTCCCAGCGCATCGAGCGCCCGCTCCTGCCAGTGCTCGATCGCCTCCACATCCCGGCGCGCATCGTCGGGACCGTGCACCGAGAGTCGCTTCACCCGATTGAAGCGGGACAGGCCCACAGGCACGATCGCCACCGATGCGAGCGCCGCGTATCGAACGAGGACCTCGGCGCAGGTTCGTTCCAGCACCACACCATCGTTGATGCCAGGGCAGAGCACCACCTGGCCGTGCACCTCGATACCGTGGTCGAGCAACTCACGCAGCCACCGCAGGCTGGTGGCGCCGCGGGGATTGCGCAACATCCCGGCCCGGACGTCCGGGTCGGTGGCGTGGATCGAGACGTAGAGCGGCCCGAGGCGCTCCTCGATCACCCTCGCCAGGTCCACCTCCGTGAAGCGGGTGAGAGTCGTGAAGTTCCCATAGAGGAATGAGAGCCGGTAGTCGTCGTCCTTGACGTACAGCGTCTTCCTCATCCCCGGCGGGAGTTGGCGGATGAAGCAGAAGTCACAGTGGTTGTCGCAGGTCTGCACTCGATCGAAGAGCGATGAGCTGAAGCGCAGTCCCAGCGGCGCCCCCAGGCCCTTGGTGATCCCGACCTCCCACGTCTCGTCACCGCGGCGAACACCCAGCGTCACCAAGGCGTCGTCGACGAGCTGCTGGTACTCGATCACATCGGTGGGAAAGACGCCGTTGACCGCGAGGACCTCATCACCCTCGCGCAGGCCGGCGCCCGCGGCGGGGCTTCCGGAAACGACCTCGAGAACCGTCGGATTCGACATGGGGCCGCCAGGATAGGGTGCATCACACCGTCGGCCTCACGCCCGGCGTCGCCTACCATCCCGGCGATGGTGCAAACGGTCCTGCTGGCCGAGCCCCGCGGCTTCTGCGCCGGCGTCGAGATGGCGATCAAGGCCCTCACCTGGATGGTGCGGATCTTCGCGCCGCCCGTCTACTGCTACCACGAGATCGTGCACAACGCCGCCGTGGTGGCGGCGTTCCAGCGTGCCGGCGTGGTGTTCGTCGACGGCGTCTCGCAGATCCCTCCCGGCAGCCCGGTGATGCTCTCCGCCCACGGATCGGCGCCCGAGGTCGTCGCCGATGCCACAAACCACGCCGCGGTCATGGTCGACGCTGTCTGTCCCCTCGTCACCAAGGTCCATCACGAGGTGAAGCTCATGGCCGATCGGGGCTACGACATCATCTACGTCGGCCACGTCGGCCACGACGAAGCCGTCGGGGCCGTCGCCGAAGCCCCCCAGGCGGTCACGCTCGTAGATCCCGCCGAAGGGCTCGGCGCCTTCTCCCCCGCCGCCACCAACCGGGTGGCACTCCTCGCCCAGACGACGCTCGGCATGTTCGAGTGGGAAGCCGTCCTCGAAGACGCACGGCGCCGGTATCCCGACCTGCACACTGCCCGCCGCAGCGACCTCTGCTACGCCACCACCAACCGGCAGACGGCGGTGCGCAGCCTGGCGTCCCTCGCCGACGTCGTCCTGGTCGTGGGATCCGAGAACTCGTCCAACACGCAGGCCCTGGTACGCGTGGCCCGCGAGGAGGGCGTAGAAGCATTCCGGGTCGACGGCCCGGACGACATCGACCCCACGTGGATCGAGGCTCGGGCGGTCGTCGGCGTGACGGCCGGGGCGTCGGCCCCGGATCAGCGCGTGCAGGAAGTCATCGGCGCTCTTGGACCCACCGAGGGAATCAGACTGCTGCGCATCACCGACGAAGACGAGTATTTTCCACTCCCTGCTTCCCTCCGCAAGCTCGTGCTCACCCTCCAGGCCGTCGTCGAGGGAGCCTTCGCCGCACGCCATCCGGGCCGCCCCGGCCCCATCGAGAACGACCGCGCCTGGAGTGCCACCGA
>CAZMSN010000009.1:39839-42471 GCA_964569015.1 uncultured Acidimicrobiaceae bacterium | reverse complement strand
CCCGCGCCACGCCTCTGGCCACGGTCGACTTGCCGACCCCGCTCGGTCCGTCTATCGCAACGACCACATGCGCTCCAGCTCGTCGTAGAACCCCGGCCAAGACACCCCGGCAACCTCCGATCCCGTCACCCGCACCGGCCCCCGGGCGGCAGTTGCCGCCACTGCGGCCGCCATCGCCATTCGATGGTCCTCGCCGCTGTCGAACGTGCCTGGCTCCAGCCACCCCATGCCGACCACCGAGAAGCCGTCCTCATGCGGCTCGGCGCCGCCTCCGAGAGCACGGATGAGAGCGACGGTGGTAGCGATGCGGTCACTCTCCTTGGCGCGCAGCTCGGTGGCATCTCCCACCGTGGTCACCCCTTCCGCGTACGCTCCCAGCACGCCCACCAGGGGAAGCTCATCCAGGGCGGCGACCGCCAGCTCACCCTCGACCCTCGTTGCCCGCAGGCCGCGTCCGTGCACGGTGACAGTGCCCACCGGATCACCCAGCATCGCGCTCGTCACCTCGCCGTGCACTTCTGCACCCATCGCCTCCAGCACCTGCAGGAACCCGATCCTGCCCGGATTCAGACACACGTTCGGGGTCGTCACCCTGGCACCGGGAACGATCGCCGCCGATGCCCACAGGAACGACGCCGACGAAGGATCGCCCGGGATCTCGTAGCGGAAGGGCGGCACCGGAGCAGGCAGCACCGTGAAGTCGGTGGCGCCGTTGCGGCTCCCGAGCCCCATCGTCTCGAGCCACCGCTCAGTGTGATCCCGGAAGCCGGGAGGGCTCGTCACCCGAGAAGGACCGTCTGCCTGGAGGGCCGCCAGCTCAAATGCCGATCGCACCTGGGCAGAAGCGATCTGCAGATCCACGTTCGCACCCCGCAGTGGCTCGTCGGCACCCACCCGGAGCGGTGCCGTTCCCTGCTCCGAGAGCTCCACCGTCGCTCCCAACGCCTGGAGCGGCTCGACGAGACGCCGCATCGGCCGTCTCCGCAGCGAAGCATCACCCGTCAATGCCGTCCGGAAAGGCCGCCCTGCCAGGGCTCCCGCCAGGAGACGCATCGTCGTGCCCGAGTTTGCACAGTCGAGTGGCTCGCCGGGATCCTTCCACGATCCCACTCCGGCGCCGCTGACTCGCGACCCGTCCACCACCGCACCCAGCCGGCCGATGGCCGCCCGGGTCGCCTCGATGTCGAGGCCCGGGCCCGGGTTCGCGACCGAACTGACGCCATCGGCCATGGCGGCCAGGATGTAGGCACGATGAGAGAGGGATTTGTCCCCGGGCACCTGGATCTCGGCTTGGAACGCCGACCCCGGGGGGACCAACGTACGCTCTACGCTCGCCGCGGCCATCGCCTCTCCTCACGAACCGCTGCGGGCGCATCTTCCCACGTTGCCCCTGCATCCGAGTACAGGCCCCGCACCTCGTCGATCGTCAGCTCGCGCCACCGGCCGGGCTGCAAGGTCCGATCGTGCACCGATCCGATGCCAGTTCTGACCAGCCTGCGGACCGGATGCCCCACGGCCTCCATCATCCGCCGGATCTCGCGCTTGCGGCCCTCCGTCATCACGACCTCCACCAACGTCTCTCCCGGCCGTCGAGCCGCGATTCGGGCAGATGCGGCCCTGGCGGACCCGTCGTCCAGACCGATGCCGCCGGTGATCCTCCCCAGAACCCGATCGTCGAGATCGCCCTCCACCAGCACCGTGTAGCTCTTGGCGACTCCGTGTCGAGGATGGGTCGTCAGATTCGCCAGGGTCCCGTCATTGGTGAGCAGCAACAGGCCTTCGGATCGTGCGTCCAGCCTGCCCACCGGGAACACCCTCGGCGACTTGGGAACGAGATCGACGACGGTTTGCCTCCCGTGCGTGTCGGAAGCGGTGCTCACGACGCCGACCGGCTTGTAGACGAGGTAGTACACCAGGCCGGGCGCCAGGGGCACCGGGATCCCGTCTACGGCAACTCGCGCCGTGGCGGGATCGACCTTCTGCCCGACATGGGCCGGCGCACCGTTGACGGTGACCCGGCCACGCCGAATCCACTCCTCGGCCCGTCGTCGCGATGCCATCCCGGTGCGGGCGATCAGCTTGTGGAGTCGCTCGATGATTCCTCCGGTCGGAAGGGCCGCTCCAGGGCGTCCACGACATCCTTCGGCGGCACGTGATCGGCCAGCGGTGGCAAATCGTCGAGGCCGTCAACGCCGAGCTTCTCCAAGAACAGCTCGGTCGTGCCGTAGAGCACCGCCTGACCCGGGCCCGGGGCGTGGCCCACTTCCTCCACCAGACCGCGTCTGGCAAGCGTTCGCAACGCTCGCTCTGAGTCCACCCCCCGAATCTCGGAGATCTGTCCACGCGAAACGGGCTGGCGATATGCCACCACCGCAAGCGTCTCGAGAGCCGCTCCCGAGAGCCTCGCCGCCCGTTCGGTGGCGGCGAAGCGCTCCAAGAAGGGACGAGCCTCCGGACGCGAATACAGCCGCCACCCGCCGGCCACCGCTCGCAGCACAATGCCGCGGTCGCCCTCCGCCAGATCGTCGCGCAGCTCCGCCAGCTCGCGTTCGATCTCCGTCAGCGGCTTCTCCGTCACCTCCGCGATCTCCGCCGCCGTCACCGGCTCCTCGGCTACGAATAGGATCGCCTC
>CAZMSN010000009.1:0-39739 GCA_964569015.1 uncultured Acidimicrobiaceae bacterium | reverse complement strand
CGCTCGGCGATCAGGCCGAATCGTTCGACGTCCACCCCGAGCCGCACCACCGGCCGTGTGGGCACGATTCCGGGATCGAGCCCCGCCGATCTGGGCACGAACCTGGCAGTGCCCTCGAGGCGGTGAGCGAAGACCGCTGCCACGTCCTTGAAGGTGAGGCAGGCGAGCAGCCTGGACAGGAGTCGATCCCGTTCCTCTGCCAGAGCGAACTCCTCGTCGAGATCGATGGCTCGCTCGTCCGGGAGGAGATGACGGGCCTTGACCTGGATCAGAGTGGCGGCGATGAGCAGGAACTCGCTGGTGACCTCGATGTCGAGATCCTGCATCATCTCGAGATACGCCAGGTACTCCGCCACCAGGTCTCGAAGGCTCAGCTCGGTGATCTCGACCTGATGTGATGTGACGAGCTGAAGCAGCAGATCCAGCGGACCCTCGAAGACCCGGGTCTTGACCTCGTAGCTCATGATCGTGACGCACCCCTGACGGCAGCGTGGGCCATGGTATCGGCGGGCACGGCCTCTTCCCGATCTTTCACGCGTCGTCGGCCGCCACGAGGGCGTCCCAGCGAGCACCGTCGATGCCCTCCGGCGGCGCGTAAGGGCGCCGCGCGAACGCGACGACGAGCGGTGCCTCCCCGATGGCCTCCAGATCGGCGGCTCCGAGCGCCCCGTGATCCTGGTAGCGCCGCCACGTCCCGGGCATCGGCATCCGCGTCGCTCCCGCGAGCGTCGCCAGGGTCCGTGACACCGCCCCCAAGCGAACGTGGCGCTTCCCGACGTCGTGCAACAACGCCGCTCGAGTCGCCGCCGGATCCGGCCCGAGTCGCTCCCGGGTCCGGAGCGCGACCTCGTAGGCGTGACGCTGGTCGGCCGCGGCCTGCTCCCAGAACAACTCCTGGGCACGGCCACTGAGCCAGCCCGCCACCTCCGCCTGCTCGGAGAGGGTCAAGGGCCGCACCCACAGCACTTCGAAGAATCGACGGGCCAGATGGCCGAGCTTGGCCGCCCCAACGCCGCTCAGGAGCGCTTCGCCTTGCAATCGACGCAGAAGCGCGACGTCGGCCGGAACTCCAGGCGATCGGCCCCGATTTCCCGGCCACACGACTCGCAGAGCCCGTACGTCCCGGCTGCGACCCTGGCGAGAGCGGCGTCAACACCCTCCAGCATCACCCTCAGGTTCTCGACGATGCCGAGAACCTCGTTGCGCTCGGCAGTAGCAGCGGCCGCGTCGGCGAACCCCTCGCCGAAGTCCACCTCACCGGTCAGCTCGCCCTTCTCGTTCGCTCCCAAGTCGCCGAGCTGATGCACCAGCTTGGTGCGCTCGACCTCGAGAGCCTGGGCGGCCTGCTCGGTATTCACGACGTCGCTCCTCAGAAATCTGGGGGTGAAACCCTCGCTACCGTCCACGCGGGTGCGATAAGACGTACACCTCGTACAGGTGCTGCGGGGTGACCCGCGTGTAGGTCTGCGTCGTACTGATACTAGCGTGCCCGAGCAGTTCTTGGACGGTTCTCAGGTCCGCACCGCCTTCCACCATATGGGTGGCGGTCGAATGTCGAAGCACGTGAGGCGACACCCGATCGGGTGCGATACCGGCCGGACCGGCATGATTTCGGACGATTCGCCACACCGCCTGACGGCTCAATTTCCCACCCCGCCCGTTCACGAAGACAACTCCGGGATCCCGCTTTCCGGCGATGAGGTTGCGCCGTGCCGGAAGGTAGTCGCGCAGTGCCTCCACCGCATACGTCCCCAGTGGAACATATCGCTGTTTGTTCCCCTTGCCGGTGACGATGGCCATCGCCTCGCCCAGATCCACGTCCAGCAGGTCGAGCGAGACCGCCTCGCTGACACGTGCCCCGGTGGCGTACAGGAACTCGAGCAAGGCGCCGTCCCGCATCCCCAACGCCGTCGATCGGTCCGGCGCGTCGATGAGGCGAGCGACCTCGTCGATCGTCAACGCCTTCGGCACGCTTCGAGTCCTCCCCGGGCTCTCGACGAGAACCGTTGGGTCACCGCTGGCGAACTCCTCGGCCACCAGGAATCGATGCAGGCCTCGCACCGCCGAGATCTTGCGGGCGACCGTGGCCCGGGCGGCGCCGCCGGTTTGCAGACGCGCCACGAACGCCGACACGTGTGGAGGCCCAATCTCAGAGATCAGGGCAACCCCCAGATCCCCCAAGAAGGCCCGGTACTGGCCGAGGTCCCGACGGTACGCCGCCACCGTGTTCCGAGAGAGCCCCCGCTCGGAGCCGATCGCCGCCAGAAACTCCTCGATGCCGGCAGCGAGATCCATCACGACCGGAGAAGGGCCAGAAGGCCGACGAGGGTTTTGGCGTCTTCGAACTCTCTGTCTGCGATCAACTCGGGAAGACGATCGATCGGGATCTTCACCACCTCAGAGTGCTCTTCCTCGATCCCGGCCGGGTTGACGGCGACCGGCACCAGATCGGTCGCGAGATAGAGCCACAGGCGCTCGTCGGTGAAGCCGGGGCCGGTGTAGAAGCTGGCGATCAACTCCAGGTTACCCGGGCGGTAGCCGATCTCCTCGGCGAGTTCACGGGCCGCTGCATCTCGCGGGTCCTCGCCGTAGACGTCCAGCTTGCCGGCGGGGATCTCCAGCACTTCGTGGCCGACCGGCGCCCGGTACTGGCGGATCAGCACCACGCTCTCGTCGACCACCGGAACCGCCGCCACCGCGCCCGGATGACGAATGATCGCCCGCTGCAACCCGGCTCCGTCTGGAGCGATCAGGTGCTGGCGTTCGGCTCGCAGAAACGTCGTCGTCGCCAGAGCTCGGCTCCCGAGCACGCGGAATCCCGCCCGCTCCCTCATCGCCGTCTCAACCGTCGATCGTCACGTCAGAGGACTCACGCGCGGGCTGGCCGACGCCCCGCTTCCGCTTCAGGGCAGCCCGAATCAACCCCACGAACAGCGGATGCGGCCGGTCGGGCCGTGACGTGAACTCCGGATGGAACTGGGTCGCGATGAAGTAGGGATGCGTCGGGAGCTCGACGATCTCCACCAGCCGGTCGTCGGGCGAGACGCCGCTGAGGCGCAGGCCGGCCTCCTCGAGGTCTCTCCGGTAGCGGTTGTTGACCTCCCAGCGATGCCGATGTCGCTCGTAGACCAGAGGCTGCCCATACAGCTCCGCGGCGAGGGAGCCCTCGGCCAGCTTGGCCGGATAGACGCCGAGCCGCATGGTGCCGCCCATGTCCTCCACGTCCTGCTGGGAGTCCAGGAGATCGATGACCGGATGGGGCGTCATCGGATCGAACTCGCTGCTGTGCGCCGCCTTCATCCCCACAACGTCGCGGGCGTACTCGATCACGGCGCAGTGCAGCCCGAGACAGAGCCCGAGGAAGGGCACTCCCTTCTCACGGGCGTAGCGGACGGCCTGGATCTTGCCTTCCACGCCCCTTATCCCGAAGCCTCCCGGCACCACGATCCCGTCGAGGTGCTCGAGATGCGACTGTGCCAGCAGCCCCTCCACTTCCTCACTCGGCACCCAGTGCAGATCGAGGCGCACGTTGTTGGCCAGAGCACCGTGGCGAAGAGCCTCCACCACCGACAGATACGCATCGGGGAGATCGACGTACTTGCCCACGATGCCGATCGAGACCTCCTCGGTGGCGCTGGCCATGCGCTCCACGACGCTGGCCCATTCGCTCAGGTCGGGAGGAGGCGTCGCCAGGTCGAGCACCCGGCACACGACGTCATCGAGCCCACCGTCGTGCAGCATCAACGGCACCGCGTAGATGTTCGAGACGTCGACCGCGTTGATCACGGCATCAGGCTCGACATCGCAGAAGAGGCTGATCTTGCGGCGAGGTGAATCGTCGATGGGCCGGTCGGAGCGCACCACGATCACGTCGGGATGGATGCCCCGGCCTCGCAGCTCGGCAACCGAGTGCTGGGTCGGCTTGGTCTTCAGCTCCTCACTCGTCGACAGGTACGGCACGAGCGTCACGTGGATGTAGCAGGTGTTGCTGCGTCCCACGTCCTTGCGCATCTGCCGGATCGCCTCGAGGAACGGGAGACCCTCGATGTCTCCCACCGTGCCACCGATCTCGGTGATCACCACGTCGATCTCATCGTCGTTCCCGAGCTTGCGGATTCTCGCCTTGATCTCATCGGTGATGTGCGGGATCACCTGCACCGTGGCGCCGAGGTAGTCGCCGCGGCGCTCCTTGCGAATCACCGACTGGTAGATGGCGCCGGTGGTGACGTTGGAGTCACGCCGCAGGTTCTCACCGAGAAACCGCTCGTAGTGGCCGAGATCGAGGTCGGTCTCTCCGCCGTCCTCGGTCACGTATACCTCGCCGTGCTCGAACGGGTTCATGGTGCCGGGATCGACGTTGATGTAGGGATCGAGTTTCTGGGTGACGACGCGTAGACCTCGGGACTTGAGGAGTCGGCCGAGAGATGCTGCGGTGATGCCTTTACCGAGGCTGGACGTCACGCCACCCGTGACGAACACGTACCTGGTCAAAATGGATCACTCCACCTAGGAAGGTGGAATGATAACACTGAGGTCCCTCAGTCTCGGGATATGCGCTCGCGGCCTCAGGAGTGCCGGCCGGCGGCCGCCAGCAGCTCGGCCGCATGCTCCTGGCCCTTCTCACTCTCCGGCATCCCTGCCAGCATGCGGGCGAGCTCGCCGACCCGATCCTCCCCCTCGACCTTGCGCACGCTCCCCCGTGACCCCTCACGTTCCAGCACGTAGTGGGTGTCGGCGTGTGCGGCTACCTGCGGAAGATGCGTCACGCACAGGATCTGGCGCCCCCGGCTCAGAGCCGCCAGCTTCTCTCCGAGGGCGCGGGCGGTGCCCCCGCCCACCCCGGCGTCGATCTCGTCGAATGCCACCACCTCGGTGGTCGCCGCCCCTCCTGCCAGTCGCAGAGCGAGAACGAGGCGACTCAGCTCCCCTCCCGATGCCACCCGAGCCACGGGACCCGGCGTGAGGCCGGCGTCCGACGCGAAGTCGAGGACGATCCGATCGGCGCCATCGGGACCGAGGGTGTTCTCCTCGACGGCGATGGCCACCACCGGGTCGCTCATGCCGAGCTCACGCAGGTGCCCCTCGGCGGCGCCTCGCAGCCTCAGAGCCGTCTCAGCCCGCATCCGGCGCAGCTCGATACCACGCTCCTCGGCCTTCCGCTCCAATTCCACCAGTTCCCCCTGCAACTCGTCCGACCTCTCCACCAGCTCGCTGAGCTCGGAGGCCCGCCGCGCCGCTCCTTCCCCGAAGGCCAGCACCTCGTCCAAGGTCTCGCCGTACTTGTGACGCAGCCCTGAGAGACGGGCGATCCGCTCCTCGATAGCAGCCAGCTCGCTCGGCTCGTGCTCGAGGTCTTCCGCCACCGAGCCGATCTCGCCGGTGATCGCCGCCAGCGTCTCCGCCACCTCGCCGATCTGACGCCCCAAGGGCTCTAGGCCCTCATCGACCGCGCCGAGGCGGCGCAGCTCGGACGCGGCTGTTGAGAGGTACCCTGCCGCCCCCTCGTCGTCGAGCGCCCGCAGCGCTGCGG
The DNA here is from genome assembly GCA_964569015.1 of uncultured Acidimicrobiaceae bacterium. Lineage (GTDB taxonomy): Bacteria > Actinomycetota > Acidimicrobiia > Spongiisociales > UBA5794 > CAYQEC01. The sequence goes on along the minus strand of CAZMSN010000009.1, from coordinate 34,209 downwards.
CGAGGCCCTCGGCGAGTGTCTCACTGTTGCGCAGCCGCGTTGCCCGCGCCAGCAGCGTTGCGTCGTCGCCGGCGGAGAACCCCGCCGCCGAGATCTCCTCGGCCTGGTAGCGGACGAGATCCAGCTCCCGCTCCAGCTCGCGCCGATCGCCTCCCAGCCGGGTCAGCCGGCGCCGCAGCTCCGTCAGCTCGTTCCACGCCTCCCGATATGCCTCCAACGCCGCCGCTCCGGCATCGTCGAGAGCGACGTCGACCAGGTTGCGGACACCCCGTGCCGTCGTCAGGGTCATCTGGTCGTGCTGCCCGATCACCTCCACCATCCCCTCGGTCCGCTCCGTCAACGACCGCGCCGGCACCATGGCCCCGTCGACGTACGCCCGAGAACGCTCCGACTCCGTGACCCGGCGCTTCAGCGTCATCTCGGCGCCGGCATCGCTCACGAAGCGGCCCTCCACGACGAGTTCAGTGCCGTAGGGGCCTATGCCCTCCTTGCGGACCGGCGATCCCAGCAACAGCCGCAGCGCTCCCAGCAGGAGCGTCTTGCCGGCGCCGGTTTCTCCCGTCACCACGACCAGTCCCGGGCCCGGTTCGATGTGCGCGGCCTCGATGATGCCCAGATTGGTGACGCGAAGCTCGTCAAGCATGGTCGAGCCCGAACTGGTGCCGCACCGCCTGCGGGAACGGGTGCCGGCCCAGCGACAGGAAGCGGACCGGCCGGGAGCCGCGAGCGACCGTGACCACCTCGCCCTCACCCAGCTCGAATGCCTCGCGCCCATCGAGATTCACCCGGGCTCGACGCTCACCGGCCACGGTGAACCGGACCGTGGCATCGGGCGCCAACATGATCGAACGCGACAGCAGCGAATGCGGAGCGACCGGGGTCATGATGAGGGCATCCAGCTCGGGGTCGACCACGGGGCCGCCCGCCGAGAGCGAGTACGCGGTGGAGCCCAGTGGAGTCGCCACGATGATGCCGTCGGAGCGGTACGTCGTGAAGTAGCGATCGTTGATCTCGACACCGATCTCCACCACCCTTTGGCTCACGACCTTCTCGAGGACCACGTCGTTGATGCCTACGAACGTTCGCCCGTCCGGCGCCGTGGCCGCCACGGTCATGCGCCGGTACACGTCGAGGCTCCCGGCAACCAGGCCGTCGAGGAGCGCTTCGAGCGACACAGGCTCCACGTCGGCGAGGTAGCCCACCTTGCCCAGGTTGATCCCAATGACCGGGATGTCCTCCCCGACAGCCAGGCTCGCCGCTTGCAGCAGCGTGCCGTCGCCCCCGATCCCCACGACCACGCCGACCCCGGCGGGAAGGCCGTCCTCCCCCGCGACGACGGCTCCGATGCCGCGCTGACGGGCGGCCTCTTCCAGCTCGTGAGCGACGCGGCGCGCGGTCTCCTTCGTCTCGTGGATCACCAGCCCCATCATGAGGGTGCTCTCACCCTGCATCCGACACCACCCTCTGCAGCTCCTCGTCGTCCATCGTGCGTGAGCCCCACTGGGCCCACGCCAAGAACTCTCGATTGCCCTTGGCTCCCGTCACCGGAGACGCTACCGCACCCCGGACCCCCAGGCCGCCGGCCGCCAGTGCACCTACCACGCTACAGACTGCCCCGGCCCGGACCTCCAGATCCCTCACGACGCCCCCCTTGCCCACCTCGCCGCGGCCCGCCTCGAACTGCGGCTTGATCAGCAGCACGTAGTCGGTTTCGCCGTTCCCCAGTGCCCGGAGCTGAGGCGCCACCGTCGCCAGCGAGATGAACGAGAGATCACACACAACAACGTCGAAGGGTGCCCCGAGACTCGCCGGGTCGGCAAGTCTGATGTTGGTGCGCTCCACCACCTCGACACGGTCGTCGGTACGTAGCCGCCAATGCATCTGCCCGTAACCGACATCGACCGCGACCACGTGCGCCGCGCCGCGCTGCAGGAGGCAATCGGTGAACCCACCCGTCGACGCCCCGACGTCGACGGCGCGTTTCCCTGTCACCTCCAGAGAGAAAGCGTCGAGCGCCTTCTCCAGCTTGAGGCCTCCCCGGCTGACGTACCGGGCCGCAGGACCTTTCAGCCTCACAGCCGCTGCGGCATCGACCAGGGTCGACGGCTTCGGCTCGGCGATGCCGTCGACTTCCACCAGACCGTCTACCAATGCCTGGCGCGCCGCCGATCGGGTCGGGACTAGCTCGCGTCGGACCAGCTCTCGATCGAGGCGGCGTCTGATCAGCGGTCCTGCTCCTCCCCCGGTGACGGCTCCTCCGGGAAACGGCCGGGCTCAGACCGAGTCCCCACCACCCCTTCGAGCCGCGCCGCCATGCGATCCGCGTGCTCCTCGGCATTCTCGACCGCGTCGGCCGGATCCATCCGCTCGATGGCGGTGACCGCATCGATCGTGCCGCGGTCTGTGTGATCGGGTGTCTCTTCGCCGACGGGCCTGTTGTCCGGCGTGGAACTGAAGTCGTTGTCGTCCATGACGGCATTATGACCGGCTCCCCCGACAGGATCACGCTTTGCCTCTTGCAAGGAGTCGATCGGACGCTTCAGAGCACCAGCACGTCGTCCTTCTCGGGCGCCATTGCACTCCAGCCGAAACGATCCTCCACCGCGGACACGAGAGAGAGGGCCGCCTCTTCCTCGCCGTGGACGACCGCCACCCTCGCGGGGGGTGTCTCGGCCGAAGCGATCCAATCCAGCAGCTCGCTTCGGTCGGCATGAACACTGAATGCGGGAACCGAGGCGATGCGGGCATTCACCGGGATGTCCTCCCCGTGGATCCGGATCGTCTTCTCGCCGGCGAGCAGCCGCTGGCCCCGGGTGCCGACCGCCTGGTAGCCGACCAGGATCACTGCAGAGCCGGCCCGCGGTAGCTCTCGCTTGAGATGATGAAGCACTCGTCCTCCGGTCGCCATGCCCGAAGCCGATATCACGACCTTGGGTCCCTTGACGAAGTTGATCGCCTTGGAGTCCGCGACCGATTCGGTGATGGTGAGATTCCCGGGATCGAACACCTCAGGATGCCCCCTGATCTCGGGCCTGATCTCTGAGTGGCCTTCCGTCACAGCCGTCATGTAGAAACCGAGGGCGGTCCTCGCCATGGGACTGTCCAGGTACACGGGCAGCTCCGGGATCGTGCCTGCCTGGGTGAGCCGCCGCAAAGAATGCAGGATGATCTCGGTCCGGTCGACCGCAAAGGCCGGGATCACCACCGACCCGCCCGCCTCGGCGGTGGCGGCGATGATCCTTCCGATCTCGGCTGTGCCGTCCTCTTCGATGTGCTCTTCGTCACCGTAGGTCGATTCGCACAGCACGGTTCCTGCCGACGGCGGAGGATCGGGCGGGAGCATGATGGGATGGATCGGTCTCCCGAGATCCCCCGAGAAGTAGACCGGCGCGGTGCCGTCGTCGAACTCAAGGAGAATCGATGCCGAGCCGAGAATGTGACCCGCCCGGTGAAGCGTCGCCCTGATCCCGGCAGCGACTTCGATCGTCTCGGCGATCCTCACCGTCCGGAACAAGGCGGCCGCCCGCGCCCCGTCTTCTTCCGTGTAGAGGGGCAACGCGGGTTTGTGCTTGGTGTAGCCCTTGCGGTTGGCGCGTTCTGCGTCGACTTCGTGGATGTGTCCCGAATCCCTCATCACGACCTCGCCCAGAGCCTTGGTCGAGAGCGTTGCGAAAACCGGCCCTTCGAAGCCTTGCTTGACGATGGCCGGTGTGTAGCCGACGTGATCGAGATGGGCATGGCTGATCACCAGCGAATCGATGCTCTTGGGGTCGACCGGGAACCCGGCCCAGTTGCGGAGTCGCAGCTCCTTGACCCCCTGGAACATCCCGCACTCGACCAGGACGCGGGCGCTGTCGGTCTCGATCAGGAAGCGGCTCCCGGTGACGGTGCGGGCGGCTCCCAGAAAACGTATCGTTGTCGGCATGGGCCGAGCCTAAGGCAAAACCGTCATTTCCCCGCGATCCAGCCCACCTGCGACTCTGGCACCGCGTCGGGCACTCAGATGCGTATCATCCAGAGCGGCACCATGGCCGGCCGCGGCGACAGGACCACGCCTTGATACCCATCCGTGACCTCAACCCGACCCGGATCGTCCCGATCCTCACGATCGCCCTCATCGCCGTCAACCTCGCCGCGTTCTTCCTGTGGCAGCCCCGTGACAACCTCGCCGAGGAGACCGAGTTCCTCTACGAGAATGCCGCCATCTCGTGCGAGCTCACCACCGGCGAGGCGCTCACCATCGAAGAAATCCAACGCGGGGTCTGTATCGAGGGTGACTCACGTGTCCCGGCCGAGTTCCCCGGCAAGAACATCTGGCTCGCCGCCCTCGTCTCGATGTTCCTCCACGGCAGCGTGCTCCACATCCTCGGAAACATGTGGTTCCTGTGGATCTTCGGTAACAACGTCGAGGAGGCATACGGCTCGCTGGCCTTCCTGGCGATGTACCTGGCTGCCGGGGTCGCTGCCACCGCCACGTTCGTGTTCGCCAACCCTGACGCCGTCGATCCTCTCATCGGGGCATCCGGAGCCATCGCCGGGGTGCTCGGCGCCTATCTCGTCCTGTTCCCGACCCACCGTGTGCTGACCCTGCTGTTCTACCTCTTCGTCCCCATCCCGGCCATCCTCTTCCTCGGCATCTGGTTCTTCGGCCAGTTCGCCTTCCAGGAGGCCGGCGTGGCATGGGAGGCACATGTCGGCGGCTTCTTGTTCGGCGTACTGCTCACCTTGCCGCTCCGAACGATCCTGCTCCGGCGGATCAGCCGGCTTCACCTGGCAACCTCGAGTCCTTTCAAGATCTGAGAACCCGGCTGGAGCGGGCGATCATGCGGCCGAGGAAGCCTCGAGCACGTCGGGGAGTTCTGCGATGGAGCCCAGTACGAGATCGGGCCGCCATTGCGCCGGCACGTCGGTCACCTCGGCCGTGACACCGGTCAGGACCAGCGCGGTGTGCCATCCTTCCGCCTTTCCCATGGCGAGATCGGTCTCGGGGCGGTCTCCAACGATCAGCACCTCGCCCTTGGCGGCAGCTCGCACCAGATCCCGCATCGGGCCATTCGGCTTGCCGCACACGATCGGCTCGCGACCCGATGCCGTGCTGAGCGCGGCCACGATCGCGCCGCCGCCCGGATACTCGCCGTGCTCAGTCGGGCGGGTGGCATCGGTGTTGGTGGCGTAGAAGGCAGCGCCGCCGTGCAGCGCCAGCGTCGCCATCGCCAGCTTGGCGTACGTCAGGCTCGGGTCGAGGCCGACCACCACTGCCTCCGCCTCTCTCCAGTCAGAGACCGCCTCGATTCCCTCCTCCTCCAGCGTGGCCGAGAGACCGGGGCCCCCGACCACCAGGGCGCGGCCGATCCGGCCTCGAAGGAGCTGCGCCGTCGCCACACCGGAGGTCAAGACGTCACCGTGCTCGACGAAGTGACCGGTGCGTTCGACAATCGCCCTCGCCACCTCCGCTCGGGTCGTCGACGACTTGTTCGTCACGAAGATGAGCCGAAAGCCCGCCGCGACGAGGCGATCCAGCGCTGCGCCCGCGCCCGGCACTCCCTCGCCGCCGAGGTACACCACGCCGTCGACATCGCAGGCGATCGTGGTGACATTGCTCAAACTCCGCTGACCCGCTACAACTCTCTCCATGACTGCTCCACCGCCGACGGAAGATCCCGGTCACCCCACCGCCGAGTCACAGGAACCCGGCGCCGGCGCCGCGTCCACCACGCTAGGCCAGACCATGCTGGTCAGAGTCAGCGGCATCGACGGCCCGGGTATCACCGCCGGCATCCTCCACATCTTGTCGGAGGCCGGAGCCGCCGTGCTCGACATGGAACAGGTCGTGGTGCACGACCGGCTCAACCTCGGCATCTTCGTCGAGGTCGACGAGATGCGGTCACCCCTCAAGGACCTCCTCTACTTCGGCTGGCAGCGCAAGATCCACATCGATTTCGAGGTGATCGAGGACGGCGCCATCGAGTCACGCCTTCCTCGCTTCGCCGTCATCGTCATCGGGCGCGTCCTCGATCCTTGCCAGCTCGGCGCCGTCGCCGACGCCATCGCCTCAGCCGGCGGCAACATCGAGCGGATCGCCCGCCTCTCCGACTACCCGGTGATCAGCTACGAGCTCATCGTTGTCGGCAGTGAGCTCTCCGAGCTCCGAGCGAGCCTCCTCCAGGCCTCACACGATCACCACGTCGACGTCGCCATCGAGCGCGAGGGACTCGCCCGTCGCGCCAAGCGCCTCGTCGTCGTCGACATGGACTCCACCCTCATCCGTGACGAGGTCATCGAGCTGCTCGCCGCCGAGGCGGGGAATCTCGACGAGATCACCCGGCTCACGGCGGAGGCCATGGCCGGTGATCTCGACTTCGAGACGGCGCTTCGCCAGAGGGTCCGTCTCCTCGCCGGAATCACCGAAGAGACGCTCGCTCGGGTGCGTGACCGGATTCGGCTCACCCCCGGTGCCCGCACTTTCGTGCGCACCCTCAAGCGCCTCGGATACCGTGTCGCCATCGTCAGCGGCGGCTTCGACTTCTTCGCCGAATACGCCCGTGACCTGCTCGGCGCCGACACGGCCCATGCCAATCGACTCGAGATCGTCGACGGCCGCCTGACCGGCGAGCTGCTCGGTGATCTCATCGATGGATCCGCCAAGGCACGTCTCCTGGAGGAGATCGCGGCAGCCGACGGCGTCGCCCTCGAACAGACCGTGGCCATCGGCGACGGCGCCAACGACCTCGACATGCTGAGCCGTGCCGGACTCGGCATCGCCTTCAACGCCAAGCCCGTGCTCGCTGCCGCTGCCGACGCCACCCTCCAGGTGCCGTACCTCGATGCGATTCTCTTCGTACTCGGGCTGAAACGGGAGGACATCGAGGCCGAGCACCTGTCGAACTCGCTCATCCCCAAAGAATGGGACGGGGCCGAAGGCCCTCCGGAAACCCTCACCGACGAGTCGGCCTAGACCGACGTTCTCTCCCCGAAGCGCCGCACCGTCTCGGCCAGGAGATCGGTGGTGAGCGCCACGCTGGCCTCGCTGACCCGTTCGTCGTTGCCGTGGAACATGGCGAGCAGCTCGCCGAATGAAAACCGGTCGTCGAAGAGCCCGACCCCGTAGGCATGTACGCCCCGAGCGCGGAAGAACCGGGCGTCGGTGGTGACCGGGATCAGCATCGGCGCGAGGGTCCCCGAGCCGGTCATGGCTTCGGCGGCATCTCCCATCGCCTCCCACAGCGGGCCCTCAGGCGCCGAGCAGCTCGGCGGAGACTGCGTGTCGGTCACAATGTCGAACTCCCGGAACAGGGCCGAACCGAGGACCTCTCGAAGGTGGTTCTCCAGGCTCGTCTCGTCCTGTCCCGGCAAGAGGCGCGCATCGATGCGTAGTAACCCCGCGGCGGGCACGACGTTCTGCTTCTCGCCGGCCTCGAGCACCGCGGGCGTGACCGTCAGGTGGGTGCAGGCGTGTGCCCACCTCGCGAACTCGGGATCCGTCGCCGCCAGCTCGTCGATCGCCTCGTCGACGGTCTCGGCATCGATGAGGCGGCACGTCAGACCCGGGTCGAGGCCGACTTGGGTCACGAAGGCGCGCCACTCATCGGTGATCAACGTCGGCAGCGGAGCCTGGGCGAGTCGGACCGCAGCCTCTGCCAAAGGAACCAGGGCATTCCGCGTTCCGTAGGGCTGGCTGGCGTGTCCGGAGACCCCCGTCGTCCTGAGGGTGCGCCACGCCGGGCCCTTCTCGGCCACGGTCACCGGGAGACACGGCCCCCCTGCCGTGTCGAACCGGGGACCCCCCACCTCGGTCAGCAGATAGTCGCAGGCCACCAGGTCCCAGGTCTCCTCAACGAGGTACCCCGCCCCCAGCGACCCTCCCGACTCCTCGTCTGCAACCGCCCCGAGCACGAGATCACCCGGCAGCGGCGGGAGCTCTCCCACCAGGTAGGGCCGGAACACCGCCGCCATGGACGCCGCCAGGTTGAGCATGTCGAGAGCGCCCCTCCCCCAGACGAAACCGTCCGCCCGCTCGCCGCCGAACGGGTCTCGACTCCAGCCACTCGGATTGGCCGGCACCACATCGAGATGGGGCAGCATCATCAACGCCGGAGCACCACGATCGCGTCCCTCGACCCTGTAGACGACGCTCTGGCGTCCCGGGTGCGGCTCGATCACGGTCCCCGGGCATCCCAGGAAACCCTCCAGGGTCGCCACCGAGCGATGCTCTTGCCCTGAATCGGCCGTACCGTCATTGACGCAGGCGTTCCTGATCAACTCCTGGAGCAGCTCCACGACTTCGTTGTGCCTGTTCACGGTCCCACCTCGTTTCGCACCAGGATCGACGTTACCCGCCCAATGCGTCGTGGGACATTACGACGAGGCGAGAAGAGAGGGCCAGAGCTCGCACGGGGATCACCGGCGCCATACAAGCTCCTCAGCGGGCCGACCTGGAGAAGACCCGGCCGATCCCCCATCGGGTCACCAGTGCCATCGCCTCGAGCGTGATGGTCATGTCCATCTTCGAGTCGCCGCGCATTCTGTCCCGGAACACGATCGGCACCTCCGTCACGCGCAGTCCGAGTTTGGAAGCTCGCCACGCCATCTCGACCTGGAACCCGTAGCCAGATGCCCGACACGACCACGGGTCGAGACGCTCGAGCGCATCCGCTCGGAACGCCCGATACCCGGCGGTCATGTCCCGGATTCGTGTCCCCAGCAACGTGCGGGCGTAGAGATTCCCGCCCGCCGACAGCCAACGCCGGTGCCAGGGCCAATGCTCAACGCCGCCCCCGAGCACGTAGCGGCTCCCGATGGCGACGTCGGCACCGTCGTCGATCGCGGCCAGCAGGCGTGGCACATCGGCGGGATCGTGGGAGAAATCCGCGTCCATCTCGCACAGGATCCGGGCCCCCTGGTCGAGGCCCCACCGGAAGCCGGCCGCATAGGCGGGGCCGAGACCCTGCTTCTCGGTGCGATGCAGCACATCGACCCCGTCTTCTTCGGCCAGGGTGTCCGCGATGCGTCCGGTACCGTCCGGCGATCCGTCATCGACGATCAGTATCCGGGTGCCGTGTTCGTGCACCGCCGCCACGAGGAGAGCGATGTTGTCTGCTTCGTTGTAGGTCGGAACGACGACGAGGGTGTCAGTCCGCACAATCGCGGCAGATCTTCCTACGGCGATCCGCCAGCTGGCTGCTGCGCTTGACGAGATAGCACTTGCTGCACACGAACTCGTCTGCCTTCACCCCGCCGGCTCCCTCTTCGTCCATGGACATCTCCGCTCGCCGGATGTCCCGCAACACCGCGGCCTCGTCTACGGCGAGGGTCTCAGACACCTCGTCGTCGGTGAGCATGTCGAGCTCTTCAGCCTCGAGCTCGTCGAGGGCTTCCTCCTCGGCCTCTTCGTCCTCCTCGTCTTCTCCCCCGTCTTCGTCCTCGTCACTCTCGTCTTCGATGACGTCATCGATCACTTCGTCGAGGTCCTCGACCAAGTCATCCTCGGCCAAGTCGCTCTCGTCGAGGCCATCGGCGTCCTCGTCGAACTCGGGCTCTTCGTCCTCAGGGAAGTCCTCGTCTTCAGGCACGGCGTCCTCGGGGGTGTGAGTGGTGTCCATGGGACCTTTCGTGGCGCGGGATTATATCGGTCGTAGTGCGGCAGCCAACGACTGTTTCTCTGTCGGCTCGCCGGCGCATCTCGCCGCCTCTCAGATCTTGAAGTCGATGGCCCCCGGCAGCACGCTTGCCCGGATGGAGCCGTGGCCGATCAGCTCGCCGTCCGCCTCGATCGGCCACGCTTCGGGCACCCGCACATCGGCCTCCACCCCCGTGACTCGGCTCACCTCACGACAGTGGAGGTGGGACCCGCGCCTCACCCGTGGCATCACCCGAAACGCCTTCCGCCGCGGCCCGGCGAACACCTGTACCTCGAAGAGGCCGTCGCCGGGCGCCGCCTGCGGCGCCACCTTCATGCCGCCAGCGAAGTACCTGCCGTTCGCCACCACGACGTTGAGAGTCTCCCCGATGATCGTGCGATCGCCCACGGTGACCTCCGTCACGGCCGGTCTGAATCCGATCAGCGCGAGCCAGAAACCCACGGCATATCGATTGCTCCCCAGCCATCGCGGGAGACGATTGGCCACCGGGACGCACCCCGCCGCGATGCCCGCGTTCGCCGCATTGAGGGCGAAGCGCCTTCCGAACGCTCCCTCCAACACGATGACGTCACAGCGGTACACCGAGTCTGTGACGAGATGATCGGCCATGCTCTCCAGGCGGCGCGGAAGGTCGAAGGTCTTGATGAAGTCGGACCCGGATCCCGCCGGGAGGATTCCGAGTGTCGGCGGCGCGGCCCACTCGAGCGCCATGAGGCCGTTCAGGACGAGATGAGCAGTGCCGTCTCCGCCCACCGCGACGAACTTGGTGCAGCCCGCCTCCTGTCCCTCGGCCACCAGGGGCGCCACCTCCTCGGCGGAGGACGACTCTCGCAGCGTGTAGGGAATACCCCGCGCGTCGAGGCTGCGACGAGTGCGGCGAAGGGCATCGCCGCGACGCCCGGCCGACGGGTTCACGATCACCCACCATGTCATACGCGACCCCCGGCTGCGACGACGCCGCGATCGATCGCTCGGACCGCCACAGCCGCCACCGAGCCTAGCTTCGGAAAACCGTCGCGGAGCTGGCGAAGGAGGTCGAGGAGTTGGCGGCAGTTACGAACAAAATCGCCTGCGACCACGTCATCATCGAACAGGTCCTCGAGTTGCACCCCCGATGTCCATGCATGGGCCACCGCCGCAAATCCCTCATCGGGCGCCCGCGTCTCCGGCAATCGATGGTGACGTTCGGCCGCGTTGAGGCGCCCCGCGAGCTCCAGGACGGCGGTGCCGCGTGCCTCCACCCGGCGGCCGGGCCAGCCGCCCGGCGGCTCGTGTACCCGCGCCTCGTACGTGAAGAGGCTGGCGAGGGCCGCCAGCTCGGCGGGGCCGAGACCGTCGAACACGCCCTGCTCTATCGATTCGGTGAGGAGGAGATCGAGCTCGTTGTACACAAAACGGAGATGGCCGCCCCGGGGAGTGAGCTGCCATCCCTCGACGTATCCCCACTTCTCGAGAAGAGCCAAGATCGCGTCGAATTGTGTCACCAGGCCGCCTTCGGCCCGCTCCAGACGCCGCCGCAACCTCCGGAGCTCCTTCTCTGCTCGCTCGGTGCGCCGCACCCACCCCAGGTGCTCCATGAGCCGGGGACAGCCGGCCACGGCATCGTGCGACCCGCCGGCCACGAGATCGACCGGCGTGGTCCCTGGGGCCGGTGACCAGACCCTCAACCGCCTGGCGATCGAGCGCTGGTAGCCGGATTCGCGGGACTTGATCGGCTCCGGCAGCGGCATGTTGCCGAGAATCGACACCGCCGGTCCGAGGTCTTCCGGCCGCACCCGGCGGGTGCGACTCGCCGTCGACAGGAGCAGGAACCGGGGGCATGCTCCCCAGCCCCGGGCCAGCACCACCCATCGATCCTTCTCGTCGGCGGAGAGCTGGAGCACGTCTCCCTCATGGATTCCCTGCACGAGATCTCCCGTCAGAGAGCCGTGGTCCGCCACCTGGCGGCCGGCGCCGGTGGCGAACGCCCAAACGTCGCCTCGATCACACTCGGCCGCCGCTCGGAACTCGGCGATCTCTGCCTCCCGTTCGCTGATCCTCTCCTCCAATGCCTCTCTTCGCTGACCGCTCCAGAACTCCGCGAAGGAGGCGGTGAGCAGTGTCTCGGCCACGTCACGCTCGTAGTTGGCGACGAGATTGATCGCCATGTTGTAGGACGGCTGGAAGCTCGATGTCAGTGGATGACTTCCCTCCGCGGCGATCGCCGCCACCCGCTCGAAAGGGATGTCGCGATTGTGCAGTACGACGGCGCTTCCTCGCGAGTCGATGCCCCTCCTCCCCGCCCGCCCTGTGAGCTGGGTGTAGTCGCCGGGCTGCATGATCTCGTGTGCCTCGCCGGTGAATCTCGTCAAGCGCTCCAGCACCACCGTTCGTGCCGGCATGTTGATCCCGAGCGCCAGCGTCTCGGTGGCGAAGACGACCTTGATGAGACCTCTCCCGAACAGATCCTCCACCGCCTCCTTGAAGGCCGGCACCATGCCGGCGTGGTGAGCCGCCACCCCTTCTTCCAGCTCCTCGCGCCAGGCGCCGTATCCGAGCACTCCGAGATCGGCCTCGGCGAGGTGGCTCGTCAGTTCCTCGGCCGCCCGCCGTATCTCCTGCCGTTCGTCAACGCTCGTGAGGCCGAGGCGGGCTTCCGCCATCGACCGACTTGCCTGTTCGCAGCCGGCCCGAGAGAAGATGAAGTAGATGGCGGGCAGCAGGCCCTCTTTTCGAAGACGTGTCACGACCTCGAGCCGGCCGGGGTAGCCAAAGCGCCGAAACCGCCCTCTCCCCTTCTTCAGGAGCCGCACGACCTCCGGATTGGGGCGATTGCTCCCGGTGCCGAAGACCGGAAACAGGTCGATGCGGTACTCCCGATGCCGGTCTCGCACCATGTAGAGGCTCTCCAGCGGCACCGGGCGGTGGGTCTCAACGACGAGGCCGGCCGATCCCCGGCGCTCTCGAATCCAGGAGGTGAACTCCTCCGGATTGGCGATGGTCGCCGAGAGGCTCACCAGCTGCACGTCACGCCGGAGGTGGATGATGACTTCTTCCCACACGGCACCGCGGTAGCGGTCCTGAAGGTAGTGCACCTCGTCGAGCACAACCACGGACAGGTTGTCCAACGCTCGGCTGTCTGCATAGATCATGTTGCGCAGAACCTCGGTGGTCATCACCACGATCGGCGCGTCGCCGTTGATGACGTTGTCTCCGGTCAGCAGCCCTACTCGGTCCTCGCCGTACCGTTCTCGCAGATCACCGAACTTCTGGTTGGACAGTGCTTTGATCGGTGTCGTGTAGAAAGCCCGTTTCCGCCGGGCGAGGGCCATGTGCACCGCGGCTTCGGCTACCACCGTCTTCCCCGAGCCCGTCGGCGCCGTGACCACCACTGCTCTCCCACTCTCCAGGATCTCGATGGCCTCGAGCTGAAAGTGATCCGGCTCGAACGGCAAGCTCTCGACGAATCCTCTCATCTCCGGACCCAGATCGTGGCTCATCGCTCGAGCACGAATCGGATAGCGATGATCGTCAGCTCGTACAGCGCGTACATCGGAGCGGCCAGCAAGAACAGGGTGAGAGGGTCGCCACCGGGTGTCAGCAAGGCGGCTGCCACCACTATGGCGACCACCACCCACCGTCGCCCGGCTCGAAGCTGATCGCTGCGCACGATCCGCAGGCCGGCAGCCGCGAACAGGAAGACCGGGAACTCGAAGGCGATCCCGAAAGCGAGGAGAAAACGCATCGCGAAGCTCAGATAGAAGCTGGCGCCGATCGTCGGGGCGAGCAGGTCGCTCCCGAATCCGAGCAGTACCCGCAGTGCCAGCGGCAGGGCCCAATAGCCGAGTCCCACGCCCGCCGCGAAGAGACCGCCCAGTGCCGCCGACAGCGGAATGACGTAGCGGCGCTCCCGTCGGGTGAGCGCCGGGGCGACGAATCGCCAAACCTGATAGATGATCACCGGGCTGGCGAGGATCACCCCGACGAAGAGCGACACCTTCATCACGACACTGAACGCTTCGGTCGGTTGGAAGAAGGCGAGACGGTCGTTGTCGACCGCCGCCTGGTACGGGCCGGCCAGGAGCTCGAGCACGCCGTGGTGGAAGATGAACCCGGCGATAGTCGCCACGCTGACGGCGACCGTCGCCTTGATGATCCGGGCGCGCAACTCGACGAGGTGGTCGAAGAAGCTCATGCGGGCAACGCTCATGTGGCGGTGAGCTCATCCGGCTCAACGTCATCGGCAGCGCATGATAAGTCAGCGCTCGGGACCATCTGAGCAGTGGCCGCCTCATCGGCGTGCGTTTGTGCTCTGCGGATTTCCTCAGTGATGCTCGACACCGAGGCGATCAGGTCCTGACGCGCTCCAACGACCTCCTCACGGACTTCACGCAGCGGCGCCGCGATCTCGCCGCACTCAGCCTCGAACTCCTCTCGCACGGACGCCGCGATCGTCCTGAGACGTCGTATCGAGAGCGCGGCTCTGCGGGCCATCTCGGGAAGTCTCTGGGGCCCGAAGACGATGAGGATCACCAGCACGATCGCCACCATCTCCGAAAGGGTGAGGCTCGCCATGACACTCGATGTTAGGTGGTGCGCGCCCTAGCCCGATGGACGGATCAGCTTCACCCCAAGCGCGCCCGTCAGAGGCTCAGTCGGGACGCGGATCGAGTCGGTCTCGAGATTGTGGGCGAGCGGCGCCTCAGGAGATCGCCAGCTCCGAGTACCAATCCTCTTCATCGAGCGCCCGGACGAACACGTCGATCTCGCTCTCGGTGATCGGATGAGCGATCGGAAGGATCTCGTAGTGAACGCCGGTTGCGAGGAGAATGCTGACCACTCGATGATTGGCGGGACGACGCTGCACCGCGCCGCAGAAAGGGCACTCGAAGCGGTACGTGCCCGTGGACGCTTCCGACATCAGCTCCAGCGCAATGTCGGATGTCGTGAGCTCCACGTCTCCGCAGCGGCTGCATGTGGTGCGAATGGTCGTCATGTTTCTCGGCTCCGTTGGGGGCTGTCTCCCACCTGTTCCATCGGCACCACCAGCGACCCCTGAATGACTATTTGGCGGCTAGTCACCCGATACAGCCGGTATTTGATCATCTCGATAGCGAGCCAGGATCTGCTTCCGCAGATGGCTCTGCGCCGCGGCGACCTCGTCTCCCTCAACCAGCTCCGCCGCCCGTCCGAGCCGTACCAGCAGCCGCGCCGCGACCATCGGATCGGCAGCCGAGAATCGCACCGTCACAACACCCCCCGAGTCGTCGAGCACCTCGACCGGGTAGTAGTCGGTCACCCATCGCGCCTGGTCGCTGAGACGAATCACCGCACGCACGTCGTCCTCGCCGGGCGAGTACCGCACGACCGGCGGCGGTGGTTGATCGGTCACGACGAACGTCTCATCCGTCGGCGTTGCCGAGCGGATTCGATCGATACGGAACACCCGCTCCGCCTGCGCCGACCGGCACCTGGCGGACACGTACCAGTTCCCCATGGTCGAGAACACCGACCACGGCTCGATCTCCCTCTCGGTCGTCATCCGGCTGGCGATCCCCGTGTAGGTGATCCGCATCACCTGGCCCTCCGCGGCCGCCCGGCGCAGCTCCGCCACCCACTCCGGCTCGCTCAGATCGACCACGAGGGCATCACTCGCCTCTGGGAGGAGAACGGCCTGAAGCTTCGCTACCGCCCGCTGCAGGGCTTCGGGTGCTTGCCCGGTCGAAACCAGCGCCATGCCTGACGCGAGGAGCGAGAGCGCCTCAGGCGGGTTGAGGCGCAGCGGGGCCGAGAAGTAGTCGGCCATCTCGACCACCACTTCGTCCTCCTCGATGTACGCCACCATCAGATCGCCCGGCCCGTATCCGGGCAGGCCGCACACGAACACGAGATCCAGATCCGCGGCAAGCTCGCGTGTCGTGTAGCCGAACCGCTCGCAGACCTCACGGACGGTGGCGCCTGGGTTCGCGATCACCCACGGCAGCATCGACAGGATGCGCGTCAATCGGTGAGCCGTCTTCGGGCTCGTCACATCGGCTCCTCAACGAGCGCCACCAGCCGCTCTCGCAACTCGATCGGGGCGAGGATCTCGGCATCGTCATCAAAACCGAGGATCCATCCGATGAACGCATCCGGCGCTGCGACCGGCGTCACCACCTCGATACCCCCGTCGGCCAGATCCGTCACCACGCTCCGCCCACCGAGCTGGCGCCGCGCCCACCACGCAATCTCCTTGTCGAACACGACCCGGGCCTCGATGTCCTCTCCTCCCGCCTCCCACGCGGTCTCCGGGATCGCATCCGACGCCCTGAACCCGGCTGGGCGTTCGAAGACCTCCGCCCGGTTGCCGGCTGTGATCCCCTCGGCCCGATCGAGCCGGAACACCTTGACATTGGTATCGGGCCTCGCCTCCGGCCCCACGATGTACCAGTGGCCCCGTCGGTGCACCAGCCCGTAGGGCGCGACGACCCGGCCCCGATCCCGGTAGCGGAACTCGAGATGGCGACGATCCGCTACCGCGGCGAAAGCAACCGCCAGCGCCTCTCGATCCTCTCCCAGGTCGGCGGCCAAGGGCTCCCCCGATGCCGTCACGGGCGCTCCACCGAGCTTGAACAGAGCATCGGGCCCGGAGGCCTGCCCCCCGATGCGCACCACCTGGGCGGCGAGCCACAGGGCGGCGCGCTCTTCGTCGGTCAAGCCGGGATCGGCAAGCGCATAGTCCTCTCGCTCCACCACGTACCCGTGCTCGACCTCCCAAGCGTCGGTCGGCCGCAGCTCGAGGGGGATACCAAGCTGACGCAGTAGGTCCTTGTCACGCTCGAACATCCTCCGCCACGCCTCATCGCTCGCCTGGTCATATCCGGCGACCGTCATGCGGATCTCATCCGCGGTGACCGGACGCTGCGCCGTGAGGAGGAACGCCAGCAGGTTCAGGATTCGCTCGATGACCTTGTGCATGCCCGCGCGAGCGTATCGGGTGCCCTTCGTGAGGGAAAGGATCTC
Organism: uncultured Acidimicrobiaceae bacterium; assembly: GCA_964569015.1. Classification (GTDB taxonomy): domain Bacteria; phylum Actinomycetota; class Acidimicrobiia; order Spongiisociales; family UBA5794; genus CAYQEC01. The sequence goes on along the minus strand of CAZMSN010000009.1, from coordinate 17,590 downwards.
GCGGCGCCTCGTCCTGCCCCCCTGCAACCGATCACCGTGCGTCACAGCCCGGCGATCAACTTCTCCACCCGCTCATCGACGGCCTTGAACGGGTCTTTGCACAGCACGGTCCGCTGCGCCCGGTCGTTGAGCTTCAGGTGTACCCAATCAACGGTGAAATCTCTCCTGCGGGCTTTGGCAGCCTTGATGAAATCGCCGCGGAGCTTGGCACGCGTCGTCGCCGGTGGCTGAGTCATTGCGTTGGTGATGGCCTCATCGGTGACGACACGCTCCACTTCGCCGCGCCGCTGTAGGACCTCATAGAGGCCCCGAGCGCGGTCGACGTCGTGATAGGTCAGGTCGATGAGCGCGAGCCGGGGCGACGACAGCGGCAGATTGCTTCTCTCGCGGTAGGCCTCGATCAGACGGTACTTCGCCACCCAATCGATCTCGCGGTACAGCGAGAGCGGATCCTTCTCGATCCCGGTCAACAAGTACTCCCACATCAGAACGGACTGCTCCACCTCGGGCGGGAATCCGGTGGATCGTGCATAGCGCATGGCGCGTTCGAGGTACTCCCACTGGATGTCCAGTGCCGAGAGTTCCCTCCCGTTCGCCAGCCGAACCCGCCGCTTGCACGTGACATCGTGTGAGATCTCCCGAATGGCCCTGATCGGATTCTCCAATGTGAGATCCCGAAACACGACGTCGTCCTCGAGCATCTGCAGCAAGGCGGCGGTCGCCCCCACTTTCACGTAGGTGACGTACTCGGACATGTTCGAGTCACCCGCGATCACATGAAGGCGCCGGTAGCGTTCGGCGTCGGCATGCGGCTCATCCCTGGTGTTGATGATCGGCCGGCTCCGGGTGGTCGCCGAGGAGATGCCCTCCCAGATGTGCTCCGCCCGCTGGGCGAGGCAGAAGGCGGTGCCGCGGGCGGTTTGCAGCAGCTTGCCGGCGCCGGCGAACACCTGGCGCGTGACGAAGAACGGGATCAGCGTGTCGATGATGCGCTGGAAGTCGCCATGCCGTCCGACGAGGTAGTTCTCATGGCATCCGTAAGAGTTGCCGGCGGAATCGGTGTTGTTCTTGAACAGGAAGATCTGGCCACGGATTCCCTCGTCCTCCAGCCGCTTCTCGGCGGAGCGCACCAGTCCCTCGAGAATCCTCTCACCCGCCTTGTCGTGAGCCACCACGTCGTGCAGGCTGTCGCACTCGGGCGTGGCATATTCGGGATGGCTCCCGACGTCGAGATACAGCCGTGAGCCGTTCTCGAGGAACACGTTCGAGGACCGGCCCCAGCTCACCACCCTGCGGAACAGGTACCGGGCGACCTCGTCGGGGGAAAGCCTGCGCTGGCCCCGCAGCGTGCAGGTGACGCCGTACTCATTCTCGATGCCGAAGATGCGCCGCTGCATGGCCGCCAGGGTAGACGCACCCCGACGGTCTGCCGACCGTCATCATCCTCCGGCGTTGCGCGCTGCCTCGATCTCGGCCGACTGCACTCGTCGGAACATCCGCCGGCCCAAGGTCCGGTCCAACACCGCAGCTTCCCAGCCCGTCGCTTCGATCTGGCTCTCCTCTACGGCCTCGATCGCGTCGGCGGCAACCCTCATGGTCCCCGCCAGATCGATCAGGCCGTTCACGGCTTCCTGGAGCCTCTCGGTCAGCGCCTCCTCTTTCCCGCCCATGGCGCCGAAGCGCTCGATGTCGCGGAGGGTGCCGTCGAACTGGATGCGGTACATCTCGGTATCGCCCGGATCGGGTCCGATCTCAGCGACCATCACCTCGACCTCGTACGGCTTCACCTCGTGGGTGAAGATCTGCCCGAGGGTCTGCGAATACGCATTGGCCAGGCCCTTGCCGGTGACATCACCTCGCCCATACGCAAAGCCCTTGAGGTCGGCATAGCGGATGCCCGCCACCCGCATGGTCTCGAATTCGTTGAATCGGCCCACTCCGGCGAAGGCGACCCTGTCGTAGATCTCACCGAGCTTGTGCAATGCCCCGCTCGGATTCTCCCCCATCAACACCACACCGTCGCGGTACTCCATGATCACGATCGAGCGGCCCCGAGCGATGCCCTTCCGGGCGAATTCGGCCCGGTCCTTGATCAACTGCTCCGGGGGAACGTAGAACGGCATCATGGGCGGTTCTCCACGGCGGCGGCGGCGATCTCGGCGATACGCTCGTCTTCGACGACCCCATAGCCCGCCTCAGTGACGGTGACGACGTTGGGGTAAATGCCCCTCCGCAGGTCGGGTCCGCCCGTGGCCGCGTCTTCCTCGGCGGCAGCCACCAACGCCTCGATGCCGAGCCGGAGCGCGTCAGCCTCCTCGAGACCCTCGCTGAACGATGCCTTGAGGAAGGACTTGGCCTCGGAGCCACCCGAGCCCGTCGCCGCGTAGTCCTGCTCCTCGTACCGGCCCCCCACCACGTCGAAGGAATAGAGGCGCCCGGTCCCTTCTTGCTCGTCGTAGCCGCAGAAGAGCGGCACGACCGCGAGACCCTGGAACGCCAGAGGCAGGTGGCCGCGCACCATCCGCGCCAGGAAGTTGGCCTTTCCCTCCAGGCTGAGACGAGTGCCCTCGATCTTCTCGTAGTGCTCCAGCTCGGTCTGGAAGAGTTTGATCAGCTCGATCGCCATCCCGGCAGTTCCCGAAATCGCGACTGCCGAGTAGTCGTCGGCGGCAAAGACCTTCTGGACACGCTTGTGAGCAATGACGTTCCCGGCCGTCGCCCGGCGGTCGCCGGCCATGACCACCCCGTCGGCGTAGCGAAGAGCGAGCACGGTCGTGCCATCCGGCACATCGATAGCGTCGAGTGGGCCCCCCGTCGTCCATCGTGGCGCCAGGCCGCGTGATTCGAGGAGAGACATGAAGCTGGCCTCGGGGAGGCCCGCTTCCAGGGGAAGCGCGTCGGAGCCGCTCAACTGGCCCTCGTTGCTCACTCCCCGCCCTTCTGGACGTAGTTCCTCACGAATTCCTCAGCGTTCTCTTCGAGCACTGAGTCGATCTCGTCCAGCAGATCGTCGATACGCTCGCCGATCTCCTCGCCCCGACCCTCCGGCAACGGATCGCCTTCGGTCTCGGTCTCGTCGACCTCGTGCGCCCTCGCCCGCTTCCGCTCTTGCTCAGCCATTCTCGCCTCCAAGTACCCGCAACAACTCCGCCGGCGAATTTGCTCGTTCCAACAGCGGCCCTACCCGATCCTTGCCGCCACGGAGCGGCTCCATCATAGGCACTCGCTTCAGCACCGCCTCACCCGTGTCGAACACCAGGGAGTCCCAATTGGCCGCTGCCAGCGCGTCTCCGAAGCGCGAGACACACTGCCCGCGAAAGTAGGCACGGGTGCGTTCGGGAGGCTCCGAGACCGCCTTGGCGATCTCCGCGTCGTCGAAGAGGCGCTGCATGTCCCCGCGCGCCACCAGACGGTGGTAGAGCCCTCTTGCCGGATCCACATCGTGGTACTGGAGGTCAAGCAGGCGCAGCTTCAGATCGTCGCTAGAAAGCCCATCACGGTCGCGGTATGCCTGCAACACTCGGTGCTTCGCCACCCAGTCCAGCCGATCGGCCGTCAGCATCGGATCCGCTTCGAGATCCGTCAGGATTTCCTCCCACACGGCCAGGACCCTGGCATAGACGTCGCCGAGATCACTGTTGTTGGCGTGTTTTCTCGCCCATTCGAAGTACTGCCACTGTGCCTCGAGCGCGGTGATGCGACGCCCGTCCTCGAGCCTCACGGTCTCCGTGAGAGTCGGGTCGTGGCTGATCTTCCACGTGGCCTCTATCGCTTTCGCAAGCGACAGCGACTCCGGGAGCGCCCCGTCCTCCAGCGCATCGAGCACCAAGGCGGTGGCGCCCAGCTTGAGGAACGTCTGGACCTCGGAGAGATTGGCGTCTCCGATGATCACATGGAGTCTTCGGTACTTCGTCGGGTCGGCATGGGGCTCATCCCTGGTGTTGACGATGGGTCGCTTGAGCGTCGTTTCGAGCCCGACTTCCTCCTCGAAGAAATCGGCTCTCTGGGATATCTGGAATGCGACGTCCGGACGCCCGTTCTCCGCTCCCACCTTCCCAGCGCCGGTGAACACTTGCCTCGTCACGAGGAACCCGACCATATGGCGGACGATCTCTCCGAACGGAATCGTGCGGGCCATGAGGTAGTTCTCATGTGCCCCGTAGGAGTTCCCCTTGCCGTCGCTGTTGTTCTTGTAGATCAACATGCGCTCGCCTTCGGGCATCACCCGATGGGCGGCGGCAACCGCGCGCGCCATGACGATCTCACCGGCCTTGTCGTACAGCGCCGCCTCGAGCGGGTCGTAACACTCGGGCGTGGAGTACTCGGGGTGGGCGTGGTCCACGTAGAGCCGCGCCCCGTTGGCGAGCACCACGTTGACCAAGCCGGTCTCGAGTTCGACCGGGGAGGCGTCCGCAAAGCTGAAGCCGCGCGCGTCGCGGCCAGGCGATTCTTCATCGAACGACCAACGGATACGCGCCCGCTCGCCGGCGTACGAGTTCACCACCGTGCTGGAAGCCAACACCGGATTGAAGTCAGCCTGACGCTGGATCGTGATCCCGAACTCGGTCTCGGTGCCGAGAACCTTGTGCAACGCCACGCGCTACTGCCCGTGTCTCACAAGTACTGACCCGGTGTAACAGCTTCGATGCTGCGACCTTCGCCATCGCCCTCGATGAGCGTCCGAACGTACACGATGCGCTCGCCCTTCCTGCCCGAGATGCGGGCCCAGTCGTCAGGGTTAGTCGTATTGGGAAGGTCCTCGTGCTCCTTGAACTCCTGCGTGATCGCCTGCAGCAGGTCGTCACGGCCCAGACCCGAGTCGCCGCCGGCGATCTCGCGCTTGATGGCGTACTTCTTGGCCCGCCGCACGATGTTCTCGATCATCGCCCCGCTCGAGAAGTCTTTGAAGTGCAGCACCTCGCGGTCCCCATCGGCATAGGTGACCTCCAGGAACCGGTTCTCATCCGATGTGGCGTACATCTTGTCCACCACATCGTCGATCAGCATCTCGACCATCGCGGAACGGTCGCCGGCGTGCGATTCCACTTCCTCGGCAGCATACGGGAGGTGCTCGGAGAGGTAGATGCGGAAAATCTGCCTGGCTGCGGCTTCGCCGGGACGCTCCACTTTCACTTTCACGTCCAGCCGGCCCGGCCGCAGGATGGCGGGGTCGATCAGATCCTCGCGGTTTGAAGCGCCGATCACGATCACGTTCTTCAGCGACTCGACGCCGTCGAGTTCGGACAGGAGCTGGGGAACGATGGTCGATTCCACATCGGACGACACGCCGGTGCCGCGCGTACGGAACAGCGAGTCCATCTCGTCGAAGAACACGATGACCGGCACGCCCTCGTCTGACTTCTCCTTGGCCCGTTGGAAGATCAGCCTGATCTGGCGTTCGGTCTCCCCGACATACTTGTTGAGGAGCTCGGGGCCCTTGATATTCAGGAAGTACGACCGGACATCATCGTTGCCCTCTTTGGCGGCGACCGCCTTTGCCAGGCTGTTGGCCACCGCCTTGGCAATCAGCGTCTTCCCGCAACCGGGAGGGCCGTAGAGCAGGACGCCTTTGGGAGGGGCGAGCTCGTAGTTGGCAAAGCGCTCCTTGTGCACGTATGGCAGCTCGACGGCGTCACGGATCATCTCGATCTGCTCGTCGAGCCCTCCGATGTCGGCGTAGGTGATGTCCGGCACTTCTTCGAGTACCAGCTCCTCGACCTCGGGGCGCATGATCTTCTCGAGCACGAGCCCGGTCTTGGGCTCGATCCGCACGTGGTCGCCGGCGCGAACCAGCTCGCCGCGCAACGGAGCCCCCAGCTCGACCACCCTTTCCTCATCGGCGCGGCCCAGCACGAGCAGGCGCTCGTCCGGGAGAACGTCCTTGATCGTGACGACCTCGCCCGCGGGATCGAAGGAACGCACGTCGACCACGTTGTACGACTCGTTCAGCAGCACCTCCTGCCCCGTCTCGAGCGCCTTGATCTCCAGATTCGGCTCGACGTTGACGCGCAGCTTCCGACCCGCGGAAAAGACATCGGCCGTTCCGTCCTCATTGACCTGCAGCAACACCCCGAAAGGATTGGGCGGAGCGCTGAGACGCTCGACCTCCTCGCGTAGGAGGGCGAGCTGCTCTCTCGTCTCCTCTAGGACGGCCGCCAGCTTCTGATTCTGCGAGGCGGCCTGCGACAGGCGGCCCTTGGCCTCGAGGAGGCGCTCTTCGAGCAACCGGACCCGGCGTGGGGCGTCCTGGAGCCGTCGGCGGAGCACTGCCACCTCTTCTTCGAGCATCCTGACCGTCGCTCGCAGCTCATTGCCTGCGCCTCCGGCGTGTTCCACCTGTCATCACCTCCCTGCCGTTCTCATCGGCGTGACTTCGGCTGTCCTTCAGTTACCCGCAAGACGCCAAGTGTAGGCCGTGACCGGATTCATACACCCCATCGAGGAACAGCCCGAATGCGACAGCAGACCGTACCGCCGCCGGTACACTTGCTCGGCGAGACAACGCGTGGAAGACGCTTGGAAAGGAGCATCATGAAGGTCTGGATCGACCAGGATCTCTGCACGGGAGACGGCTTGTGCGAGGAGATCGCACCTGATGTTTTCGTGTTGCTCGACGACGGCCTCGCCTATGTGCGCGAGGGTGACAAGACCTTCGCCCAGTCGGAGGGCAATCCCCAGGGAGCCGAGGGCGTCGCGGTGATCCCCGACAGCCAGGTCGATCTCGTCGTGGAGGCGGCCGAAGAATGCCCCGGCGAGTGCATCTTCATCGAGCCGTGACGCGGCATTCCCGGGCAACGCTCTCAGGCTTCATCCCGGTCTCCTCGTTCGTGCTCTGAGCTGGAATCGGCGACGGCCTTCGGGCAGATCTTGCGGGCCACGGTCACAAATCCGGTGTGCCCCACCATGCGGTGGCTCGGTCGTACCGAGCGTCCCTCCACAGCCCATTCCCTCATGAGTATCTCGAACGTCATGACGTCGATGAAGGCGCCACTGCCATCGAGCACCCGGCGCACCTCCTGGACCTGGGGCACCGTCGGGAGATAGCAGCAGAACACGCCGCCCGGCCCCAGGTGATCGATCGCGGGCGCTACCGAGTGCCACGGCTCGGGCAGGTCGAGGATCAGCCGATCGGGACGCACCTCCGCAATGGCCTCTTCGACCTCGCCGATGTGCAGCTCGAGCTGGCGTGGGATCTCCCCGAAGAACCCGATGATCCGTTTGCGCGCCACTGCCGCATGATCCTCACGCAGCTCGTAGCTCACGACTCGGCCCTCACGGCCGACGGCTCGCGCCAACACCATGGTCAGAGCCCCCGATCCCGTTCCTGCCTCGAGGACCGTCATCCCGGGCCCAACGTCGGCCCATGTGATGATCGCACCAGAATCCTTGGGGTACACGACGGCGGCGCGCCGACCCATCTTCAGGGCGTAGTCGGCCATCCGGGGCCGCAGGGCAGTCAGGGCATTCCCCATCGATGACCTCACCGCCGAGCCGTCTTCAGCACCAATGATCTCATCGTGCCCGAGCACACCCTGGTGGTACTGGAACTCGGCCCCTGCCTCGAGTTCGATCAGGTAGCGGCGGCCTTTCGCATCAAAGAGCAAGCAGGCATCGCCCGGCCGGAACTCAGCCATCGCCGCTCCCGCTTCGGGTCACGTGAAGGCGGGAACGATCGCCGAGAGAATGGCGATCACCATCGCGAACACGACCACCCACACCACGATCTTCAGCATTCGCTCGCGATTGCGGAACACCCGTCATCACCTCATTCACTCGGGACCGGGACACCGGAGCCGTTCGTGTCCTCCACCACCGCAGTCCCCCGCAGCATGCGAAGCTGGATCGTCTCGCCTTCCTTCAACCTGCGGCCGTAGATCAGTTTTCTCCGGCGCCGATAGCGGCGTGACAGGCCAAACAGGGTCGCAGCCGCCGCCAAGCCGGTCACGATCGGCTGACCACGACGGGCACCGCCGAAGAGCTGCCGAATCGCGAGCGACAGAAGACGTTGCACCATTGGTCCTAGAGCCGGTAGATCTCGACGCGAGCCTTGCCGCGGTTCTTGCCGCGCCTTCGTCCCAGCAGGAAGATCACGGCAACCAAGACGACGACCCCGATCGCGGCCACGGTCCCGGTCGTCTTCGTGTGAGCCTTGGTCTCCTCTACGATCTCTTCGATCTCACGGAGTTTCGCCTCGAGGTCGCTTCGTTGGATCGCCACTGTCTCAACCCTTCTGCGACTCGCCGCGGCCGGCGAGCCCAATGATGATTCCGATGATCCCGGCGAGCACGGCCGCCGACAACAGATAACCGAGCGCGGCCCAGTTCGGGCCCTCGGGAAGCAGGCGCACCATGCCGCGCACCATGGCCACGCTGAGCAACAGGAGCCCGATGGCGATGGCGACCGCGCCGCCCAGAGAGAAACCCGCGTAGCGACCGAGGCGCTTGGCAGGCTCGAGAGTCTCCTGCCGGAGGTACTCCTTCGACATGTCGACGAATTCCCTGACGAGCCCCGGCAGTTCGGTCGGTCCTGCCATCCTCGCTCCCTTCTGAATCCTCGCGTTGCCGTCGCGACGGCGTTTCCCCGAAGGCTACCTGAATTCCGACGGCCACATAACTCGCCGGCCTGACCCAATCTGTACCATACGGCGATGCCGCCGATCGCGCACCCGAATCTGGAAGACATGGAAGCGACCACCGTCGGCCAACACAACGCCCGTCCCATCGTCATCGGCCAGGCGATCTCCCAGTTCGGCGACTACATCGCCTACATCTCGCTGCCGCTCTTCGTCGTCGAGCTGACGGGCAGAGGTGTCGATCTCGGCCTCACCTCGGCCGCCGAGTCCCTGCCCGCCCTGCTATTCGGTGTCACCGCGGGCGTCGTGCTCGATCGAGTCCGCATCAAGCGGGTCCTCATCGCCGCCGACCTCATCAGAGCCGCCACCTTCGGTCTACTCGCTCTCGGGGCTGCGGCGGGCGCCATCTCCACTTGGATCGTGTTCCTCACCGCCTTTCTGGTTGGGTCGATGGCCACGTTCTTCGACAGCGGCCTGCAAGCGATCCTGCCCTACGTCGTAGGGCCCGATCAGCTTGTCGAGGTGAACTCGCGCCTCTCATTTGCCGGCACCGTTGCCTGGTCACTCGGCCCTGCCGCCGGGGGCCTGCTCGTGAGCCAATTCGGCGGCTTCGCCGTCGCCTTCGGTTTCGATGCCGCCACGTTTCTCATCTCGGCAGCATTCCTCACCGTGGTGAGAGTGCGAGCGCACACCCACTCGGAACGCCGTGAGCGGTTCGGAACCGCACTCCGGAGCGGCCTCGTCTTCTTGTTCTCGAACAGGCACCTTCGTTGGGCAACGGCCGGAGCCGCCGTGATCAACTTCGTGTTCGCCCCGCTCGAAGCTCTCCTGTTCCTCTTCATCCCCGAGAGGCTCAGCGGCGGCATCACGGTTCCGCCATTCCTCGACTTCCTCTTTCTCGATCAGGCCGAGGTCGGTCTCTTCCTCGCCGTTCAGGCCGGGCTGGGATCGATCGGAGTGATCCTCGCGCCACGAGTCGCCAGGCGCATGCACTTGGGGCGGATGTTCCTCACCGGTACCGGGCTCATGGGGATCGGCTTCGCCATCATGACGGCCATGCACAGTTTCGTGGCAGTCATTCCCGCCGCCGTGGCCGTCACCGGCCTCGGATGGACCAACGTCGCCGTCACCACCATGCGCCAGCGCATCGCTCCCGCGCCCATCCTCGGGCGCGTGGTGGCCGCATCGCGCACCATCGCCTGGGCACTCATTCCGATCGGAGCCGTCGTCGGCGGCGCTCTCGCCGACACCTTCGGTCTGCTCCCGGTCTATGCGGTCGGGGCAGCGACTGCCATCGCCACCACCCTCGCCCTCAGCGTGACCGCCCTGTGGCACGAACCGGTCACATAGCGCCCACAGGCCCGCCAAATCCTCACGGCCCATGACGCCGCCGGAGGCCCCCCGACCCCACATCGACGTGCTCTGCCAGAAGCACATGCCCGTCGCCCATCAGGGCGACCATCGAATCCGGGATCGATCAGTGAACCCGCCGGCGGGTCGATGTCTGCTGCTTGGCGCGGGCGCGAGCGAACCAGCCAACCACAAAGCCGAAGAGAGCTGCGAACAAGAGCAAGACGGCGATTTGCGACGCGACGTACATCATGAGCGCTACTCCTCCAGAGCCTTGAACTCGATTCGGCGGTTGCGTGCCCGCCCCTCAGCCGTGCTGTTGTCGGCAATCGGGCGGGTCTCACCGTAGCCGACAATCGCGAAGCGGTTCTCATCCTGGCCATGGGCAACGAGATAGTCCAGGACCACCTTCGCCCGCCGTTCGGACAGCGCGAGATTCGAGGCGTCGTCACCCTGGGAATCGGCATGGCCGGAGATCTCGACGGGAACCTCTGGGAACGACTCCAGAGCCGCCAGGATCTCGTCCAGGAGTTCGATCCCCACCGACGTGAGCACGTCACTGCCCAACTCGAACTCCACGACCTTGCCCTCGATGAGATCGTCGAGGTTCTCCTGAAGCTCCACCACCTCCTCCGGCTCGACTTCGGGAGTGTCGGCGACGGTCAGCCGGCTGTCGAACGCAAAGATGGAGTCGCTCACGATCTCCTCGACCGCCTCGCGCATATCGCGTTGCTCCTGGCGACCCTCAAACTCGGCCGTCATCGAGATCACCCGCTGATCGGGACCGATGAACAGCTCGCCTGTCTCCACCGAGCTGCCGCTCAGCTCGATGAGGCTGATCGCCTTCGACAGCCATTCACGTTCGCTGGCGATCCCCTCCTCGATGGTCAAACCGTCAGCGTTGACGGAACCGAAGGAGTCCTCGAGCGCCTCGATCAGCGTGTCTCGGGTCGCCTCGTCCGAGACGTCGCCGGTGACCGTGACCTGACCGCCGCTCCACTGGATGACCAGGGGATCGGTGTCGATCGTGGGTTCCCCGCCCTCAGGCGAGGCAACATACCGCAGCTCGCTGGCGACGGTCTTGACACCGCTCACCGACGCCACCAGCTCGGGCACGGTCACGAGGTCGTCGGCCTCGTCGACGGAACCGGTGAGCTCGATGTCGCGGCCATTTGCGTCGACCTCGACGTCGAGGAACGCGTTCGCCTGCAACAGCTCGATAGCGCGGTCTTTCAGATCCGACTCAATCGCCCTCACGCCATAGAGCGAACCGAAGAACACCAATATGCCCAAGCCGAAGAGTGACATGAGAATGAACGCCGGCATTTCCACAATGGGACCTGACTCGCTCGGGCCGCGGAGTGGGGACGGTTGGCTCGTCGGCTTCGGAGCCGCAATGTCCTTCAGTCGACGCCGTGCTTGTCTCTTGCCCATGATTCCCGTCGCTTCGTTGACGCCGTGATGTTGCCGACACAGGAGCCTATCGCAGAATCCCAGACGCGGGAAGCACCCACGCCGGTTCCTGCCTCAACCTCCGACGACCATGCCGGGACTCTCGCTCGGAGCCTCCTCGTCGGAGAGCACAACACGAATCGTCTCGTTGTGTGCTTGGGCGTCTCGGAGCATGTCGGCCACCGCCGCCTTGAGCGCCCGCAGCAACATCGTCAGCTCTTTGTGCTCTCGCCTGGCGGCCTCGATCATCGTCGTCGTCTCCACCTTGCTCTCTTCGAGCACGGCCAGACCCTCACGACGAGCATCCCCGAGCAAGCCCTCGACCTCCAGAGCCGCCTCGGCCCGCACCCGGTCGGCCTCTTCTTCCGCCATGGCGAGGCTCTGCTTGGCACGAACCAGGAGTTTCTCGGCTTCAGCCCGCATCTTGGCGACGTCGGCCTCGGGGCCACCCGTCAATTCGGCGGCGTGGCGCTCGGCGTCGGCCATGATCTTCTCCGCGCGCCGCTCTGCGTTGTCGAGAATCGCTTGCTTGCGGTCCGCCGCCTCGAGAATCGTCTGTTCCACGGAGTTGCCGCGACCGGCCCTCTCGTCCATCTCACGCTTCTGGGCATTGATCTTGCCGTGAGCGGCCGCAACTTCGCTCTCCAGTTCTTTGGCGGCTTTGCCCAGATGATCGAGGAAGGCATCCACCTCGGCCGGCTCGTATCCACGCTTCACCAGAGTGAAATCGGCCTTCTCTATCTCAGCCCACAGTTCGCTCATGGCCGCCTCCTGTAATGCCGGCAGCCACCGGCCTCATCATCCCCGCTGTGATGCTACCCACAGTGTACGGATGCCACTGTGGGTAGTCAAGAAACCCCCAGCATTCCCTGTAGCCGGTCGATCAGCTCAGATTGGGCAGGATTGAGCTTCTCTCGAGCCACATTCAAAGCGTGCCAGGCCACCCGATCGATCTCAGGAATCACCGCCCGGCGGCCTGAGTGGGGCGGCCACTCGATTTCGATCGTGTTGCACCGCAGGTCCACCGGGTCGAGGTCCCCTTCCACGGCCCAAGCGTGCACAACTTTGCCGGAGCGCTGCACCACGCTCCCGAGAGGCACCAACGACTCGGGATCGACCGTGTAGCCCGTCTCCTCGGCGAACTCGCGGCAGGCGGCGTCTCGGAGAGCTTCTCCCGGCTCCGGCTCACCCTTCGGGATGCTCCAGACACCCCGGTCCCTCTTCGCCCAGAAGGGCCCACCCGGGTGAGCCACCATCACCTCGACCTCAGCACCACGCCTGCGGTACAGCAGAATCCCGGCGCTGAGCAGAGACGCCACGGACCAACCCCTCCTCACCTATTGCTCGTCGCTCACCCTAGGGGTTGCGTGGCGATGTCGGGCCCGGTGAATTGCGAGTTGTAGAGGGCGGCGTAGGCGCCGTCGAGTGTGATCAGCTCGTTGTGGTTACCTCGTTCGACGATCCGGCCGTTCTCCATCACCAAGATGAGGTCGGCGTCTCGGATGGTGGACAGGCGGTGGGCGATCACAAAGCTGGTGCGATCGGTCCGCAGCGCGGCCATGGCATGCTGCACCAGCAGCTCGGTGCGAGTGTCGACCGAGCTGGTGGCCTCGTCGAGGATCAACAGGGCCGGGTCGGTGAGAAACGCCCGAGCAATCGTGACGAGCTGTTTCTCCCCGGAGCTGATGTTGCTGCCTTCGTCGTCGATGACCGTGTCGTACCCGTCCGGCAGGCTGTGCACGAACCTGTCGACGAGGGTCGCCTCGGCCGCGTCGTGGATCTCGGCCTCGGTGGACTCGGGGCGTCCGTAAGCGATGTTGTCCCGGATCGTTCCTTTGAACAGCCAGGTGTCTTGAAGCACCATCCCGATCTGAGAGCGCAGCCCCGCCCGAGTCATGCGGGCGATGTCGACCCCGTCAAGGGTGATGCGGCCCTCGTCGAGCTCGTAGAACCGCATGATCAGGTTGACCAGGGTGGTCTTGCCAGCTCCGGTCGGACCCACGATTGCCACGGTGTGACCCGGTTCGACGGCCATCGAGAGATCCTCGATGAGCGCAACATCTTCCTCGTAACGGAACGAGACGTTCTCGAAGGTCACTCGTCCCCGTGAGATCTGCGATCGCGGCGGGTGCTCGTCATCGGGAAACTCCTCCTCGGCATCGAGGAACTCGAAGACCCGCTCGGCCGAGGCCACGCCCGATTGCAGCAGGTTGATCATCGACGCAACTTGAGTGACCGGCTGGGTGAACCGGCGCGAGTATTGGATGAAGGCCTGGACATCGCCGAGGCTCATGGTGCCGCTCGCCACCCGGAGTCCTCCAAGGACCGCGATGACGACGTAGTTGAGGTTCCCGATGAACATCATGATCGGCATGATCAGATGGGAGAGGAACTGTGCCCTGAAGCTCGCCCGGAACAGCTCTTCGTTTTCGGCATCGAAGACCGCCTGTACCTCTCTCTGACGGCCGAATACCTTCACCAGCGAATGCCCCGTGAAGGCCTCTTCGACCTGGGCATTGAGAGCCCCCGTTCGGCGCCACTGGGTGATGAAATGCTTCTGGGACCGCCGCATGACGAGTCCCGCAACGATCATGGTGATGGGGATGGTCGCCAGCGCGATCAACGCCAGCGTCGGAGAGATCCAGATCATCATGCCGACCACGAAGATGATCGTCAGTAGCGACGTCAGGAACTGGCTCATGGTCTGCTGGAGACTCTGGGAGATGTTGTCGATGTCGTTGGTGACCCGACTCAACAGCTCTCCGCGGGGCTGGCGATCGAAGTAGCGCAGCGGTAGGCGATTGAGCTTGTCTTCGACGTCTGAGCGCATGCGGTACATCGTCATCTGGACGGCATCGTTGAGCAGGTAGCCCTGGAGGTACGCGAGAAGGGCGGACCCGGTGTAGAGGGCGAGCACGATCAGGAGCACTCGCGCCAGGGCCGAGAAGTCGATCCCCTGGCCGGGGACCAGGTCGATTCCGCTGAGGAGGTCGGCGATCTGGCTCTGCCCTTGAGCGCGGGCCATCTCGATGGCTTCGGCCTTGGTGATGCCGGAAGGCAGATTCCGCCCGATCGCTCCTGAGAAGATCACATCGGTTGCTCGACCCAACACTCTCGGGCCGATGGCGGCGAAGGCCACGCTGACGATGCCGGCTGCGAAGACGGCAAAGACCTTGGGGAGCTCCGGTCGCAGGCGCTTGATCAGTCTCTTGGCGGAGGCGCCGAACGAGACAGGCTTCTCACCGATCGTGCCGCCGCCGAACGGCCCATGGCCCGGACCACGTCCGCGCTCGATCCGCTCAGTGACTTTCATGGTCCGGCCGCTCATGAGGCGGCCTCCGCCTTCAGCTGCGATTCGACGATCTCGCCATACGTGTCGCAGGTCGCCAGCAGGGACTCGTGGGTTCCGAGGCCGACGATCTCCCCGTCTTCGAGCACGATGATCTGCTCGGCGTCAGCGATGGTCGAGATTCGCTGGGCCACGATCAGCACGGTGGCATCTGCGGTGACCGGCTTCAGCGCCCGACGCAGCCTGGCGTCCGTGGCCAGGTCGAGGGCGGAGAATGCATCGTCGAACAGATAGACCTCGGGATGCCGGATGAGCGCCCGGGCAATGGCGAGGCGCTGTCGTTGCCCGCCCGAGACGTTGGTCCCACCTTGGGCGATCGGAGTCTCCAACCCCTCCGGCATCGCCTCCACGAAGTCCCGCGCCTGGGCAACCTCGAGCGCCGTCCACATCTCCTCGTTGGTGGCATCGGGATTGCCGTATCGCAGATTGGAGGCAACAGTCCCCGAGAACAGATAGGGCGCCTGTGGCACCAGGCCGATCCGTGACCACAGGGCATCGGCGTTCCACTCTCGAACGTCGACGCCGTCGACCGAGACGGTTCCCATCGTGACGTCGAACAGCCTCGGTATCAGACTCAGCAGAGTGGTCTTTCCGGCACCGGTGGAACCGACGATGGCGGTGGTCTGACCCGGCCGTGCCGAGAAGGTCACGTCGCGTAGCACCGGGTAGTCGGCCCTCGGATAACTGAAACCCACCCCCCGAAGGTCGAGTTCACTGCTTCGGTCGACCTCGGTCACCCCCGGTCGCGGGAGCACGACGGATGACTCCGTGTCGAGGACCTCCCCGATGCGATCGGCGCACACCGCGGCTCTCGGCACCATCACCAGCATCAAGGTGGCCATCATCACCGACATCAGGATCTGGATCAGATAGGCGAGAAAGGCCGTGAGGGCGCCGATCTGCATCGCCCCCGAGTCGATGCGCCCGGCCCCGAACCACAGCACCGCCACACTCGAGAGGTTCAGGACCAGCATCACCACCGGGAACATGGCCGCCATCCACCGGCCGACCGTGAGTGAGACATCGGTGAGCCCGGTGTTGGCTCGTGCGAACCGCTCGGTCTCGTGTCGTTCCCTGACGAAGGCACGAAGCACCCGGATACCGGCGGTCTGCTCACGAAGAACACGATTGACCGTGTCGAGACGCTCCTGCATCGCCCCGTAAGCGGGAATCATGTGAGAGACGACGATGCCGACCACCACGGCCAGGATTGGAACCCCCACCACGATCAGCCAGGAGAGACCGACATCCTCTCGCAGCGCCATGATGACGCCTCCCACCATCGTGATGGGAGCTGCCACCATCATGGCGAGGCCCATCATCACCAGCATCTGCACCTGCTGGACGTCGTTGGTGTTGCGGGTGAGCAGCGACGGCGCCCCGAAATACGCCAGCTCGCGACTGGAGAACTCGCCGACCCGGTGAAAGATCGCCGCGCGGAGGTCTCGGCCGAAGGCCATGGCGGTACGGGCTCCGAAATACACCGCCACGATCGAACAGGCCACCTGGATCAGCGACACACCCAGCATCCACGTCCCGATCCGGGTGATGTAGTCGGTGTCCCCCCTCACGACGCCGTTGTCGATGATGTCCGCGTTCAGGCTGGGCAGGTACAGGGAGGCGATCGTCGCCGCCAATTGCAGGGCGACCACGATCGAGATGGGCCGCGCGTAGGGCCGGAGACGCTCGACGAGGATCCGCCTGAGCATCAGTTGATCGTCCCCGGCCTGGCGATGCCCGAGAGCAGGATGGAGACGATCTCGTCGACCGACAGCCGTTCCTCCGGTGCCGCAAGAGGATGGGCGTTGGCAGAGACGAGTCCCTGGAAGGCGGCGGCAGCCCGCGCCGGATCGATCGCGAGGCGGTCGCGGTGGCGCTCCAGCAGCTCGGTGAGGGCATCCGAGATCGTGGCGATCGATTCTGCGACGACGCGATGGACGGCGGCAGGGGGGCCTCGGTGGTGATGGGGCATCGTGCGCAGGATCCCCACGATGGCGGTGATCCGGCTGAACCGGTCGTGTAGGACGCGGGCCGCTTCGGCGAGTTGAGCCTCGAACGGCAGCGACTCGTCGATGTCGGCCAGGGCGCGGCGGGTGGTTTCGGGATCCATCGCGACCTTGACGGCCTCGTGGATCAGCGCCTCCTTGTCGGGAAAGGCCCGGAAGATGGTCCCCTCGGCGATCCCGGCCGCCCCCGCCATCTCCGCCGTGGTCGCGGCAGCGCCCTTCTCGGCGATGAGGGGGATGACGGCAGCCAAGATCGCTCGGCGGCGATCGTCCCGCGAGAGAGGCCTGGCCCGGCGATGCTTGGGGTGCACGGCGAACAGGTTAACTGAGTGAGTGCTCACTCACAAGTCGAGACGCGAGCTACCTGGTTCCTCCCGCAGCGGTACCCCGGGAGGCCCGTCGGCTCCCTCCCCGCCGGGGTACGAGCTCCGGCGGGGAGCCGGGAGCACTCGCGATGGTCGGCCCCGCTCAGCCGGCCCCGAAGGCGACGTCGAAGGCCGCCGCGATCTTCTCGTAGCCGGCGTCGGTGGGATGCAGGCAGTCGGAGCCTCCGACGAAGTCTCCGTCCCCGAGGGCACCGAACGTCTCCGCCACCAAGGCGCCGTGCTGAGCCGAGACGGCCCGGGTCATCGTCGAATCCCGGCCGCGGGTGGGCGAATGGAGCCGCGAGTTTCTGCTGCACAGAAACTCGAACGCCCCGACCTTGACCCCAGGCAGCAGTTTGGCTTCGCCAAACTGCAACCGACCGCCACGCGCACGAGTTCCGGCAAAGCCGGAACTCGAACGCCCCGACCTTGGGTCGGGGCGCAGTGTCGGAGAGAGGACTCGAACCTCCACGAGCAATTCAGCTCACTAGGCCCT
>CAZMSN010000008.1:0-46582 GCA_964569015.1 uncultured Acidimicrobiaceae bacterium | reverse complement strand
CCCGGACGCCGCTGCTGCCCAAGCTCCGGTACCTGGCCTTGCTCCGCCTCCGGCCACAACGTGCCGAGCGACTCCTGACCCAGGCGACGTTCGACGAGCACACCCTCCACGTGTGCAACCTGTGTGTCTCGCGATGCCCGTATGGCCGCGAGAGCGCCGAAACCTCCCGGAGCGCTGCCAGCCGCGAGAGCGCCGACACTTCCCGGAGCGCTGCCAGCCGCGAGAACGTCGACATTTCCTGGAGCGCAGGTCGTCCCGAGAGCGCCGACATTTCCTGGAGCGCAGGTCGTCCCGAGAGCGCCGACATTTCCCGGAGCGCTGCCAGTCGCGAGAGCGCCGAAACCTCCCGGAGCGCTGCCAGCCGCGGGGGCGCCGACCGGCCGCACTGAGACGTCCCTCGCCGGGCCTCGCCGCCTCGGCCCCTGATCGTTCCGGGGGATCTTCTTCGGAACTCGACGGATCGGCCTGCTTCGCCGGCTCCTGGCACGGCCCCCGAATACCCAATGAACACGGGCCGCCACGCATCGTGGCGGCCCGACGCAGTGGGGAGATCTCGATCCTGAAGGGGGGCCGGATGGGGAGATGGGGGAGGAAAGTGGTTGACAAGTGGCGCGGAATGGGGGAGAGTGGGGCATCGTGGGAGATGACGACCGTGATGGAGTGTACTTCGCGTGTTTCTAGGAACATACGACCATTCGCTGGACGGCAAGGGTCGTTTGGTGATGCCCAGCAAGTTCCGGGGCGACCTGGAACACGGCTGCGTCATCACCAAGGGGCAGGAGCACTGCCTCTACGTCTTTCCCCTGGACCGGTGGCAGGCGGAAGTCTCCCGGATCAGCAACCTCCCGAGAACAGATCGGCGGGCCAGGAAGTTCTCCCGCTCCTTCTTCGCCGGGGCGAGCGACCTCACGTTGGACAAGCAGGGACGGATCCAACTCCCGGAGAAGCTGCGTGCCTATGCGGGCCTGGAGAAGGACGTCACCGTGGTGGGAAGCGCCGAGCACGTCGAGGTCTGGTCGACCTCCGTGTGGGAGTCCGAGGAAGCGGAGGCCGACGAGTACTACGCCGGCATCGAGGAAGTCCTCGGCCTTGGAGGGGAGGACCTGTGATCCCCTCCGAGCGACCCGACGCTCACAGGACGACGAGTCAACCCAGCGGTTCTGGCCCATGGTCAGTCCCCCGGATGCCATTTGGAAGGCCCCTTACTCCGCCCGCTTCCATCATGGCGCCAGCGCTCCGGGGGGCTGACCATGGATCAGAACCCAGAAACGAGGCCGTCGAGCTATCACGAGCCGGTGATGGTGGAGCAGGTCGTGGACCTGTTCCGGCCGGTGGAACCCGGGACGATCGTCGACGCCACCTTTGGTGGGGGCGGGCACACCCGAGCGTTGCTCGCAGCGCTGCCGGAGATACACGTCCTCGCACTCGACCGGGATCCCGACGCGGCAGCACAGGTCCCGGACGACCCGCGGCTCGACTTCGTGGCGGCCAACTTCGCCGATCTGGATCAAGTGCTGACCACATTCATCTCGGAGGGCCATCGTCATGACAGGGAACATCTTGGTGCTGGGAGCGTGGCTGGAGTGCTATTCGACCTTGGAATATCATCCCGCCAAGTCGATGAGCCGTCTCGCGGCTTCTCGTACCGGCGGCAGGGCCCGCTCGACATGCGTATGGATCCGACCCACGGTCCCACCGCCGCCGACATCATCAACGACCGGCCCGTCGATGAGCTCGTCCGCATCCTCCGCGACTACGGCGAGGAGCGAATGGCGCGCCGGATCGCCGAGGCGATTGTCCGTCACCGGCCCATCACCGACACGGCCGAGCTCACGGCGGTCATCGCCGGCGCCGTACCGGCGGCAGCCCGCCGTCGTCGTCATCCCGCCCGAAAAGCCTTCCAGGCCATCCGCATCGCAGTCAACGCCGAGTTGGATGCGCTGGGACAAGGTCTCGACGCCGCTCTCGACTGGGTCCGTCCCGGTGGGAGGGTCGTTGTGATCGCCTATCACTCACTGGAGGACCGCATCGTCAAGCAGCGGTTCGCCGCCGGAACCGCCGGTTGCAATTGCCCGCCGGACCTCCCTGTGTGCACGTGCGGGCGAGCGGCCGAGGTCAGGTTGCTCGCCCGCAAAGGTCTCCGTCCCACCGAGGACGAAATCGCCCGGAACCCCCGTTCACGTTCCGCCCTGCTCCGGGCCGCCGAGAAGGTGTCGTCGTGACAGCCGGCACCCTCCGGGCGCACCCAGCTGCGGATTTCGAGGCGTTTGCCGACGTCGCCCGTCTGAAGTCGCCAGTCCGGCTCTGGGTGCTCTTCGCGTTGGCCGTCATCGTGGCCTTCTTCGGGCTCATCTACTCGCGGATCTCGCTGGATCACTCTGCGTTCGAGATCCAGGAGCTGGAGCAGCGCATCGCGACCGAAGAGGCGAGGTACTGGCAGCTTCGCTTGGAGGTCGCAGAGCTAAAGGATCCCGGCCGCGTCGAGACCCTGATCGCCGATCTCGGGCTCGTGTACCCGGAGTCCCGTGTAGCACTCTCGGTGCCGGGGATCGACACGGAGCGGCTCGATGCCGAGTACCGGTGGGCACAGCTGAAGGCGTTGCTGAGCGCCCAGCCATGACCGGGAAGGTGGGGGAGTGACATGGGGCGCCCCCAGTGGCGTGTCGCCGACATTCGCCTGGTGCTCGTCGGCACCGTCCTGATCGCATCCTGGATCGGCATCGGCTTCCGTCTCTTCAACGTGCAGGGAGTGCACGCCGCGGAGTACGCCGAACCCGGATTCGACCAGCGTGTCCGCCACGAGGAGACGCCCGCCAAGCGGGGCACGATCTACGATCGCGACAGTGTCGAGTTGGCTGTCACCGTCGACGCCCAGACCGTCGTCGCCGATCCGAGCGCCATCAGCGACCCTGTGGGAACCGCCGCGGTCCTGGCGTCCCTGCTGGGAATCGACGAGAGCTCACTCGTCACTCGTCTCTCCGATTCGAGCTCGCAATTCGCCTACGTCGCGCGCCGCCTCGATCCTCTCGTCGCCGAGGAGGTGCGCCTGATGCTGGCCGACGAGCAGATCAAGGGGATCTCGCTCATCACAGAACCGAAGCGTGTGTACCCGGCAGACAGCCTCGCCTCACAGGTGCTCGGCTTCGTGAGACAGGATGACCAGCAGGGGCTCGAGGGCATCGAGTACGAGTACAACGAGGTGCTCTCCGGCACTCCCGGGACCCGCATCCTGGAACGCGATGGCTACGGCGTGGAGATCCCGGCGGGCGAGCTGCTCGTCGAGCCCGCAGTCCCCGGGTCGGATCTCATCCTGACCATCGATCGCGAGATCCAATCCGCCGTTCAGGAGGCGGCCGAACGAGCACTCCAGACCACCAACGCCCAAGCCGCCACGATCGTCGTCCTCGAGGTAGGCACTGGCGACATCCTGGCGATGGCGAGCGCTCCCGGTTTCGACCCGAATCGGCGCTCCGGCATCGAGCCGAGCACGGTGCGTAATCGAGCCGTGACCGACGTGTACGAGCCGGGCTCGACGCTCAAGGTCGTCACGATCTCGGCCGCGCTCGAGGAAGGTCTCGTGACACCGGAGGATTCCTGGGAGGTTCCCTTCCAGCTCGAGATCGAGCCCAAGGAGGAGCCGTACACCGACGAGGGACGTGACCACGTGGCCACGATGACGGTGACAGAGATCGTTGCCTACTCCTCAAACATCGGGACGATCCAGATTCAGCAGCGGCTTGGCAACGAGACCCTCCACCGCTACCTGGGTGCCTTCGGGCTCGGCCAGTCGTCCGACTCGGGCCTTCCCGGAGAGGTGCCCGGCTTGCTTCGCCCGGTGGAGGAATGGTGCGCCAACGTGTGCGGACCCTCCACCGCGATCGGCTACCGCGTCGACGTGACACCCCTCCAGATGGCAGCGCTGTTCGCCACTATCGCCAACGGCGGCGTCTGGGTGCAGCCGCACGTGGTGCAGGCGATCGTCGACAGCGACGGCCGCACCGAGATCAACGAGCCGCTGCAACGGCCGGTGCTGTCGGAGGACACGGCACAGACCATGCGTCAGCTTCTGCAGGGAGTCGTCGAGTACGGCACAGGGCATCGGGCAGTAGTCGACGGCTTCACGGTCGGTGGAAAGACCGGCACCACCCAGAAGTTCCTCAGCGACGAGGGGGTCTACAGCGAAGAAGACCGCATCGCCAGCTTCATCGGCATGGCGCCCGTGGACGATCCGCGGATCGTGGTGGCCGTGGTGCTGGACTCGCCGCACGGAACGATCACCGAGGGGGACGAGATCGCCGACTTGCGCTTCGGCGGCGTATCGGCGGCCCCGGCGTTCGCCGAGGTCGCCGAAGCGGTGCTGCATCGCCTCGGGGTGGCCCCGGATGTCCCCTGAGGCGACACTCGCCCGGCTCGTCTCCGCCTTGGACGATCGTCAACCGATTCGCCTCGTGGGAGAGGACGCCGCGGTCTCCGATGTGTATCACGACTCGCGACAAGTCGGTCCTGGGGCTCTCTTCGCTGCGATCCCGGGAGCCCGAGTCGACGGCCACGACTTCGCGGCAGCAGCGGTCGAGGCAGGCGCGGCGGCGCTCCTCGTCGACCACGAACTCCCGCTCGCGGTGCCGCAACTCGTCGTCGACGACGTTCGGTCCGCATTGCCGTGGGTGGCGGCTGAGGTGCACGGGCACCCCGCCCGCTCTCTCGACGTTGTGGGTGTGACAGGCACCAATGGCAAGACCACCGTGACCTACATGCTGGAGTCGATTGCACGGTGCGCCGGGATGCCGGCCGGTGTGATCGGCACCATTGGAGCCACCATCAACGGGACTCCGGTGCCGTTGGGGCGCACCACCCCAGAATCGAGCGATCTGCAGCGACTGTTGCGTCGCATGGTCGACGACGGGGTGCAGATCGTCGCGATGGAAGTGTCGTCCCACTCGCTTGCGTACGGCCGGGTCACCGGCGTCGAATTCGATGTTGTCGGCTTCACCAACCTCTCGCAGGATCACCTGGATTTCCACCACGACATGGAGGAGTACTTCGCCACCAAGGCCACCCTGTTCCGGCCGGAACGGGCACAGCGGGGAGTGGTCTGGCGCGACGACCCGTGGGGTGAGCGGCTCGCTGCCCTCTCCACCATTCCCATCTGCACCGTGGGTTTCGATCCGGTAGCCGACGTGCAGGTGAGCGACCTCGTCCTCACGGGCTCCGGCTGCCGGTTCCGCCTCGAGGCCGGCGACCACGTCATTCCTGTGACGCTGCCTCTCGCAGGACGTTTCAACGCCGCCAATGCCGCCATCGCCGCAACCTGCGCGAGCGAGCTCGGCATCTCGCCCGAGACGGTCGCCGATGGTCTGGCGAGACTGCCGCCGGTGCCGGGGCGCTTTCAGCGACTCAATCTGGGGCAGCAGTACTTGGTGGTGGTCGACTACGCACACACCCCCGATGCCATCTCTGCCGTCGTCAACGAGACCCGAGCCCTCATTCCCGGGAAGGTCATCGTCGTGCTGGGGGCGGGAGGCGATCGTGATCGCGGCAAGAGAGCGATGATGGGCGCGGCCGCGGCCACCGCCGATCTGGCCGTCCTCACCAGCGACAATCCCCGTTCTGAGGATCCGGAGGAGATTCTCGCCGAGGTGGTGGCGGGCGTCCCTCCAGGTGCGATGGTGATCACCGAACTCGATCGACGGGCCGCCATCACGCTGGCGCTGCGCCGGGCATCGGAAGGCGACGCAGTGCTGATCCTCGGCAAGGGACACGAGAAGGGCCAGGAGTTCGCAGACGGTGTCCGCGTTCCCTTCGACGATCGGGAGGTGGCGTCCGAGGAGCTTCGCCGCATGGCTGCCAAGGGGGAATCGTGATCCATCCCTGGACCCTCGAGACGGTCGCTGCCGCCACCGGTGGGCATCTGGTTGGTGATCCGCTCACCCCGATTGCCGCCGTGGGGGTGGACTCGAGGGCGATCCGAGGCGGTGAGCTGTTCGTGGCGCTGCGCGGCGAGAGCTTCGACGGGCACGACTTCGCCGCTGACACTCTCGGACGGGGCGCCGCCGCTGTGGTCGTGTCGGATCCCGGTCTCGGTCTGAGCCCGGCGGTGATCGTGCCCGACACCCAAGAAGCCCTCCGCGACCTGGCAGCGCATTGCCGCGCCGAGCTCGAGATTCCGGTGGTCGCCATCACCGGCAGCACGGGCAAGACGACGACGAAGGATCTGCTGTCCGCCGCCCTGCCCGGGAGCAGGGCCTCGTTGCGGTCCTACAACAACGAGATCGGCGTTCCGCTCACCGTGCTGGGCGCCGAGCCCGACACCGCCTACCTCGTGGTCGAGGCCGGCTCCCGTGGCGTTGGCCATCTGCGGTGGCTCCTCCCGGCGATCCGACCCAATGTGGCCGTCATCACGAACCTCGGCCTGGTCCATCTCGAGACCTTCGGGACCGTGGAGCGCCTCGCCGACGCCAAGTGGGAGCTGATCGAGGGCCTCGAGCCCGGGGGAGTGGCGGTGTTACCCCACGACGAGCGCCGACTCCGCCGCGACCACCCCGCATCGACGGTGACCTTTGGGAGCGAGCCGGGCGCCGACGTTCGGGTGGCGGACGTCGTGGTGGGACACGACGGAAGAGCACGCTTCCGCCTGATCACCGAGGCCGGCGAGCGCGTGCTGTCTCTCCGTCTACCCGGCAGCCATCAACCACTCAACGCGGCCGCGGCGGTGGCATGCGGCCTGGCACTCGGTGTCGACCTCGACACCCTCGCCGGGGGCATCGCGGAAGCAGAGGGCTCGCCGTGGCGGATGGAGATCCACCACGGTTCGTTCACCGTCGTCAATGATGCCTACAACGCCAATCCGGATTCGGTAGAGGCTGCGCTACGGACAGTGGCGGCCATGCCCGGGCGGCACATCGCCGTTCTGGGGGCCATGGCCGAGCTGGGCCCCGTAGCGGAGGAGGAGCATGTGCGTATTGGCACTCTTGCAGCCGAGTTGGGCTTCGCCGCGGTCGTGACCGTCGGCGACGAGCCCGGCATCGCGCGGGGAGCGGGCGATGTAGCGCACCCGGCTGCGGACGACGCCGAAGCGCTGCGCTTGCTCGGAGACATGCTGTGCGCCGGTGACGTGGTGCTGGTGAAGGCATCGCGAGCCGTTGGGCTCGAAGACCTGGCAGAGGCGTTGCGAGAGGAGAGTGGCGCGTGATCTCTCTGCTTCTCGGCGTGATGGTGGCGTTCATGGTGTCGATCCTCGCGACGCCGGTGGCGATCCGGACGCTGCGTCGGCACGAGATCGGGCAGTTCATCCAAGACGAGCTGGCGGGTCACAGTCACAAGCGGGGCACGCCCACCATGGGCGGCATCGTCATCATCGTCGCGGTGGTGCTCGGCTACGTGGCGGCCCACATCAGGGTGTACACCTTCGGCGTCGGGTTCGAGTTGCGTATGGCCCCGTTCGCCTTCCAGGGCTGGTTGGCGGTGCTCGCCCTCGTCGGGATGGGCGTGATCGGTTTCCTCGATGACTTCGCCAAGTACGCCCGCAGCCAGAACCTCGGTCTCAGCAAGCGGTGGAAGTTCCTCGGCCAGCTCTCGGTGGCCGGGCTCTTCGCCTGGGCCGCGGCCGCCATCGGCGTCAGCACCGAGCTCTCCCTCACCCGCGGCATCGGGATCGACCTCGGGCCCTGGCTCTACGCCGGGCTGGTGCTGCTGATGCTCACCGCCTTCGCCAACGCGGTGAACTTCACCGACGGCCTCGACGGGCTGGTGGCCGGCTCCGGCGCCCTCGTCTTCGGCGCCTACGTGCTCATCGCGTTCTGGCAGTTCCGCAACGACGCCTTCTACGGGGTGACCGGCGCCCTCGACCTCGGAGTGTTCGCCGCCGCCCTGGTCGGGGCCTGCCTCGGCTTCCTGTGGTGGAACGCCGCCCCCGCCAAGATCTTCATGGGCGACACCGGCTCGCAAGCCCTGGGGGGCTCCCTCGCCGCCCTCGCTCTCCTCACCAACACCCAGCTGCTGGTGGTGCTGCTCGGCGGGCTCTACGTGATGATCACCCTTTCCGTGGTCCTCCAGATCTTCACGTTCCGGGTATGGGGGAAGCGCATCTTCCGCATGGCCCCGCTGCAGCACCACTTCGAGCTCAAAGGCTGGCCCGAGACGACCATCATCGTCCGCTTCTGGATCCTGGCCGGCATCATGGTCGCCACCGGCGTCGCCCTCTTCTACGCCGATTTCCTCCAGGCCACCAACGGTGGGGTGCTGCCGTGAACCTCCTCGTCGTCGGGGCGGCGGTGAGCGGCGTGGCCGCCGCCGGGCTCGGCCGCCGGCTCGAGCATCACGTGATCGTCTACGACCGCAACCCGGCTGCGCTGGTGGCGCTGGAGGAGAACTCGTTCCCGACCCACTCGGGGCCATGGGACCCTGACCTGCTCGCATCGGCCGATCTGGTCGTGACCAGTCCCGGTATCCCTGAGCACGCCCAGCCGATTCGCGACACGATGGCGGCCGGCATCCCGTTGTGGAGCGAGATGGAGTTCGCGGCGCAACAGCTCACGGCACCGTACGCGGCGATCACGGGGACCAACGGCAAGACAACCGTCGTCGCCGCCACCACGGCCATGCTCGAGACGGCAGGCATCAAGGCAGCGGCAGCCGGGAACATCGGGCGGGCCTTGAGCGACGTCGTCGGCGAGCCGTTGGATGTGATCGTGATCGAAGCGTCCAGCTTCCAGCTTCGATTCATCGAGCGTTTTCATCCGGTGGCAGCCGCCATCCTCAACGTTGCTCCGGATCACCTCGATTGGCACGGGAGCCTCGCTGCCTACTCGAAGGCCAAGCAGAGAATCTACGAGAACATGGCACCCGGGGACATCCTCGTGTACGACGCCGACGACCCGGGCGCCATCGCCGCGGTGGCGACAGCCACCGCCCGGCGCATCCCCGTCAGTGGGAGCCGGTTGCCGCTGCACGGCAACGGCCCCGACGGCGACTCGCTCTTCGTCGGCGAGATGACGCTGTCTCGCCCGCCGTTCGATACCGCCTACACGATGGATCTGACGGCGGCGGCGACTCTCGCCGCCGCCCTCGGCGCCGAGCGGCAGGCCATCGAGTCGGTGGTGACGGGCTTCTCTCCCGGAGAGCACCGCAGGACGATCGTTGGAACGTGGGCCGGCGTGCAGTGGGTCGACGACTCAAAGGCGACCAACCCGCATTCCGCGGTGGCTTCCGCCGCGGCGTATCCATCCGTCGTGCTCATCGCGGGCGGTCGCAACAAGAGCCTCGACTTGGCGCCCATCGCGGAGGTGGCGTCGATCCGTCATGTCATCGGCATCGGGGAGGCGGCGGTCGAGCTCGCAGGGGTGATCGAACCGGATCGCTACACACATGCAGCCGATCTGGAGACCGCGGTCACGCTGGCCGATTTGATGGCGACGAACGGCGACACGGTGTTGCTGGCGCCAGGGTGCGCCAGTTTCGACATGTTCGATTCGTATGCCCGCCGCGGCGAGGAGTTCACCAGGATCGTCCGTGCCAGGAAGGGAGAAACCGGTGGCCAGTAGGGTCAGGCCCGTTGTTGCCATGCGACCGGTAGCCCGTGACGAGCGGATCTCAGGCGACCGCACCGCCGTGCTGCTCCTGCTCCCGGTTGCCATGCTGCTGATCGTCGGCCTCGGGGCGTTGTTATCGGCGTCGTCGGTGGCGGCGATCAGGGCCGACCTCGACAACCTCTTCTACTTCAAACGCCAGATCATCTGGACCCTGGCGGGAGTGGGTGTCCTGCTGCTCGCCAACCGGATTCCGTATCGCTGGTATGCCACCTGGGCGCTTCCCATCTTCGGACTGGCCGTGACGGGACTCGTCACCACCTTGCTGTTCGGAAGCGAGCGAGGCGGAGCGACTCGTTGGCTCGATATCGGACTCGTCACCGTGCAGACCTCGGAGTTCGCCAAGTTCGCCGTGGTGGTGGCGCTCGCCACCGTCATGACCAGGAAGCAGCGACACCTCAGACAGTTCTCCCACGTCTTCTGGCCGGTGGTGGCAACACTCGGAATCGTCGGCGGGCTCCTCCTCATGCAGCCCGATCTGGGGACCGCCCTTCTCATCGCCGCCTCCAGCTTCGCGGTGCTGATCGCGTCGGCGGCACCGCTGCGCCACGTGTTCGGACTCGGGACGCTGGGAGCCGCGGCGGCGGTGGCCTTGGCTTTCGCCGCTCCCTACCGAGCGCGGCGCATCACCGGCTTCCTCGACGCCGATGCCGACCGGCTCGGGGACGGTTTCCAGGCGTTCCAGAGCCTGGTTGCGCTCGGGACCGGGGGATGGTTCGGCGTCGGGCTCGGGGCGAGCCGGGCCCGATGGTCGTTCCTGCCGAATGCCCACACCGACTTCATCTTCGCCATCATCGGCGAGGA
Source organism: uncultured Acidimicrobiaceae bacterium (assembly GCA_964569015.1). Lineage (GTDB taxonomy): Bacteria > Actinomycetota > Acidimicrobiia > Spongiisociales > UBA5794 > CAYQEC01. Next base: position 36,194 of record CAZMSN010000008.1, on the reverse strand, counting down.
GACCGGCCTCGCCGGTTCGCTGGCCGTGATCTCGCTCTTCTTGGCGTTCTCCATCGTCGGAACCGCGGTGGCGATGCGGGCTCCCGATCAATTCGGGCGGCTGCTCGCCGTCGGCATCGTCTCCTGGCTCAGCTTCCAGGCTCTCGTCAACATCGGGGGAGTCACCCGCGTGTTGCCGGTCACCGGCATTCCGCTTCCCTTCGTCTCGGCGGGAGGAAGCGCCATGCTGGCGAACCTGTTCGTCGTCGGGGTGCTGCTCAACATCGCCCGGTCGGCGAGGCGACGGTCGGAGACATCCCGGGGAACCCCATGAGCTTCGCCCTCGCCGCGGCCGGTACGGGGGGCCACGTCTACCCGGCATTGGCGGTGGCCGAGGCCCTGGTGGCCGACGGAGTGCCGATTGACGACATCATCTTCTTTGGGGGCAACCGCATGGAGGCGCGCGCCGTGCCGGCGGCGGGGTACGAGTTCGTCGAGGTAGAGATCCGTGGCCTGCAGCGCTCGCTCTCACCGTCCAACCTCACGCTGCCGCTGTTGATTCACCGAGCGCGGCGCACGATCACCGAGCATCTGCGCCAGCGCCGCGCCAGGGTCATGTCAGTGTTCGGTGGCTACATCTCGGTGCCGGCGGCCGGCGCCGCTCGTCGGTCGGGAGCGACCCTGTTCGTGCAAGAGCAGAATGCGATCCCCGGACTCGCCAATCGACTGGTCGCCCGCCGGGCCGCCGCTTCGTTCGTGGGGTTCGAGGACGCCGCTGCCAAGCTGCCGCGGGCGCGGTTTACGGGGAATCCACTCCGGGCGGCCTTCGCCGACTTCGACAGGGCCTCGCTGGCCGTCGAGGCGCGGCGGCGGTACGACCTCCCCGAGGGCGTTCCAGTGCTCGGTGTGCTGGGAGGGAGCCTGGGTGCCCGGGTCCTCAACGAGGTCACCACCCGCCTGGCCGACGGCGTCGATTCCGACCGTATGGCGATCGTTCATCTCACCGGCAGAATCCACTTCGACGGCGTGACCGCGGGCGCGGAACGATCGGCGACCGCCTGGTCCGTGCACGCCTTCGAGGACGAGATGGTCTGGTTCTATGCCGCATCGGATCTCGTGCTGTCACGAGCCGGGGCCCTGACGATCAGCGAGCTGGCCGCGACCGGCACTCCCGCGGTGGTGGTGCCGTATGCTCTCGGGACCGCCGGGCACCAGGCGGCCAACGCTGCCTCGCTTGAGCGGGCAGGCGGCATCATCGTCATGCCCGAAGAGGACATCGACCGGGCGCCGGCGGTGATCGAGCAGCTCTTGGCAGATCAGGCGCAGCTCACGGCGATGGCGACCGCGGCTCGATCGCAAGGGCGGCCTGATGCCGCCCGTGTGATCGCGACTGCCCTGCGGGAGGCGGCCGATCGTGGATGAGAGGGCGTTGTTGAGAGCGTGGTTGGTGCAGGCGCGTGTCGTTCTCTTCGTCCGTCATGCAGTGTTCGTTGTTGAGGGGGTCGTCGATCGTGGATGAGAGGGCGTTGTTGAGAGCGTGGTTGGTGCAGGCGCGTGTCGTTCTCTTCGTCCGTCATGCAGTGTTCGTTGTTGAGGGGGTCGTCGATCGTGGATGAGAGGGCGTTGTTGAGAGCGTGGTTGGTGCAGGCGCGTGTCGTTCTCTTCGTCCGTCATGCAGTGTTCGTTGTTGAGGGGGTCGTCGATCGTGGATGACGAGACACTGCTGACACAGGCGCATCACATCCACCTCGTCGGCGCGGGTGGGGCGGGGATGAGCGGGCTCGCCAAGCTCCTGGCCAGCCAGGGCCATCTGATCACGGGATCAGACCTGAAGCCGGGGCGGCTCTTCGAATCGCTGCTCGATGCCGGGATCGAAACCTGGCTCGGTCATCAACCGGAGCGCGCCGCGGCAGCCGATCTGGTGGTGGCGTCTTCGGCGGTTCCGGGGCGCGATCCCGAGCTGATTGCAGCGGAAGCCGCCGGCGTCCCGGTGTGGCCGCGGCCGCGGCTACTCGACGCCTTCACGCAGCAAATGCCGGGGCTCGGCGTAACCGGCACCCACGGCAAGACGACCACGACCGGCCTCACCGTCGCCGCCTTCCATGGGCTCGGCCTCGATCCGACCTTCCTCGTCGGCGGCGAGCTGGTGGCTCTCAACACGGGGGCGCACCTCGGCGACCCTGAGCTGTTCGTGCTCGAGGCCGACGAGGCCTTCGGCACCTTCCGCCACCTGCACTTGCGAGGCCTCGTTGTCACCAACGTCGAGGCGGATCATCTCGACTACTACGGATCGGTGGCGGCGCTGGAGGAAGCCTTCGCCCTCGTGGCGAATCGAGTGCAAGGCCCGGTGGTGGGCTGCATCGACGATCCGGGCGTGCGCCGTCTCGCCGAGCGGGCCCCGATGGTGAGCTACGGGACCGATCCGGCGGCGGCGTGGCACGTTCGTGAGGTCATGCACGGAGACGGTGAGGTCAGATTTCGGCTCGTGGGGCCGGACATTGCTGCGCCGGTGCGCGTTCCCCGGCCCGGGCTCCACGTTGCCAGGGATGCGGCCGGGGCGCTGGCGCTGGTCGGGGAGTTGGGCTACGACATCACCGCCGCCGTCGGCGGGATTGCCGAGTTCTCCGGGGTGCGGCGCCGTTTCGAGGTCCGCTCCCGGGTAGCGGGCGTGACCGTGGTCGACGACTACGCCCACCATCCCACCGAGGTGGCGGCGACTATCGCCTCCGGCCGGCTCGGAGGCTGGCGACGCGTCGTGGCGATCTTCCAGCCGCATCGCTACACGAGGACGGCTGGGCTGGGGCCCGCGTTCGGAGAGCCGCTTGCCCAGGCCGACCGCGTCATCGTGACCGACGTGTACTCCGCTGGCGAGCCGCCTCAGCCCGGCGTGTCGGGGAGGATCATCGCCGAAGCGGTCGCGGCTGCCGGAGGGAACGTCGACTACGTGCCATCGGTGTACGAGGTCCCAGAGACGATCGTTCCCGAGCTGGCCGAGGGCGATCTGGTGCTGCTGCTCGGCGCCGGCGACGTGAACGCGATCGCCGACGAGATCGCCGCGCTGCTCGAAGGGGTGGAGCCGTGACCCTGGCCGACCTCGTCGCTGAGGGCGCTGTGGTCCGGGACGTGCCTCTCGCCCCGCTGACCACCTACCGTCTCGGCGGTCCCGCCGCCTACCTGGCCGAGGCCTCGGACCAGAGCGAGCTCCGCCGGCTGCTGGCCGCTGTCACCGCCGAATCGCCGGCGATCCCTCTCTTCGTGCTCGGCCGGGGCTCCAACGTGGTCGTGAGCGACGCCGGTTTCGACGGCCTGGTGATTCGACTCGTCGGCGAGTTCCGCGCCATCGCCGTGTCCGCCGAAGGGATGGTCTCGGCAGGCGGGGGCGCTTCACTTCCCCGAGTTGCCCGCTTCGCAACAGCTCATGGCCGGGGCGGTCTCGAGTTCTTCGTCGCCATACCGGGAACCGTGGGCGGTGCCATTCGTATGAACGCCGGTGCCCACGGCACCGACACCGCGGCCTGGCTCGTGGATGCGTCGATCCTCGACGTCTCCGGCGGCCGGATCAGCGACGAGACTCCCGAGGAGATGCAGCTGAGTTACCGCCACAGCCGGCTGCGTCGTGACGACATCGTCCTCTCGGCCCGCTTCCGTACGATCGTGCAGCCCTCGGCCGAGGGACAACGACGGATGCGCGAGATCACACGCTGGCGCAAGGAGCATCAGCCGGGGGGAAGCTTCAATGCGGGGAGCGTCTTCAAGAACCCGCCCGGCGACGCCGCGGGGCGCCTCATTGATTCGGTGGGCCTCAAGGGCTTCCATTGCGGCGCGGTCTCGGTGTCGGCCCGACATGCCAACTTCTTCGTTGCCGGGCGTCGAGCTACCGGGCAGGACATTCACGACCTGATGGTTGCGGTGCGCGCCCGAGTTGGTGAGGCGACGGGGGTTTGGCTGGAGCCCGAGATTCAGTTCCTGGGCAACTTCGAGAGCGGGCGGACGTGAGCCACGTGGACCCGGTGATTGATCCGCGGATTGCAGACCGGCGCCGCAAGATCCGCGAAGCGTCGGCTCGCCGGCGCCTCAAGTGGGTCGTCGTCGGCATCCTCCTGTTGCTGATCGGCGGGCTCGTGGTGGCGGGGTTCCGGTCCTCCTGGCTCTCGGTGGCGGAGATCCGGATCGAGGGAGCGGAGGTGGCAGATGTCGAGGCGATCTTGCAGGAGGCAGGGGTGGAGGTGGGAGTGCCGATGATCTCGGTGAGGGCTTCGAAGATCGAATCGGCCCTGCTCGATGATCCCTGGATCGCCAGGGCTGAGGTGCGGGTGACGTGGCCGCGGTCGGTCGACGTCATCGTGCTCGAGTACGAGCCGCTGGCCTGGATCGCCGGATCACCCGGAGCGCTGGTGGCCAGCGGAGGGGCCGTGCTCGCCGTCGGCGAGCCGGACGGTGCGCACGCCCGGATCGAGGCCGACGTGGGCGACGTCGCCGCGGGCAGCGAGATCGACGATGCAGCGATCAAGGCAGCGCTCGAGTTTCTCGGCGTGCTCCCCAACGCGCTGCTCGATGACGCGGTGTTGGAGGTGGGCAGTGCTGCAATCACCGCCACCATCAGCGGGCATGCCGTCGAGCTCGGCTCGCCGGTAGACATGCCGGAGAAGGCGATGGCTCTGATCGCCTTGCTGGAGGAGGGGATACCCCAAGCCGCGACGATCAACCTCGTCTCGCCGTTGCGGCCCGCCGTCGCTGACCCTCAACCAATCGTTGAGGGTTCGCCTGAAGGTGACTCGGAAGCTGAACCGTCGAGCTAAGGTTGTGGTCGAGACCCAGGGGAGACGAGCCATGGTGAGCGAAACACCAAACCCACAGAACTACCTTGCAGTCATCAAAGTCGTTGGCGTTGGGGGCGGAGGCGTCAACGCGATCAATCGTATGATCGACGCCGGGATCCACGGGGTCGAGTTCATCGCGATCAACACCGATGCCCAAGCGCTCCTGATGTCGGACGCCGACCTGAAACTCGACATTGGTAGGGATTCCACCCGCGGCCTCGGCGCGGGGGCGGATCCGGAAGTCGGGCGGGAAGCCGCCGACGCACACCGTGAGGACATCGAGGACGCCCTCAAGGGCGCCGACATGGTATTCATCACAGCGGGCGAGGGTGGCGGCACGGGAACCGGAGGAGCTCCGATCGTGGCCGACATTGCCCGCAGCCTCGGTGCGCTCACCGTCGGGGTGGTTACCCGGCCGTTCGGCTTCGAGGGCCGTCGCCGCTCGGTGCAGGCCGAGCAGGGAATCCAGGGCCTCAAGATGGCAGTGGACACACTCATCATCATTCCAAATGAGCGGCTTCTCGAAATTGCCGAGCCGAAGATGCCGGTGCTCGAAGCGTTCCGTCTCGCCGACGAGGTGCTCACCAACGGGGTGCGCGGGATCACCGATCTCATCACCACTCCGGGGCTCATCAACGTGGACTTCGCCGACGTGAAAGCTGTCATGACAGGCGCCGGGTCGTCCGTGCTCGGGATCGGGACATCGAGTGGAGAGCACCGCGCCCTCCAGGCGGCAGAGAAAGCGATCAGCAGCCCCCTGCTCGAAACCTCGATGGAGGGTGCCAGCGGAGTATTGCTTTCGGTCGCCGGTCCTCGCGATATGACGCTGCACGAGATCAGCGCCGCCGCCGGTCTCATCTCGGATCACAGCGACGCCGACGCCAACATCATCTTTGGAGCCACCATCGACGACATCCTCGGCGACGAGCTGCGCGTCACAGTGATCGCGGCCGGATTCGACCGAGACCGGAGACCGGTCTCGCGGATCACGAGCTCGTACGAGCCGGCACCGCGCCACGAAGAGAGCGCCGACGAACTCGACATCCCCGGATTCGTTCACGGATGATCCGGCCCCCCGGTTTCCGCGGGGCCGCATTCGGGACTTCGGAGGAGGGGGACGGACGCTCTGATCTGGTCGCACGGGGCGATATCTCGCGGCTGCTGGGGATCTCGGAAGACTGGGCGTACCTCTCTCAGGTCCACGGTGATCGCATCTACGAGGCAACTCAGCCCGGGTTCCTGGGCCGAGGCGATGGTGCCTTCACGACCGTTCGTGGCCTTCCGTTGACGGTGGCTACCGCCGACTGCGTGCCGGTGATTCTGGAAGGGCCGGAGGTGGTGGCGGTGGTGCACGCCGGCTGGCGAGGGGCTGCGGCCGGAGTGCTGGCGCGGGCCCGTGAGGCGATCGCCGCCGCCGGGGCGATCCTGGAGAGGGCGGCGATCGGTCCCGCCATCGGACCGTGCTGCTACGAGGTCGGCGAAGACGTCGCGGCGCGTTTCCCAGGATTCGAAGCGCGGACCACATGGGGGGCCAAGAGCATCGACCTGCCGGGCTACCTGGCGGCCCAGCTCGGCGACCTCGAAGTGTGGCGGTCGGATCTGTGCACGTACACAGCCGGTACTCTGCACTCATGGCGTCTCGATCGCACGAAGCTTCGGCAGGTGGCGGTGGCGTGGTCGCCGAGCGCCTAGCGGCGGTGCTGGCGAGAGTGGAATCCGCCGCCGCACGCTCCGGTCGCTCTGCGGGGGACGTGACGCTGGTGGCAGTCTCGAAGGGACACGGGGTGGCGGAGATTCGTGCCGCCTATGACGCAGGCCAGCGGCACTTCGGGGAGAACCGAGCCGCGGAGCTCGCTGAGAAGGCACCGCTGCTTCCCGATGACATCCATTGGCACTTCGTGGGCACGCTGCAGCGCCGCAAGGTGCCGCTGGTGCGGCCTCGCACCGAGCTGCTTCACTCGCTGGATCGATTCTCGCTGGTGAGCGCGTGGGCACGGGGCGAGAGTGATCCTCCTCCGGTCCTCATCCAGGTGAACGTGGCGGCAGAAAGCCAGAAGCATGGGGTGCGTCCGGACGAGGTCGTGGCACTGTTGCGAATCGCAGCCGAATCGGGAGTGGTGTGCCGTGGGCTGATGCTCATCCCTCCGATTCCCGAGGCTCCAGAGCGGAGCCGGCCGTGGTTTCAGCGACTGGCGGCCCTCCGGGCCCAAATCCGGCCCGATCACCCTGCTGCCACCGAGCTGAGCATGGGGATGACGGACGATTTCGAGGTCGCGGTCGAGGAAGGTGCAACCATCATTCGCGTGGGACGGGCTATCTTTGGGGCGAGAGTCACCGGTTGAGCGAACCGGGACAGCTGAAGCTGAAGGACATCGATGGTATCGCTCTGGCAAAAGACACTCTTCTATCTCGGCCTCGTCGACGACGAGCAGATCGACATGGCCGAAGAGGCACCTCACGATTCCCAGACCCAGGTGCGCACCGTAGACCCGCCCCGTCGGCCGCGAGGTGTGCCGGCACAGAGTCCTGTGATGGCTCCTTCGCCGCTGGCGCCGTCGGTCGGTGGTGAGACGCGCACTTTGCGTCCGCCCTCGGTGGTGGCAGGAAGGCGAGTCGAGCCACCCGCCGCCGTGCGGCGGAGAGTGTCGGACAATGTGGAGCACGCCGAGGCGGGAGTGCTTATCCGGGCCAGCGGCATGGCATCGCAGGGCGCTCGCCGGGACGAGACGGAGATCATCCCGGCTCGGACCCTGTCCGACGCGCAGACTCTGGCTGATCACATTCGATCGGGGCGGCCGGTCGTGCTCGACTTGCGGGACACCGAGAGCGCCATGGTGAGGCGGCTGGTGGATTTCTCGAGCGGGCTCACGTATGCCCTCGACGGCCGCATGGTGAAGATCGCCAAGGGCGTGATTCTGGTCACGCCCGCCGGTACGGTGATACCGGCGCAGGAACAGCGCCGGCTCGCAGACCTCGGTCTGTACACCGCTGCGATCGGGAACTGACGGTCGTCCAATGGGCAAGCTTCTCTGCATCGTGCTCACAGTTGCCCTGTGGTTGATCCTGACGTGGGTGGTGTTGAGCTGGATCGCGGCGTACGGCCGTTTGCCCTGGGGCCATCCCGTCCGTCGTATCTACGACGCCCTGAGCAGCGTCATCGAGCCGGTCCTCGCTCCGATCCGTAAGATCCTGGGGCCGATCCGTATCGGCAACACGGCCCTGGACCTCTCGCCGATCGTTCTCATCTTCGTGATCGTGGTGCTACAGCGTCTCCTGTGCTGATGACCCACGGCGGCCCATGGTTTGGTTTTGTCCGTCGAGAATCCGGTAATGTGGCGGCGTGGGACTCACAGCGGTTGACGCGCGCAACGTTCGTTTCTCCGGCTCCGACTACGCGTACGACGGCAAGGAGGTAGAGGATTTTCGCCGCCGCGTCGTCGAGGCGCTCGAAGCGAGTGAGCACAAGGCTTCGGAAGCCGTGGACCGGATCGCGCGCCTGGAGGCCAAGCTCGACGACCGTGCCAGCCCAGGCGGTGGGGCGGAGCTCGCCGCCGCCAAGAGGGCACGTGAACAGGCCGTCCAGCTGACGAGTCGCATGATGGCCGAGATGCTCGGGAACAAGACTCCTTCCGTCAGAGAGGCAATGGCGATCTGGAAGGAAGCGATCGCCTTGCGCAGCGAGGCCGAGGAGGAGATGCTCTCCGCTCGGGAAGAGGCTCGCCGGCTCCGTGCCACCGTGCAAGAAGAGGCCGCCGAGCTTCGCGCCGCGACGAGAGTCGCACTCGACAAAGAGATCCGTTCCATGCTCGAAAACTCCGCCCGCCGGTCGATGACCATGACGGAGGGTGCCGAGAAAGAGGTGCATCGCCTCGACCGCCGGCTCACCCAACTGCGGACCGCGCTTCGTGACGCCGAAGCGCGAATTCGCGGGCTGACCTCTGATGCTCTCACCGAGCTGCGCATGTTGGGCGATCTGCTCGAGCTCGAGACGAGCGCCCTGGACGAGATCGAGTCGCTCAATCTGCCCGACGAGACCGTGGCTGTCCCCAACGAGACCGTGGCTGTCCCCAACGAGACCGTGGTTGTCCCCGACGAGGCCGTGATCGTGCTCAAGGAGCCCGAGACTCCGGCGGCCGCGGCCGCCGCCTTCGTGCGCAGGGTGAGGAGCGCGGCGGACAAAGACGAATCTGTGGGACGGGGATTCTACGAACGGCGCCTGGCGGGATTGCGCGAACGGATCGAGCGCAACAACCCGCAGCACTTTACTGAGGACTGATCGATCAGGGTGCCAGCGTTTCGAGGGTGACGGTGAGCGGGAGTCCGTTGGCTTCGATGGCCGTCTCTTGGGCGGCGTCTTCGCGCAGGATGTCGAGCGCCAGGATCTCTTCGGCGATGAGCCTTTCGTGGCGTTCGATCGCGGCGGCGATTTCGGCGCTCTCAGATTGCCAGACGAGCCGGATCCGGTCGCTGACGGCCAGATCGGCATCGCGCCGCAGGCCCTGGAGACGGGCGACGATCTCGCGTGCCAGACCCTCTGAGGCGAGATCCTCGGTGACCTCGACGTCGAGCGCCACCGACACGCTCCCTTCGCTCGCCACCACGACTCCGCCTCGCGGCTCGCGCTGGACGACCACGTCGGGGAGCGTGATCTCCTCTCCGGAGACCCGAATCGAGGCCCCTTCGACGAGGCGGCTCACCGCGGCGTGATCGAGTGCGGCGATGCAATCGGCGATCTCTCTCATACGCGGCCCAAACCGCGGCCCGAGCACCTTGAAGTTCGCTTTGGCGGAGAGGTGCACCAGGTGCTCCTCTTCACGATCCACCTCGACCCGTCGCACGTTGAGTTCTTCGCCGATGAGGTCGAGATGAGACTCAACCGCGTCGATGGCGGTCTCATCTCGGGTGACCACCGTGAGCAGTGACAGGGGTTGCCGCACCTTGAGCGCGTTCTTCTTGCGCAGGCCGTGTCCCAGATTGACGATGCTCCGCACGATGGACATGGCGTTCTCGAGGGGGTCATCGATGATGGCGGCGTCGGGTAACGGGTAGTCGGTGTGATGGACGCTGTCCTGCTCCGAGGCACCGGCGCCATCACACACGAGCCGCTGGTAGATCTCCTCGGTGATGAAAGGCAGCACCGGCGCCGCCACTCTGGAGAAGGTGAACAGCACCTCGTAGAGCGTCGCGAAGGCCGCGAGCTTGTCCTCTTCGGTCGTCTCGCCCCGTTTGGACCAGAACCGGCGCCGGCTGCGGCGGATGTACCAATTGGTGAGGTTGTCGATGAAACCCAAGATCGGCGCGATGACCGCGAAGAGGCGGTAGGCCTCCATCTCGACATTCACTCGACGGATCAGGCTCTGCAGCTCGGAGAGGATCCAGCGGTCGATCTCGGCACGTTGTGCGATGGGAGGCGCCGCCGACAGGTCGCGTCGGGTGATCCCGTCCGCCTCGGCGTAGGTGGTGAAGAACGAGTATGCATTCCAGAGGGGCAGCAGCACGGTGCGAACCACCTCGCGTACGCCGTCTTCGGAGAAGCGGAGATTGTCGCCGCGGACCACTGGGGAGTCGATCAGGTACGCCCGCAGCGCGTCGGCTCCGTACTCGTCGAGCACGTGCGAGGGATCCGGGTAGTTCTTGAGGCTCTTAGACATCTTGCGGCCGTCCTCGGCGAGGATGTGCCCGGTGACGACACAGTGCTCAAACGGCACCTTCTCGAAGAGGGCGGTGGCGAGCACGACCAGCGTGTAGAACCACCCTCGGGTCTGATCGATCCCCTCGGCGATGAAGTCGGCGGGGAATCGCCGGGCGAACCTCTCCTCGTTCTCGAAGGGGTAGTGAATCTGGGCATAGGGCATGGCGCCGGATTCGAACCAGCAGTCGAGCACCTGGGGGATGCGCCGCATGGTGGCATCGCAGGTGGCACACGGGAAGGTGACCTGATCGACCACGTGCTTGTGGAGATCGTCGAGGAAGACCCCGGACAGCTCGGACAGCTCCCGGCGCGACCCCACGCACACCTGCTCGCCACACTCGTCGCACTCCCATACCGGCATGCAGCTGCCCCAGTAGCGATTCCGGCTGATTGCCCAGTCGCGGGCGCCCTCCAGCCAGTTGCCGAAGCGGCGGGCTCCAATCGCCTCCGGCACCCAGTGGATGGTGGCATTGAGTTCGACCATGCGCTCTCGGAAGGCCTCCACCCGGACGAACCAGGTGGGGATGGCCTTGTAGATAAGAGGGGTCTCGGTGCGCCAGCAGAACGGATAGGAGTGACGGATCTGCTCATGCTTCACCAGGGTCCCGCGCTCTTTGAGCAGTGAGATCAGCTTGGCGTCGGCGTCCTTGACGTATTCGCCCGCCACCTCGGGCACTGCATCGGTGAAGCGGGCTTCGGCGTCGACCGGATCGACCAGCACGTCGAGTCCTGCCGTCTGGAGGGCGAGCAGATCGGCCTCGCCGTAGGCCGGCGCCATATGCACCAGGCCGGTGCCTTCCTCCATGTTGACGTCGTCGCTGGCGATCACTTGGAAGGCGCCGCGATTTCGCTCGTCGGCGAAGTAGTCGAAGGGCGGCTCGTAGGCAGTGCCGACCAGCTCGGAACCGGTGGCGCGACCAGAGATCTTCGGATCGTCGAAGGAGACGGTGGCGAGATCGCTCCCCAGCCAGTAGCGGCCCTTCCGCCCCCCAATCGATCCGTCCACCCGCACGTACGAGAGGTCGGCGCCGACCGCCACCGCGAGATGACCGGGCAGCGTCCACGGGGTGGTGGTCCATACCAGGAGGAAGTCGCCGGCGGCGGCCGGCCCGTGGTCGGCGAGGATGCGGAGGCGCAATGTGATGGCCGGATCGTCCACGTCCCGGTAGTCGAGGTTTGCCTCGAAATTCGAGAGGGGGGTCGTGGCGCCCCAGGAGTAGGGCAGTACCTTGAAGTCCTGGTAGATGAGGCCCTTGTCCCACAGCGACTTGAAGACCCACCAGACGCTCTCCATGAAGTCGACGTCCATGGTGCGGTAGGCATTCTCGAAGTCGATCCAGCGGCCGACGCGGCGAGTGACACTCTCCCATTCCCCGGTGGTGGTCTCGACCTGGGCGCGGCAGGCGGCGTTGAACTCGGCCACGCCGAATTCGTTGATCTGGCGGGGACCGGAGACGCCGAGCTGTTTCTCGACCTCCATCTCCACGGGGAGACCGTGGGTATCCCAGCCGAAACGGCGTTCGACGCGGTGACCCTGCATCGTCCAGTAGCGCGGGATGATGTCCTTCACCACGCCCTGGAGGATATGGCCGTAGTGAGGGCTCCCCGTGGCGAACGGCGGACCGTCGTAGAAGGTGTACTCGGAGTCGGCAGACCGCATCTCAACAGATCGGGCGAAGGCGTCGATTCTGTCCCAGAGGTCGAGGACACGACGATCCAGCGCAGCGAGATCGATCTGGGGCGGGACACGGCGAAAGCCGTCGTTCGGGGGTTGTGTCGTGTCCTCGCTCACGGTCTCGTCCTCCTCGGGATGCAGCCCTGCTGCCTGTCTTCCCGGGACGAGCGAACCCGCGGTACCACCCGGCTTACCGGAACGGTTGCTCCGGTCACTTCGTTGGCCCGCTGCGGTGGGCATCCGGCGGGTTCTACTGCCGGACGGCCGGGTTCTTCCCGCTGCTCGGGGGTGATGTCCTGTACGGCCCGGTGCCGACCTCGCACCGTCGTCGGCTCGCTCCTACCGGGGGATCGCCCAGGCGCGTCCCCTTCGTCGCTGAGGGGCATCGTACACGCTCTCCAGGCTCCAATCGGCGTGATCGGCGCAATGGGTGTCGCGATCTCGTAGGATCGCGCGGTGCCTGATGCAAGCCCCCTCCGTTCCCATGCCGAAGGTGTTGCGATCACCGTTTGGGTCGTTCCCGGTGCCCGGCGCAGTGAGATCACCGGTCTGCACGGCGATGCGCTGCGTATGAGAATCGCCGCCCCGCCGGAACGAGGCCGCGCCAATCGCGAGGCGATCAAGATCCTGCGGCGGACCTTCGCTACCGATGTGCGGCTGATGGCCGGGGCGGTGTCGCGACGCAAGCGCTTCCTCCTGCGAGGAATGAGCGAGGCGGAAGCCGGCGAGATCGTCGACCGGCTCCGCCGTTGAGCAAGCCACGGGACCTGGTATTGTCCTGCGACCGCAAGGAGGTCGTGACATGGGCAGGCAGCTTGCCAAGTCGACGGTGGAGCGTCTCCGCAAGAAGCTCAAGGCGGAGGAAGCTCGTCTCGAAGTGATCATCACCGAGTACGAGCGGGTCTTCGAAGACGCCCGTTTGGCCGAGACCGCCGCCGAGCACAACGCCGATCCCAACAACGCCGACGGCGGGTCGCTTGCCTTCGAGCTGGAGATGGATCTGTCCGTGCAGCAGAACGCCAGGGAACTGCTGAAGAAAGTGCGGCACGCCATCGGTCGTATGGAACGGGGGGTCTACGGCATCTGCGAGGTGACGGGAGATCCGATTCCGGTTGCCCGGCTCGAGGCGTTGCCATACGCGACGACAGTGGTCGAGTGGGCTCACAGAGCTTGAGGCGTCGCCGTACCGGGTATCTCGTTGCAGCCGGGGTGGTGGGGCTGGACCAGATCACCAAGGCATGGGCTGTCGCCGCCCTCGATGAGCCGGTGCATCTCATCGGGGATTTCCTCCGCCTGGCGGTGACTCGCAATCCGGGCGCAGCTTTCTCCAGCTTCCCCGGCGGAGGCCGGATCCTGGGCGTCGTCGCGGTGATCATCATCGGGCTGCTGGCGGTACTGATCGAGCGCACAGACCGCACGATGGAGATCGTGACTATGGGCATGATCCTGGGCGGGGCGGCCGGAAACCTCGTCGATCGCATCTGTCGCGGAACGGGCGTACTCGACGGCCACGTCGTCGACTTCTTCGATTTCTCCTTCTTCCCGACCTTCAATGTCGCCGACAGCGCGATCAGTGTCGGCGTCGTCATGCTGTTGCTGGTGACGCTGCTGAGGGCCGAGCCGTGACCGAGCGGCAGCGCTTCGTCGTGCCCGAGACGCTGGCGGGGTCGAGGGTCGATCGGATCGTGGCGGTGTTGGGGGAGATGAGCCGGGCCGCGTCCCGGCGCCTGATCGAGCAGGGACTGGTCGACGTGGATTCCCGCGTCGCCGAGGCGTCCATACGACTGGCGGCGGGTGCCGTTGTCGAGTGTCCGTTCCCCGGCGAGGTGGGGCGCCTCGCGGCTGCCCAGGTCCCCTTCGAGGTCGTCTCCATCGACGACGAGGTGATCGTCGTCGACAAGCCGGCGGGGATCGTCGTCCATCCGGGAGCAGCCCATCAGAATGACACCCTGGCCAACGGGCTGATCGAGCGCTTCCCCGAGCTGGCCGACCTCGGTGACCGGTACCGCTGGGGGTTGGTGCACCGGCTCGACCGCGACACCTCCGGTCTGTTGCTCGTGGGGCGAACCGCCCAAGCCCACACCGCGCTCCAGCGGGCTCTGCGACGTCGTGAGGTGGGGCGGACGTACCTGGCGCTGGTGTATGGATCGACGGATGCTGTCACCGGCACCGTGGAGGCTCCGATCGGTCGCGACCCTCAGCACCCAACACGAATGGCCGTTGTTCCCCAGGGCCGTCCTGCCCGCACCCACTACCGCCGTCTGGCAGAGTGGAAGGGCCTGTCATTGCTGGAGGTGATTCTGGAGACGGGCCGCACCCATCAGATCAGGGTGCATCTGGCGTCGATCGGGTCACCGCTGGTCGGTGACCGGGTGTATGGGCGGCGCGTTCATCCGCAGGCCGACCCAGGGCGGGTGTGGCTTCATGCCAGCCGGCTCCGCTTCCCCCACCCGGTGACCGGGGAGTTCATAGAGGCGGAGGCGGCACTGCCGGCAGATTTGGCCGCGTCGCTGAATCGTCTCGGCCTGCCCTCGTGGGGAGACGTGCCGGCCTGAGAGGCCTGAGCCCGAGAGCGCCGGCTTCCTCGCGCGCCGTCCGCTCGGAGCTAGCCGAAGAAGGTTGCCGCGGTGTCGTAGAGCTTGTCGTCCACCCCGCGTAGCGAAACACAAGCTTCCTTCAAGGGGACGGGGACGATCTCGGTGCCGCGCACGGCCACCATCACCCCGGCTTGGCCCTCCACCGCCAGATCCGCGGCGGCGACGCCGAGCCGAGACGCGAGCACGCGGTCGAAAGCCGTCGGGGTTCCGCCACGCTGGATGTGGCCGAGCACTGACACCCGCGTCTCGAAACCCGTGAGCCGCTCGAGTTCGCTGGCGATGGCGTAGCCGACGCCACCGAGTCGGGAGAAGCCGAAGGCGTCCTTCTTCTCATCGGCCTTGAATCCGGGCGGCGGTTCGACGCCCTCGGCTACCACCACGATGGAGTAGCTCTTGCCACGCCGGTGCCGTGTTCTCACCACCTTGGCGGTCTCCTCCAGGTCGTACGGGATCTCGGGGATGAGGATCGAATCGGCTCCGCCGGAGATGCCGGCGTAGGTGGCGATCCAGCCCTTGGTGCGGCCCATCACCTCGACGACGATCACGCGGTTGTGGGCTTCGGCGGTGCTGGCGAGGCGGTCGATGGCGTCGGAGGCGATCTGGACCGCGGTGTCGAAACCGAATGTGACATCGGTTCCGTTGATGTCGTTGTCGATGGTCTTGGGGACGCCGATGATCGGCAGTCCCTCCTTGGAGAGCTTGAGAGCCGAGGCCAGCGTGCCGTCGCCGCCGACCACGACGAGGGTCTCGATGCCATTGTTCTGGATGGTGCGCTGGCAGCTCGTGTAGCCGTCACCGTGCACGTAGGGGTCCATGCGCGACGTGCCGAGCCGGGTGCCGCCTCTCGTCAGGATGCCGCGCACCGCGTCGCGATCGAGGGGCATCGTGTCGCCTTCCATGAGGCCTTGCCACCCGTTGAGGATCCCGACGACTTCGGCGTCGTGCACCTCGGTGGCTCGTGTGACGACACCGCGAATGACTGCGTTGAGGCCGGGACAGTCTCCGCCGGCGGTGAGAATTCCGATGACCTTCATGATGGGCGCTCCAAGCTCTGTGTGCGCGGGACGCTACCAGGACATGAGGTTACCGATGAAGACCGCGGGGCTCTGTCAGGAGCGACCGGGGCCCCGATGCGCACTCCCGGTGAGCTAGTTTGAAGAAGCAGATGGTGTGACTTGTGACCCGAGAACGGAGGCACGCATGGAACGTTCGGTTTGGGATCCCGAGATCGTCGTGGTCGGCATCGACGGCTCCGATCATTCCCGACACGCGGCCGCCATGGCGGTGGCGCTGGCCCGCCAGAACGGTGCCGCGCTGCATCTGGTGACTGTGGTCCGACCGCCGGAGGGTTGGTGGGGGATCGTTGGCTCACCGCCGACGCCGACCGCGCTCAGCAAGTCGCTGGCCGACGCGCGGCGGGAGGTCCTCGATTCGGTGATTGCAGACCTCGATGTGGAGGGCCTCGACCTCTCGACCATCGAGGAAGTGGGCGATCCGGCACGCACGCTCATACAGCATTGTGAGGACGTCGGAGCCGATCTCCTCATCCTGGGCACCCGCGGTGCCGGCCTGATCGAGCGGATCATGCTCGGCTCGGTCGCGAGCCGGGTGGCTCACGATGCGCCTTGCCCTGTGATGTTGGTTCCCTGAGGATCCGATCAGTACAGGAACATCGGCTTGCCGGTAACGTGGCGCACCTTCGCCTGGTACTCCTCGGAATCGTAGAGCTCGTCGGTGTCGACTCGCTTGACGCCTTCCCTCGTCACCTCGATCGGCACGGTGGTGTAGGTGCCGCCCCGCAGCGCCACCATGCGGCCCGTGGAGCCGTCGACCGCCAGATCGGCCGCCATCACTGCGAAGTTGGTAGCCACCATGAGGTCGAGCGAGTCGGGGCTGCCGGATCGCATCAGATACGCGAGCTGCTGGTAGATGATGCCTTGTCCGGTGCGTTCCTTGAGGAGCTGTCCGGTGAGGGCTCCGATGCCACCGAGCTTGCGATGCCCGAATGCATCGGCTTCGCCGCTGAGCATCATCTCCCCGTCGGCGAGTCGAGCACCCTCGGAGATCGTCATCATGGCGTAGTTGGAGGGGTTCTCCCTCTTGTCCTTCATCAGGAGCGTCGCCAGACGGTCGATGTCGAAGGGGACTTCAGAGATGATCGTCCGTTTCACCCCGGCGAGATAGGCGGTGACGAGGGCGGTCTCGCCGCTGTAGCGCCCGAACAGCTCGATGACGGCGATGCGCTCGTGAGAGCCGGTGGCGGTGCGTAGGTTGTGGATAAACTGCACGCCGCGGGTGACCGCGGTCGAGAAGCCGATGCAGTACTCGGTGCCGTGGACGTCGTTGTCCATCGTCTTGGGGATGGCGATGACCGGGATGCCCTCTTCATCCATCCGCAGGCCGTAAGAGAGGGTGTCGTCGCCTCCGATGGGGATGAGGACGTCGATCTTCTGTTTCTCGAGGACGCGGAGTACGTGGGGCGTGAAGTCTTGGATGTCGTCGCCTTCGATGGACCCCGCGAGGAAATCGGGTGCGTCGGAGGGGCGAACCTTGCTCGGGTTGGTTCGAGAGGTGTGCAGGAAGGTGCCGCCGGTGCGGTCGATGGTGCGAACGACCCCCGGGGTCAACTCGATGAAGTGATCGCCAAAGGACGTGGGATCGTCGGGATTGGCGTTGAGGAGCCCGCCCCAGCCGCGGCGAATGCCGATCACCTGGTGTCCTTCCTCGGCGACCCGGTTGACCACGGCCTTGATACAGGGGTTCAGTCCGGGGACGTCACCACCGCCGGTGAGGATTCCGATTCGCATGTCGCCTCCCTCATGCAGGCCCGGCTTCCGATCGCGCCGAACCGATGTGTGGAACTCGAAAACCCAATGGTAGCTGAGACGCTGGCGGCCTCGTTCGGCCGGGTTCTGGCCCGGTTTTCGCGAGTAGCGAAGCGGGGACGGGCGGTTACACTCATGTAATTCGAGGAGGTCGGGTGGCCGCGGACAGCTTCGTACATCTGCACGTCCACACAGAGTTCTCGATGCTCGACGGCGCGGCGCGGGTGGACGATCTGGTGGCGGCGGCGGCAGCCGACGGCCAGCCGGCGCTAGCCATCACCGATCATGGCGTGCTGTACGGCGTGGTCGACTTCTACAAGGCTGCGACGGCTGCGGGCATCAAGCCGATCATCGGAATCGAGGCCTACCTCACGCCCGGGTCGCGCTTCGACCGGCCGCCGCGGCGCGAGGACATCCGCTACCACATCACCCTGCTCGCCATCGATCAGACCGGCTACCGCAATCTCATGAAGCTGGCGAGCACGGCCTTCCTGGAGGGCTTCTACTACAAGCCCCGCATGGATGCCGAGCTGCTCGCCCGGTATTCGGAGGGCCTCATCGCCGGGACGGGATGCCTCGGCGGCCACGTTCCCCAACTGCTCGCCCCCGACGCCTCCACGGAGGAGGGAAACCAGGGCCAGGTCCGGGACTACGACGCCGCGGTGGCGGCGGCCGCCATGTACCAGGACATCTTCGGCAAGGAGAACTTCTTCGTCGAGGTCCAGGATCACGGGATCCCGGGCCAGCGGCACATCATGGATGACCTGCTCAGCGTGGCCCGCGACGTCGGAGCCCCCCTGCTGGCGTCCAACGACAGCCACTACACCTACGCGCACGAGGCCGACACTCACGACGTGCTGCTCTGCATCCAGACCGGAGCGAACAAGTCAGACGAGAACCGCTTCCGCTTCGGATCGAACGAGTTCTACCTCAAGACGGCGGCCGAGATGCGCGACCGGTTCCCGGCCGATCGCTTCCCCGGCGCGTGCGACAACACCCTGCTCGTTGCCGAGCGCGCCGACGTGGAGTTGGAGTTCGGGAAGGTCCTGCTGCCCCAGTTCCCGGTTCCGCACGGTCACGACGAGCGGTCGTATCTCGAGGAGTTGGTACTCGAGGGAGCACGGCGCCGCTATGGCGAGATCACCCCGGAGGTGCGGGATCGCATCGAGCACGAGCTGCGGGTCATCGCCGAGATGGGGTTCTCTTCGTATTTCCTGATTGTGTGGGACCTGATCAGGTACGCCAAGGAGCAGGGGATCCGCACCGGGCCGGGTCGGGGAAGCGCGGCCGGTTCGATCGTGGCCTACTCGCTGGGTATCACCCAGCTCGATCCGATCGAGTACGGGCTCATCTTCGAGCGGTTCCTCAATCCGGGCAGGCGTCAAATGCCCGACATCGACATGGATTTCGACGAGCGCTACCGGGGCGACGTCATCAAATACTGCGCGCAACGGTACGGTGCCGATCACGTCGCGCAGGTGATCACCTTCTCGACGATCAAAGGTCGCCAGGCGGTGCGCGATGCGGCCAGAGTTCTCGGCCATCCCTACAGCCTCGGTGATCGTGTCGCCAAGCTCATGCCGCAGTCGATTCTCGGCAAGGAGGCGACACTGACCCAGTGTCTCGAGCCACCCGGGCCAGACGTCGACCAGGCAACCCGTGACTGGTACACCGGCGCGGCCGGATTGCGGGAGCTGTACGAGTCCGATCCGAGCGCACGCGAGGTGGTCGACACGGCGCGTGGCCTCGAGGGCTTGCGGCGGCAGGATTCCATCCACGCCGCCGCGGTGGTGATCTCGCCGCAGCCGCTCACCGACATCGTTCCCATTCAGCGCAAGGGCGAGGACGCGGAGGTCGTCACCCAGTACGAGATGCACGCCGTGGAGTCGCTCGGCCTGCTCAAGATGGATTTCCTCGGGCTCCGCAACCTGGCCACCATCGAGCGGGCGCTGGAGCTGATCGAGCGAAACACCGGAGAGCGGGTCGACATCGACTCGATTCGGCTCGACGACGATGTCGTGTTCGAGATGCTGCGCGCCGGTGATTCTATGGGTGTGTTCCAGTTCGAGGGCGGGCCGATGCGGGCGCTGATGCGGAACCTGAGACCCGAGGAGTTCGAGCATCTGATCGCCCTCAACGCCCTGTACCGGCCCGGACCTCTCGGCGCGGGGATGCACACCGAGTACGCCGATCGCAAGAACGGCAAGGCCGCCATCGAGTACCTCCATCCCGACCTGGAGCAGATCCTGGGCGACACGTTCGGGATCATGGTCTACCAAGAGCAGGTCATGCAGGTGGCCCGCAAGATGGCCGGCTACACCATGGTCGCGGCAGACACGTTGCGAAAGGCCATGGGGAAGAAGATCCCCAGCGTCATGAGGGCGCAGGAGGAGCAGTTCGTTGCCGGCTGCGTTGCCAACGGGCACTCGCGAGAGCTGGGCGAGGAGCTGTTCGGCTTCATCGAGCACTTCGCGGGATACGGCTTCAATCGGAGTCACTCGGCGGCCTACGCCCTCGTGGCGTACCAGACGGCGTGGCTCAAGGCGCACTTCCCGTCGGAGTACATGGCCGCCCTGCTGACGGCCGTCAAGCGCGACAAGGACCGCACCGCGCTCTACCTCCACGAATGCAGGCAGATGGGCCTTCGCGTGCTGGTGCCGGACGTCAACCGATCCGACCTCGATTTCTCATCGGTGGACGGCGATATCACCTTCGGGCTGTCGGCGGTGCGTAACGTCGGCGAATCGGTGGTCGGGACGATCATCGAGGAGCGGACCGAGAACGGCCGGTTCGCCAGCTTCCAGGACTTCGTGAACCGGGTCGATCTGGTCGTACTCAACAAGCGGACGATCGACTCGCTCATCAAGGCCGGCGCCTTCGATTCGCTGGGTCAGTCGCGACGCGGCCTGTTCGAGACGTACCTCGATCTCATCGATGCCACGGTCACGAGGCGTCG
Organism: uncultured Acidimicrobiaceae bacterium; assembly: GCA_964569015.1. Lineage (GTDB taxonomy): Bacteria > Actinomycetota > Acidimicrobiia > Spongiisociales > UBA5794 > CAYQEC01. The sequence goes on along the minus strand of CAZMSN010000008.1, from coordinate 15,650 downwards.
CGCCGAGGAGATGGGTCAGTACAGCCTGTTCGGCGAGGGCGAGGCGGCGGCGGCATCGGTGGAGATCTCGGTCGCCGAGCACGAATGGGACAAGAAGGTCAAGCTGGGATTCGAGAAGGAGATGCTCGGCCTGTATGTGTCGGACCATCCGTTGTTCGGGGTCGAGAAGGCCCTGCGGACAATGTGCACGTCGAGCGTCGTCGGGTTGTGGGAACGGGAGGACAAGGAGCGCGTCACCGTTGGGGGCATCGTGGGTGCGATCACTCGCCGCTATACCCGGAGCGGTGATCCGATGTTCTTCTTCTCGTTCGAGGACCTCGAGGGCAGCACCGAGGTCGTCTGTTTTCCGCGGACGGTTTCCGAATATGGCTCGGTCGTTCGGGAAGACGCCATTCTGGTCGTGGTCGGGCGGGTCGATCATCGTGGCGACGAGGTGAAGCTCATCGCTCAGGAGCTGCGCGAACCTGATCTGAGCGCCGAGGCAATGGTGCGGCTGCGGGTGCCCGCCTCCCGGCTGTCGCGCAACATGGTCGATCGCATTCGGGCAGTGCTCGAGAATCACCCGGGATCGGCATCGGTCTATCTCCACATGACCTCCGACGCCGGGGAGAAAGTGCTGCGCCTCGGCGAAGGGCACCGGGTGGAACCCCGTTCGGCCCTCTACGCCGAGTTGCGGGAGATCCTCGGCCCGAGTGCGGTGATCTGATTCAGGAGAGCGCTCGCGGTCAGTCGCCGGCGGAGAGCAAGCCCCGGTTGCGGCGGACGTGGCGCTCGATGGTTCCGAAGACGAGGCCGTCCATCGCGATCCCGATGAAGAGCACGACGAGCATCATCGCCATCAGCCCGGCGGCGTCTGCCATCTCGTAGGCGAACTTGAGGCGCACACCGATGGAGGGCCGGGAGGCGATGATGACGAGGATCTCACCGGCCATCAGCGACCGCCAGGCGAAGGCCCAGCCCTGCTTGAGTCCGGCCACGTAGCCGGGGAGGGCGGCGGGGAAGATGACGTGGCGCCACCAGGCAAGTCCCCGGGCGCCGAGCACCCGCCCGGCGCGCAGCAAGATGGGCGGGATGTGGTCGACACCGCTGATGAGACCGTTGGCGATGGCGGGCCCTGCGCCGAGCACGATCACGAACAGGATGGCGGCCTCGCTGAGCTTGAAGACCAGGATGGCGAACGGGAACCAGGTGATCGACGGCATGGTCTGCAACCCGGTGATGAGCGAGCCGATACCTCGCCGCAGGATTCGGCTCTGCGACACGGCGAGGCCGAGCAGGGAGCCGAGCACGGCCGCCAGGGCGAACCCGGTGACGGCACGCTGAAGTGTCACCGATACCGCCCGGTAGAAGGTCGAATGAGTGAACTCCGATCCGAGCCGTGACAGAACCTCTTGGGGACCGGGGAGGATGTAGGTTGGCTTCCACCCGCTCCACACGATCACCTGCCAGGTTGCCAGCGCCAGGGTGATCGCCAGGAGCTTGGGCCATGCCGCCGACCACACGACGACGCCACGGTTGCGGGATTCGATCCGCGGAGTGTCGAGGGCATCGAGCCCTCGGAGGTCGGTGTCGAGCGTCCGGCTAGCGACCATGGCGCCGCACCTCCTCCCGCAGCGAATCGGTGACGGTGGCGGCGAGTTCGGCGACGGATGGTGAGTCGATCCGGCGCGGGCGGGGGATGCCGACGGAGTACTCGTCGACGACCCGGCCCGGCCGGCTCGAGAGCAGTACCACCCGGTCCCCGAGGCGGACCGCCTCCCGCACGTTGTGGGTGACGAACAGCACGGTGAGATCGGAAGCCTGCCAGATCCGTTCCAGCTCGTCGTGGAGTACGTCGCGGGTCATGGCGTCGAGGGCCCCGAACGGCTCGTCCATCAGCAGGATGTCGGCGTCCTGAGCGAGGGCCCGTGCCAGGGCGACTCGCTGCTGCATGCCGCCCGAGAGCTGATGGGGGCGCCAGGTTCCGAAGGCATCGAGATTCACCAGGGCGAGCAGCTCGGCGGTGCGGGCATGCCGCTGTACCCGTGGGACTGCGCGAAACTGCATCGCCATGTCGACGTTCTGTTCAGCGGTGAGCCATGGGAAGAGGGCGGGCTCCTGGAATATGAGTCCAACGCGGTGGCTTCCGGTGTCGATGGTGCCCTGGTCGATGTGGTAGATCCCGGCAATCAGGTTCAACAGGGTGCTCTTGCCACATCCGGAGGCTCCCAGCAGGCACACAAACTCGCCTTCAGCCACGCTCAGGGTGACGTTGTCCAGAGCTGCGACGGACGAGCGCCCGTCACCGTAGGTCTTCGAGACGTCGTGGATGACGACCGCGCCGCCCCCGGTGGGAGAGGTCCGTTTCGAAGCGGCGAGAGGGGTGGAGGTCATGGCTGGATCTCGGATCGACCGAGCGAGGAGAGCACCTCGTTGAGGAGATCGAGGTCGTAGATGCCGTCGAGATCGACGGGATCGAGCAGGCCGACTTCCACCGCGTTGGCTGCCGACGTGGCGAGCGAGGAAGCGATCGGATCGATGGTGAAGGTGAGGTTCGCCCACGCTCCGGAGATGGTCTCGGCGGAGAGCATCTTGCCGGTGATCTCCTCGATGCCGGTGTTGACGGTGGCCTGGGCGGTGACGGGATCGCTGTTGACGGTGTCGATGGCCCGCACCAGTCCGCGGATCACCGCTTCCACCTGATCGGGGTGCTCGTCCAGGAAACTTGTCCTGACGATGAGATGGGTCGTGACGAACTCACCGCCCGGCCACAAGTCCCGCTCATCCACCAGCACGTGACCGCCTCCCTCCAGCACGAGCCGGGTGGCCCACGGCTCGGGGACCCAGCCGGCGTCGACGTCGCCGGAGCGGAAGGTCTGGAGCGTCTGGGCATTCGGCTGGGGGACCACCGAGACCTCACCGCCGCCCTCGAGAGTTGCGGTGAGGCCCTGGTCCATCAGCCAGGCACGCAAGGCCACGTCCTGGGTGTTGCCGAGCGACGGGGTGGCGATCTTCTTGCCGATGAGGTCCTGGGGGGTCTCGATGCCGGGCGCCACGACGAGGGCAGCCCCTCCCGAGGTCGATCCGGCGACGATGCGGATCGCCTCGCCGTTGGATTGTGCGAAGCCGTTGATCGCCGGATTGGGTCCGATGAACGATATGTCGAGCGCGTCCGAGAAGAGGGCGGTGATCGCTTCGGTCCCGGAGTTGAAGGTCGACGTTCTCAGCGTGATGTCGTCCCCGAGCTCTTCGGCGAAGATGCCATCGGCAACGCCGACGATGGCGGGAGCGTGGGTGACGTTGGCGAAGTAGCCGAGGCGAACCTCGGACGGTGTTTGCGTTCCTTCGGACGAGCAGGCGGTGGCGGACATCGCCACCAGCAACGCCGCCATGGAGAGAACCGTCCGGCCTCCGGGTCTCCGATACCTCTTTGTCACGTTGTCTCTCCTCCTGTGTCTATTATGCCGACAATCTAAGTCGAGATTATCCACATCAGGCCACCGGATCATACACCGACCGCGAGATCTGGGCAATACCAGACCTATCTGATATTCTCGACAGAGGAGGTAGGAAAACGATGTGGATCACGAAGAAGACCGACTACGCCACTCGGGCCGTACTCGCACTCGCCCTCGAGACCGGTGATGCGCCTGTCAAGCTGCAGGAGATCGCGGCGAGGACGCATGTCCCACAGTCGTTCCTGGAACAGATCATGTATCAGCTTCGTGGCTCGGGGATCGTGCGATCGGTGCGAGGCCCATCGGGCGGTTACCGACTCAATCACGCGCCCGCGGACATCAGCGTGGAGCGCATCGTCCGCATCTTCCAGGGGCCGCTGGCTCCGATCGAGTGCGCCACTCGCAGCAATCCGGCCGCGTGCCCGATGGACCCCGGATGCTCACTGAAGGAGACGTGGCAGGAGGTTCGCGATGCCACGATCGCGATCCTCGAGCAGACCGATTTCGAATCCCTGGCTCGGCGGGCCGCAGGGCCATGGCGCCACCCGGTCACGGTTCAAGGAGCTCGGGCGAAAGGTTCTCGGCGGCGATCGAGCCGGTGAGCCCTTCGGTCGAGGAGGGTGCCTCTTCGAGCCACGGGCAGCCACAGCCCGAGCCGAATGCCTCTCCGGTACGCTGACCACGTCGAGTCCGTTTTGAGGAGGCAGGCGTGACCGAGCTGGATGTCGAAGAGTTCCTCTCCCGGTTCCGTGATCGGGCGGCTGCGGTGGCCGAGCGCGGCATCCCGCCGCTGGAAGGCGAGGCTCGGCGTGCCTTCATGGCGGCCGCCGAGAAGGATTTCCTGGACTACTCCCTCGTGGGGAACGCCTCGTGGACCATCGAGGAGGGCCACCTCGTGCTGCGGGTGCCGCTCGCCCGGTAGGGACTTTGCCACCGCAGACCGGTCAAGAGTCCGGCTGCTCGATTCCGGCCGCCGCCCGCCTTGCCTCGGCCCTCCGCTCACTCTCCAGCCTGGCGAGGTCGTAGTCGCGATAGTCGACGTGGCGCATCGCATCGGCGATGAGGTGATGCCCGGCCTGCTCGCGGATCAGCCGGTGCATCTCCTGACACACCCGCCGGTATCCGGGATGGCCGCCCCGGCCGGTGCGGAGCTCCAGCAGATGGAATGCCTCGCGGGCGTTGAGATGGAGGTAGAAGCGGATCTTGTAGGCGAAGGGTACGACGTACTGAGCGACGTCGTCGCCCAGGTCGGCCGCCACGACTGCATGGAGGCGGGCGGTGCGCTCCATCGCCTCCGACCAGGATGCCGTTGCGCCGATGTCGGAGATCGCGGCGGGCGTGACGTAACCGTGGCGGGGGGACAGTCGTTGCCAGTCGATGGAGAGGATGCGGTGTCTCTGGAGATCGCGGAAGATGCCGTAGTCGCACAGGATGTCGAAGCGGTAGTCGGTGCGCTCCATGCCGCGTCCCGGCCTGTGGCGGCGATTGATGCGTTTTCCCACATAGGCACGGAACACCTCGGCCCGCGTTTCCGGGTCCATGTCCCTGGCGATGCGAACCAGCTGGTCGTCGGGGAGCGCGGTGGAGGCGTACAAAGCCGCGGCGACGATCTTGTGCTCGGCATCAGGATCCCAGGAGACCAAGGTGACTTCAGGGCGCGGCTCGGGCTCCTCTTCGATTCGGTCGGCGATGAGCTGCGTCGCCTCTGCGGTTTGCGAGAGATAGCTGGACCAGGCGCCTCCCCGATCTGGTATGTCGACTCTGCGCATGAACGATGGGATCACTTTGCGAAGCTCGGCGAGCATGAGGGCGGCGTAGTGGCGGGCCTCGGCGAGGGGATGGGCCTGCATCCGCACCAGCATCATCTCGAAGGCCTGACCGGAGGCGAAGATCCCGACATTGGAGGTGGTCGCCGCCGGCAGCAACCCACGCACGTCGTCGCATGCCTTGGCACGAACGCTCGAGGTCCAGACGAGCTTCGAGTCGCCTTCCTCCCTCGGGTACAGAGTCTCGTAGTAGGGCACCAGTCGCGACACGAGATCGGCGTATGTCCTGAAGAGCCTTTCCATGGTCTCGACGTACTCGCCGTGATGCCGTGAAGCGGCGATCTCAGGAGGCATCGCATAGCGATAGCGATCGCCGAGTCTCCGGTCGTAGAAGATGTAGCGGGTGCTCTGCTCCAGATACGACGCCAGCCGCCCTCTCTCCAGGATCTTGGTGAGGACGTTGGAGGCCTGCTCGACGGCGAGGTGGGCGCCGCCGAGCTGCGCGACGGAATCGTCCCCGAACTCGGTGAAGACGCGCTCGTACAGAGACTCGGCACGGTCGAGATTCACCAGGGGATCGTGACCGGCAGCGCTGCCCGCGGCGTCGCAACCCAGCTCGGGGATGTTCGAGAACTCGTCGAGGAAGAGGCGCCGCACCGATTTGTGAGACCTGCTGTAGCGGGCGAACAGCGCCCCCTTGACGACCTCGGGGAGGTTCACGATGGCGAAGACCGGCCCGTCGAGGTTCGTGAAGAACCGGGACAGGATGTGGCGCTCGTCGGCGGTGAAGTGCTCGACGTGGTGGAAGGCGCCTGCGGGCGGGGGAGAGGTCTCTGAGGGCATGGGCGAATCCACGCAGAATTACGTGGTTGTGATTCACCGTAGCAGTCGCCGTGAGCCGGCTGCAAACAACGAGTTCAACAGTATCCTCGGCGGCGTGATCACATTGCGGATCATCATCGGAGCGCTGATCGCTGCCGCCATCGGAGTGGCCCTGGTGCCTCTGCTCGTCCTGCTCGACATCCGGTCCGGTGGTACCGGATGGGGTCTCTGTCCCGATGGCATCGGGAGCTGCCGCAACTCCTACTTCGCAGGGTTCGAGCTGGTCGGCTTCGTGGTGGTGGCGCTCTTTGTGGTGCTGGCGCTGGTGGCGCTGTGCGTTCGCCTGCTGCGCATCGTCGAGCGCCACCACGGCATCCAGACGTAGCAGGTTCGCGTTCGGCTCCGCCTCCGCGTCACCGTGGACGTGCGATCTTCAGTGCACTCGGCGGCTCAACGAAGCGATGATGCCGGCGATCACGACGGTGCAGGCGGCGAGCAACACCCAGGGTCCGGGACCGACCTGGGCGGCCACGCCGTTGGCGCGTATGTCACGGGCTGCGATGAGCGTGTCCACCGCCTTGGCGGCGGCGAAGATGGCGGCGGCGGCGGCACAAGCGGCGGTGGCGAGTGCCGCCATCAGGCCGAATCCTTCTCGGCGGTCGCCGACGAGCGCGGTGGCGGCGGGGATGAGGAGCAGGAACACTGCGGGCCAAGCATCGGCTTCGACTCCCCCGATCGTTCCCAGCAACGGAGCGGACAGGAACGGGACGAGCAGCGACACCCCTCCCAGCCCGGCTCCGGCGATGATGGCGATGCGGGAGGGATGCACGGCGGCTAGCGGCGAGAAGGCGCCGGCTCGATGGTCATGGCGACTCCCGGAACACGATTCCCGCCCCGTCGGCACTCTCGATCTCGACGAGCGAGAAGACGGGCCATCCGTGGTGCTCGAGTCGCTCCCGGCCCCGCTGCCACACCTTCTCGATGGCGAATCCGAACCCGACCACATCACAGCCCGCCTCGAGCACGATCTCGCCGAGCGCCTCGGCGGTTCGGCCGCGCGCGAGGAAATCGTCGATGATCAGCACCCGGAGCCCGGGATTGAGCACCCGCCGCGCGATCTCGACCCGGTACTCGACCCCCTTGGTCGGGGATGCGACCTCGCGGGCGAACGTGTAGCGCTCCCCGGTGCCGAGGTACTTCTTGGCATAGACCATGGCGATGCCGAGTGCCCGCGCGCACATCAGCGCCGGGGGAATGCCGGACGCTTCGGCGGTGATCACCACATCGGGGGCGTCGACCGAGAAACGGGCGGCGAGGTCTCTTCCGACCGAGTCCATCACGTCGGGCTCGACCCGATGGTTGAGGAACTCGTCCACCAGGATCAGCTCACCCTCGATCCGGGCGCGCTCGGCGACGACGGTCTTGAGGTCCACGGCCGACATCGTAACCGCGGGGACGCGGCTCGATCCGTGTCGCGGCAGTCTCCTAGCATCCGCTGTCGATGGCACACCAGCACCGAGGAGAGAAGACGGAGCCTTCGGTCGAAGAGCGCCGCAATGCCCGTGTCATCCTGGACCGGCTCCGCAAGCGCTACCCATTGATCGGCACGGCGTTGCGCTATGACGAACCGTGGCAGCTCCTCGTGGCTACGGTGCTCTCGGCCCAGACCACCGACGAGAACGTCAATCGGGTCACACCCGAGCTGTTCCGTCGGTGGCCGACTCCAGGAGACCTGGCAGAGGCCGACCCGGAGGCGGTCGAGGCGGTGGTGTACTCGACCGGCTACTACCGGCAGAAGACCAGGTCGATCATCGCTCTCGCCGGAGATCTCGTCGATCGCTACGGCGGCGAAGCACCGGCCGACCTCGAGGCGATGACCTCACTTCGCGGCGTCGGCCGCAAGACCGCCAGCGTCGTTCTCGCCGAAGCGTGGGGGATCCCGGCGATCGCGGTGGACACCCACGTCAAGCGGGTGGCCGGCAGGCTGGGGCTCACCACCGAGACCGATCCCGTGAAGATCGAGTTCGCGCTGCGGGCGCTCTATCCCGAGACGGAGTGGACCGGGGTGTCGATGCGCTTCATCCAGTTCGGCCGTGACGTGTGCGACGCCCGCAGGCCCCTGTGCTGGGAGTGCCCATTGGAGGATCGATGCCCCTATCCCCACAAGACGCCACCTCCCGAGCTCGAGAGGTGAGGCGATGGCCGGCGACGACGGAGAGCACGCAGTGAGGAGGAACCGAGGTGGAGGACGAGCTACGGGCGGTCGTGGAAGAGCTGATCGCTAGATGTGAGGCGCTGGATCTCGAGGCGGCCTTCGCCGTGTCCTCCCGCTCGCCGGACTTCCTCATGATGGGCGCCGACGGGTCGTTGGGCGACTTCGAGGCGTTCTACCGCAACAATGCAGAGTACTTCGCCGAGTGCACGGCGTTCGAGATCGAAACGATCGACGACATTCGGGTCCTTCCCGGCGGCCTTGTGCGATATGCCTGGGTCTACCGGGTCGTGGCCACGCTGAAGACGGGTGAGAAGGACATCTTCGACGAGGCGGGGGCCACCTTCTTGTTCGACAAGAGCGGCGGTACGTGGAAGGCGGTCTACTACCAGGAGTCCGCCCAGCCGCCGCGCCGGGTTCCAGCAGGAGCCTGACGGCGCCGAATCAGCCGCTGGTGTCGGACCCGGCGTTGGCCGAAGACGGTGGCGACGAGGGCACCCCCGTCCCGGAGGCACGGTCGACATTCGATCTCCGGGCTCCGCGGGAGCGAACCAAATCCATGCCTCGCGTTTCCGGCAACCGCAGCACGAGGTAGATCGACACCAAGAGGCCCGACCCCAGCAGAGAGATCGTCGCCGGGAGCCCGGCACGGTCGACCACGAATGCTCCGATCACGAATCCGGTGATCGAGCCGACGATGGCCACGTTCGTGATCCACCCTGCGGTCATGGCGCGCACCCGAGTGGGGAAGAGCTCGGAGCGGTGGGCTGCGAACGTCGGAGTGAGCATGCTCAGGCCCATGGTCGCCAGGAAGATGGCGGGGGCCAGCAGCCAGCCGCTGCTGAGGGTGTAGAAGCCGATGCCCCCGGCGAGCCCGAGCACGAGGGCGACGACGGTGGTGTGGCGCCGGCCGATCGAATCCGCCATCCGCCCGCCGAGGATCAGCCCCACCGTTCCCAGTCCGGAGAAGACGATGAGCAAGAATCGGGCAGGCGCGGCCTCCCACTCCAGATCGTCGACCAGCCGTTCCATCACGAAGTTCAGCGCCGGAGACGAGAAGAGGGCGATGAAGAAGGCCATTCCGGCCAGGGGCCAGAAGTGCCGAGCCAGCCCGCTATCGAGCACCTCGCCGAATGTGAAATCCCGGCCGTGCGGCGTGAATGCCCGGCTCTCCCGCAGGAATCGATTGAGTAGCGGCGTCAGGATGAACCCGATCGCGGTCAGGCCGAAGAGGGTCTTCCACGCGTCCGGGGATTGCTCGGCGATGGGGACCAGTACCAGCCCGAGCCCGGATCCCATCGCCCCGGCGAGGGCGTAGATGCCCAAGCCGAGCGCTCGCCGCCCCGGTGCGATCTCCTCGGCGAGGTAGACGACGGCGAGGGCGGCGACGGCGACCACCGCCACCCGGGTGACGGCCTGCGCCAGTACGAACCCCGCGACGCCGGGGAGCAGCACCGTGAGCAGATTGCCGGCCGGGATCATGGCGTAGGCGACGAGGAAAGGCTTGCGGCGGCCGATGCGGTCTGCAACCACCGCGAATGCCAGGCCAAGCAGCGAGATCAGACGAGTGATCCCGAACACCCAGAACATTCCTCCTTCGCTGAGTCCCAGGCTCTTGCGTGCAAAGGGGAGGGTGTGGGAGATCTGGCTGCCGCCGTAGGCGGCGACGAATCCCGCCAGGAACATGAGGGTGAGCATGCGCCGATCGCGCATCGCAAAATGAAGCTTCGGGCCGCGAGACGTCATGGGCGGTTCCGGTCCGCCGGCGTGGTCGCGTCCGTCTCTGTGATGGGCCCCTTCTTCATCCGCGGGCATGAGGTTACCCGGCGGTGAGGTCGCCGCGTGCCCGGCTGGGGGCCACGTCCTTCCTCGCGTCTCGTGTACTCCTGACGCCCGAGATCCGATAACCTCGCTGGATGCAGCCTGACCTGGAACGATCCCAGTTTGTGGCCCTGGCCGCCGAGTATCCGGTGGTGCCGGTGTCGATCGAGGTGCTCGGCGATCGAGAGACCGCCGTCTCGGTCTTCGAGAAGCTGGTGGCGAAGCAGCCCGGTTTCCTCCTCGAATCGGTCGAAGGTGGGGACCGGTGGGCCCGCTGGTCGTTCGTGGGATGGCGCCCCGAGTTCACGTTGCTGGCACGCGACGGCAGGTGCTGGGCCGAGGGCGCGTCGGTGGAGATACCCGCCGGGGACGCGCTCACTGTGCTCGAGCAGGTGATCGGGCGGTACACCACGCCGCCACCGGAGACAGTCGGCCTGGGCGACCTACCGCCACCTCTGTATGCGGGTGCGGTGGGGTACCTCGCCTACGACGTGGTGCGTTGCATCGAGCACCTGCCGAACCGCCCTCCCGACGATCGGGGCCTTCCCGAGATGATGTGGCACTTCTTCGGGATGCTCGCCGTCGTCGACCGCTTTCGTCAGACGGTGCGCCTCATCCGCAACGTCTTCGTCGGTGACGGCGATCCGGGCGCCGCCTATGACACCGCGGTCGAGGACCTGGCGGCGGCGGTCGAAGCGCTGGGTGCCGGGGAGTCGTATCGCATTCATCGCAGGCCGGACTTCGATCGCACGCCTCAATCTCGTGCCAACATGACAGCGGACGAGTTCCAGGCGGCAGTGCGGGTCGCAATCGAGCACATCAAGGCGGGCGATGCCTTTCAGATCGTGCCATCGCTACGGTTGGAGGTCGATTTCGAGGGCGACCCGTTCTCGATCTACCGGTCGCTGCGGCTCGTGAATCCATCGCCCTTCATGTTCTTCGTGCGGCACGGGGATGTCGCCATCGTCGGCTCCTCGCCCGAGGTGATGTCTCGTGCCCGCGACGGGCAAGCGACGAGCCGGCCCATCGCCGGGACCCGGCCGCGGGGCGCCACCGACGAGGAGGACGCCGCCCTGGAGCGGGAGTTGCTGGCCGACCCCAAAGAGCGCGCCGAGCATGTGATGTTGGTCGATCTGGCCCGCAACGATCTGGGGCGAGTGTGTGAGTACGGATCGGTCACCGTCGACGAGCTGATGGTGATCGAGCGCTACTCGCACGTCATGCACATCGTCTCCAACGTGTCGGGAACCCTTCGTCCCGGGGTCGGGCCGGTGGACGTGCTCCGCGCCACCTTCCCGCACGGCACGGTCTCGGGGGCTCCGAAGGTGCGGGCCATGGAGATCATCGACGACCTCGAGCCGACGGCGCGAGGCCCATACGCCGGTGCGGTCGGCTACATCGACTTCTCGGGCAACGTTGACACCGCCATCGCCCTGCGCACTCTGGTCGCGGCCGGCGGGAAGGCCTGGGTACAGGCGGGAGCGGGCATCGTGGCCGACAGCGACCCTGCTTCCGAGTACCAGGAATGCCTCAGCAAAGCCGCCGCGGTGCTGGCCGCCATCGAGGGCTCCCGCGCCATCTGAGCCCGCAGGGCCGGCGGAGCGCGGTCTGCCGCTCTCGGGGATGGACGGGCCTAGCGGCGCCACCTCCCGAAGACGGGCATCCTCCTCCTGAACACGGGTACCGCCGTTGTCGTGGCGGTGTTGGCGCAGCAGGTGGAGGTCTCGACCACCCCGTCGCCGTCGAGGCGGTGGTAGTACCCGGGCACGATGCGATCGAGCACCGACCTGTCGGCTTGGCCCGAGGCGGTGGTGTGGTTGTACACGACGTCTATCACCACCCGCAGCCCGGGCTCGTTGAGCGACTGCACCATTTCCCGGAATTCCACGGTTCGGGCGGGGCCGTCGGGGTCGGTGGAGTACGAGCCTTCGGGAGTCGTGTAGTGCCAGGGGTCGTAGCCCCAGTTGTACCCGTCGAGATCCGCGGTGGCGGCAACGGCGGCCTGCTGCTGATCCGAATCGGGCGGGTAGGTCTCCGGCACCGCGGGATCAGGCGCCTGCCACGTGGACTCGTCCTCGTTGATGGTGGCGGCGGGTCATGGAAACCTTCTCCTTCGGGAGCGGCGGTGGGGGTGCGATGCCGCAACTACCGAGCGTACCGATCGGCGACGCACCGTGTCAGGGGTATTGTGGGGGCCACCGGCGTCCGGGCCGAGGGACCGTCGGGGCTACGATCCCCACCATGCTCGCCGACATCCTGCAAGCGACCCGGCTGCGGGTCACCGCCCTCGCCGCCGCGCCCCCTGAGGAATGGACGGGGCGACGGGAACCGGTCCGAGGTTTCGTCGATGCCGTCTCGGCTCCGGGGCTCCAGGTGATCGCCGAGATCAAGCGCCGGTCGCCGTCTGCGGGCCCGATCGCGCCGGGGCTCGATCCGGTAGCGCAAGCGACCGCCTATTGGAAGGGGGGAGCGGCCGCCGTCTCTGTGCTCACCGAGCCGGTCTACTTCGGCGGCTCGCTCGACGATCTGAGGGCGGTGCGTGCGGCGGTACCGCTGCCCGTGTTGCGCAAGGACTTCATCATCGACCCGCTCCAGGTGTACGAGGCAGCGGGCGCGGGAGCGGATGCACTGCTGCTCATCGTCGCGATTCTGGAGCCGGAGCGGCTGCAGCGACTGCTCGCCGTCAGCGCGGAGGTCGGGATCGATGCGCTGGTGGAGGTACACGATGCGGAAGACCTCGCGGTCGCCCGCGACACGGGGGCGTGTCTGATCGGGGTCAACAACCGGGACCTGCGCACCTTCGTCACCGACCTCGCGGTGGCCGAGCGGCTCGCCGGAGACATCCCGGTTGCGGCGATCAAGGTCGCCGAGAGCGGTGTCTCGTCGCCGGACGGGGCGGCCCGCATGGCGACGGCCGGCTACGACGCCATCCTGGTGGGGGAGGCGGCGGTACGCGCTGGTGACCCGGAGGGATTCGTGGCGGCGTTGCGGAAGGCCGCGCCGTGACCTGGGTCAAGGTCTGTGGGCTGACGGAAGAAGAAGACGTGGCCGCCGCGGTGACGGCTGGAGCGGACGCCGTAGGTTTTGTGCTCATTCCCGAGTCTCCCCGTTTCGTGACGCCGCGCCGGGCGGCGGCGCTGGCGGCCGTGGCAGGCAGCGTCGAGAAAGTGGTGCTCACGATCGATCTCGCGCCCGACGAGCTGCTGGCCATCGCAGCTGAGGTCGGCGCCGGGGGCGTGCAGCCCTACGGTGCCGACGCGGCGTTGGCGGCCGCGGTCGCGGTCGCCGCCGGGCTCTTCGTGCTGCGGCCGGTGAGAGCGGCCGCCGACATGGTGCTTCCGCCTCCGGGAGAGGGCATTCCGCTCCTCGATGCTTCCGATGCCGAGGTGCTCGGGGGCACCGGCCGCCGCTTCGATTGGGAGCTTGCCACCGGGATCGAGCGTCCGTGGGTGCTGGCGGGAGGTCTCGGCGCCGACAATGTGGCGGAGGCCGTTCGGGCGCTGCACCCGTGGGGCGTTGACGCTTCGAGCGGCCTGGAGTCGGCTCCGGGTGTCAAGGACCACGGTAGGGTGGGCGACTTCATCAGGAAGGCGAAGCAGGCGTGAGGTTGGAGCGTCCCGACGAGCAGGGCAGGTTCGGATCCTACGGGGGACGGTTCGCTCCTGAGACCCTCATGCCGGCGTTGCTGGAGCTGGAGGCCGCCTTCGAAGAGGCGAGGGCCGATCCGGCGTTCCAGGCCGAGATGGAGGAGCTCCTCACCACCTATGTCGGCCGTCCCACCCCGGTCTATCGGGCCCGGCGCCTCTCGGAGCGGCTCGGGATGCGCCTCTTCCTCAAGCGCGAGGACCTCGCCCATACCGGCGCCCACAAGATCAACAACACCATCGGACAGGCGCTGCTCGCCCAACGCATGGGTAAGCACCGCATCATCGCCGAGACGGGTGCTGGCCAGCACGGCGTTGCCGTTGCCACCGCATGTGCCTTGCTCGGTCTGGAAGGCGTCGTGTACATGGGGACCAAGGACATCGAGCGTCAGGCTCCCAACGTGCTCCGCATGCGGCTGCTCGGGACCGAGGTGATACCGGTTGCGACGGGGGCTGCCACTCTCAAGGACGCGGTGTCGGCGGCGCTGCGTGACTGGGTCGCCACGGTCGAGACGACGCACTACATCATCGGCTCGGTCGTGGGGCCGCACCCCTTCCCGTGGATCGTGCGCGAGTTCCAGAAGGTCATCGGGGAGGAGCTGCAACGGCAGATGGACGGCTCGACCCCACAGCGGCCGGAGCCGGACGTCATCGTGGCGTGCGTCGGCGGGGGTTCGAACTCCATCGGTGTGTTCTATCCCTATGCCGGATCGGGAGTGGAGCTGGTGGGCGTGGAAGCGGGCGGCTTGGGCCTGGCCAGCGGGCACCACGGCGCCTCCCTGGCGGCCGGCACTCCGGGGGTGATCCACGGCTCGTTGTCCTATCTCCTCCAAGACGACGCCGGCCAGATCCTCGAGGCCCATTCGATCTCGGCCGGGCTCGACTACCCGGGCGTCGGTCCCGAGCATGCCTATCTCAAGGAGGCAGGACTGGTGCGCTACGAGACCGTGACCGACGAGGAGGCGGTGGCGGCACTTCACCTGCTCACCGAGACCGAGGGAATCATCCCCGCCCTGGAGTCGGCGCACGCCCTGGCCTGGGTGGTCCGCGAGGCCGAGAGCCTCGTCGGCAAGAACGTGGTGGTGAACCTGTCAGGTCGCGGGGACAAGGACCTGGAACAACTGAAGGCTCGGGATGACTGACGGATTCGATCGGCTGCGAGACATGTTCGCGGCGACCGCCGCCGAGGATCGAGCGGCGCTCCTGCCCTACATGACCGCGGGTCTTCCCACGGTGTCCGAGTCCCCGGCGCTCTTCGAGGCGATGGCGGCCGCCGGGGCTGACGGCTTCGAGGTGGGGATTCCGTATTCGGATCCGCTCATGGACGGCCCCACCATCCACGAAGCCGGGCTCCAGGCGCTGGAGGCCGGGTCCGGGCTCGAGCCGGGCCTAGACGTAGTAGCGGCGGTAACCGAGCGCACCGGCAAACCGGTGGTGGTGATGACTTACGCCAACCCGGTGTTTCGGATCGGGCTCGACGAGTTCGCGGACCGGGTGGCCGCGTCAGGTGGCTCGGGGGTCATCGTCGCCGACATGCCGGTCGACGAGTCCGCCGACTTCCGCGCGGCCTTCGAGCGCAGAGGGTTGGGGCTGGCGCTGTTCGTGGCCCCGACGACGCCGGCCGAGCGGCTGGCGCAGGTGGTGGCGGCCGAGCCGGTGTTCATCTACGGCGTCGCCGACATGGGGGTGACCGGCGAGCGGGCGCAATCGAGCGGGCGCGCCGTCGATCTGGCGGCCCGGGTGAAGGCGGCCACCGATATCCCGCTGGTGCTGGGGGTGGGCATCTCGACCCCGGAACAGGCGAGGATTGCCGCCGGGGTCGCCGACGGTGTGATCGTCGGGTCGGTGCTGGTGCGCAGAGTGCTAGACGCCCCGAGTGCAGCAGCGGCGGCGGACTCGCTCCGGCCGGCGGTCGCCGATCTGGCGGCGGCGATGAGGCGTCGTTGAG